>JBCDFF010000020.1:0-23861 GCA_039178415.1 Bacteroidota bacterium
GCTCGTGATCCTGCGCTGCTCGTGATCCTGCGCTGGTGGCCTCCGGGCCTGGGCCGCGCCTTGTCCTGAGCAACGGTCGGGATCAACGAGGTGCGAAGCGATCCATCGAGGTGCTGATGCACAAATGTGTGCCGGGTACGTCGTGCATCGTGGGACGGAGGCGCGCCCTTTTGCGCCTATTGCTTGCCTTTTTGCACCGGTGTCGTCTTTTTGCGCCCCTGTGCACATAGTCCCGAACACCGCCAGCGGAAGGGGGCGAGTCTGGGCTGCCCGCCGCCCTATTTTCCTGCACTGGCTTCCCTGCTGAGGCCGGTTGCCGTCCCTCGCTCGTGCCTGGCGCACGCGTCCTGCCGCTGCCCTCGCCCCCTTCCGGACTGATCATGCTGCGTAGCCGCGCCGAGGTGTTCCGGGGGTCGACACGCCGGGCGTTGCTGCTACTCCTCGCAGCGGTGTGGAGCGTGCTCCCGGCTCGCGCGCAGACGACACCGCGAGGCGTGCCAGTTGCCGGCACCCTCCTCGAAGGCACGGCCCTCCACCGCTGGACGATCCGGGACGGCCTGCCCACCAACAGCCTCACCGGCGTCGCCTACGATGCCGAGGGCTACCTCTGGGTCGCCACCAACGACGGGCTCGTCCGCTACGACGGTAGCCGCATGGTGGTCCACACCCGGGCCACGCACCCGGTCCTGCCCGCCAACCGCTTCGGCGGCATCGTCACGGCCCCCGACGGCGCGCTCTGGTTTCACTCCGACGGCCGCTACTTCGTCCGCTATGCCGACGGCGCGTTCACCGTGCTCCCCACTACGTTCGGCGTGGACCGGGAATCGTACCTCCGGCGCACGCCAGACGCGCTCTGGATCGTAGGGGGCGACGCGCTCCGGCTCGTCCACGGCGCCGACGTACTCCGGGTGCCCACCACGATCCTGCCCCACGTCACGTTCGACGTCGCGCGTGCTCCCGATGGGCGGCTGTGGGTTGCCACCCGCGACGGCGGCCTCTACGTCTTCCCACCGGGGGCGTATGCGAGGGCTGCGGACGGTAGCGCTCCAGCTATGGACGTACCGCCCGAGCGCGTCCTCGGCCTCGGCGACGGCCTGCCGTCTCTCGATGTCCGTGAACTTGCCGTAGGACCGAACGGAACCGTGTGGGCCGCGACGGCTGGAGGGCTCGCGGCCTTTTCGCCCACGGCCCCTCCGCGGACGTGGCTGCCAGGCCGTCCGCTCCTTGAAGTAGCGCACGATGCGCACGGCCGTACCTGGGTCGTCGCTGAGGGGCGCGACGACACAGACCGGCGAGTATGGCGCATCGAGGGCCGCACAGCGACGCCGTTCCTCGGCGACGCGCGCTTCAGCTTCCAGGGCACCTTCTGGCGCGGCGAGGACGACGCACTCTGGATGGTGTGGAGCGCCGAGCGGGACGGCCAGGCTCACCTCTACCGCCTGAGCGCGGAGGGTAGCCCCACGCTCGCCGTCACGCTCCCAGGGCAGATCGTCGAGGCCGCACCCAGCGCGGACGGGCTGCTGTGGCTCGCCACGACGAGCGGCCTCTACCACGTCCGGCGACAGCCGATCCAGGCCATCCCCTTCGGGGCCTACAGTGCCACCTACGGGCTTGCGGAGCGGGCGGACGGCTCCGTCTGGGCAGCCATCGTCGGTCCTGGCGGTCCGGCGCGCATCGACCCCGACTTCGCCGTGACGCGGCTTCCGGCGACGCTCGGCTATGCGTCCTTTCTTTACGAGACGCGCGACGGCACCCTCTGGGGCGGCAGCCGCTTCTGCCGCTTCGAAGGCACCAGGTGCCGCCCCGTGGCGGTGGGTCCCGACGGCGAGACCCTGCACGGGGTGTTCGCCCTCTTCGAGGACACGCGCGGCTGGCTGTGGGTGAGCGCGCGCGACAAGCTCTGGCGCGGGCGGGCCGACCTCCCCCCATCCCAGTGGCGCTCGTTCGGGGTACTCGACGACCTGCCCCACGACCACATTCAGGTGTTCTACGAGACCGCCGACGGGGCCCTGCTCCTCGGCACCGACGGCCAAGGCCTCCTCCGGGTCCGTTCGCCGCTCGACGCCGACACGCTCGCGTTCGAGGTGCTCAGCGAAGACGCAGGGCTCGCCTCGAACCACGTGCGCGACCTCCACGAGGACGAGCAGGGGCGGCTCTGGATCGCCACCGAAGATCGAGGGCTCTGCTGCCTCGACCGTCGAGGGGCCGTCTCGTTGCGTGGTACGTCCCTGAACTGCCTCAGCCAAGACGATGGGCTCCACTCCAATTCGCTCCACCGGATCCTCGACGACGGGCTCGGGCGACTCTGGATCAACAGCAACCAGGGCCTCTTCTGGGTCGCGCACGCCGACCTCGACGCCTGGGCGCGCGGCGAGGCGAGTACCGTGCCGTCGGTGGCCTATGGCGAGATCGACGGCTTGCCCGCGCGCGAGGGCAACGGCGGCGTGCAGCAGGCGGGGCTCCGCGCCCGCGACGGCCGCCTCTGGTTCCCGACGATGGGCGGCGTCGCCGTGGTCGACCCAGCCACGATCGCCCCGCCCTCGTTGCCCAGATCGCTGATCGAAACCGTCCGCGTCGGCGACCGGACGCTCCCTACCAGGACAGACGAGGCGGTTGTGCTGCCGCCCACCGAGCGCGACCTCCGCGTGGCCTTCACCGCGCCAGCGTTCCTCCGTGCGCAGAGTGCTCGATTCCAGCACCGCCTCGTCGGCCACCGCGACGCCTGGGAGGAGGCGACCGCAGCCCGAGAAGCCGTCTACACGAACCTTCCACCAGGCCGCTACACCTTCGAGGTGCGCGCCGGGATGGGCGGGGCATGGAGTGCGCCGGTCGCCCTCTACGTGCACCAGCGCGCCTCGTGGCATGAGACGCTCTGGTTCCGCCTCGCACTCGGTCTCGGCCTGCTCGGGCTCACCTTCGGACTGGTGCACTACCGGCTGCACCAAACGGAGCGGCGCGCCCGTCACCTCGAAGCGGCGGTAGATGCGCAGACCGAGACGCTCCGCCGCCAAAACACCCAGCTCGAGCAGCAAACCGCCGAACTCGAACACGCCGCCGAGCTCAAGACGCGCTTCCTGGCTAGCATTTCCCACGAGCTCCGCACGCCGCTCACGCTCACCTTCGGGCCCATCGAGGACTTCCTACGCGGCGAATACGGCTCTGTCGCCGAGGCGCGGCCTCACTTCGCCCGCGCACGCAGCAACGGCCGTCGCCTCCTACGCCTCATCAACCAGTTGCTCGACCTTTCGCGGCTGGGTGCGGGCGCAGCCTCGCTCACCCCGACGCCTCAGCCTAACAACCTCGGGGCCCACGTACGCCACCTCACGGCGCTCTTCGCCACCCACGCCGAGCAGCGCGGGGTCACGCTCCACACACGTATCGTCGAGCCGCCTTTCACGCACGAGTTCGACGCCGACGTCATCGAAAAGATCGTCGTCAACCTTGTCTCGAACGCGTTCAAGTTCACGCCGGCAGGCGGCACCGTCCGGGTTTCGCTGAAGGCCGAGGACGACGTCGCCGTGCTGGTGGTCGAGGACACGGGCATCGGCATCGCGCTTGAGGAGCAGGCGCAGGTGTTTGAGCGGTTCTACCAGGTCGAGAGCGGCCCCACGCGCTCGCATGAGGGGTCGGGCGTAGGGCTTGCGCTGGTGCGCGAACTGGTCGAACTGCATAGCGGCTCCGTGGCTGTATGGAGCCAGCCCGGAGTTGGATCGTGCTTCACGGTACGCCTCCCTGGGCTCGCGTGCCCGTCCGCCTCGACGCCGCTGGTCCCGACGCCGCCTGCCTGTCCCGCTTCGCCTGGCAAGGCCGAGCAGCTCTCCCAAGACGCCTCGTCGGTGGATGCGCTCTTCGACGAGATCGCCTCTGTTCCTGAGCCCGCCTCCGCGACCGCGCTCATGGACGCCTCGCTGCCGCTCGTGCTCGTCGTGGAAGACAACGCCGACATGCGGGCCTACCTGAGTGCCCAGCTCGGCCGCTATGCCCGCGTCGAGACCGCCGCCGATGGGGCGGCGGGCATCGAGCACGCGCGCTCCGTGGTCCCCGACCTCGTGGTGACGGACGTGATGATGCCACGCGTTGATGGCCTCGCGCTCTGCGCCACGCTGAAGGGCGACACCCGGACGAGTCACATCCCGGTCCTCCTGCTCTCGGCGCGGGCGGATGTGAAGAGCCGCATCGCGGGCTACGACCTCGGTGCGGATGCCTATCTCGCCAAGCCCTTCCACGCAGGCGAGTTGCGCGCGCAGGTGACGGGCTTGCTGCGCGAACGCGCCCGACTGCGCGCCCGGTTCGCAGCGCTGCGCCGACGGACCGAGCACCCTAACACGGAGACGCATGCTGACCACACGGTCGCCCCCCCTGCGGGCGCTGCGCACGAGGATGCCGCTCAGGCAGCGCTCCCACCCCGCGAAGCCGCCTTCCTGGCAGACCTGGAGGCTGCCATCGAAGCGGGTCTGGACGACCCTGGGTTCACGACCAACCGACTGGCCGAGGCCCTCGCGCTGAGCCGGCGCCAACTCCAGCGCAAACTGAGCGCGCTCACGGGGGACTCGCCAGGGAGCCTGATCCGCGAAGCCCGCCTCAACCGCGCCGCAACGCTACTCGCCGCTGGAGAGCTGAGCGTGAAAGAAGTCGCAGCGGCGGTGGGCTTCCGGAGCACCTCGGCCTTCAGCCGCGCCTTCCGCGACCGATTTGGGGTAACCCCGTCTACCTATACTCAGGTCTCCCCTGTCGAGCCGTAGCCACGGGTGCTGGCCAGCGCGAAGCAGGATTCGCCTGGACGCCAAGCGAAAGCAGGCTCGCGGGTGGCAACCATCGAGGTGCCAACGTCAGGGGCCGTGTCCGGACACTCCGCGTGGCGCTTTGCTGGCAGAGAAGGACCTGCTGGCGCGTCGCCCGCCACCGGCTAAACCCGCATACCGCGTTAGGTGATCGCCGCAACGATTGCCCCGCGCACGCCCTAGGCACTCTGCGGCTTTTTGACTAAACTCCCCGCTGCCACCGCGCAGCAAACCAGGAATCGACACAGACACGAACCCTCCCCAGATATCAGCGCAAAGCGCTTACCTATGTCAGAATACACAACCGCTGCAAAGGACCGGGTCCCCCTCGTACAGAAGGCGGCGTTTGGATCGGGCCACCTTGTGAACAACTTGATGCCAGGCGCCCTGTCTGTTTTCATGTTTTTCCTTCTCACGGCCTTTGGGATGGACCCCTTTCTAGCAGGACTACTCGGTGGCCTGCCCCGATTGGTCGATGCTATTTCCGATCCCATCATGGGGTACATCTCAGACAACACGAATACGCGCTGGGGCAGACGTAGGCCCTACATTTTTATTGGGGCCGTTCTTACAGGCCTTCTCTTCATTTTGCTCTGGCAGATGGATGAGAATAATACGCAGGATTATAATTTTTGGTACTTCCTGACAATATCAGCCGTATTCATTCTTGCCAACACGGCATTTTCGACGCCGCTTATTGGCCTCGGATACGAAATGACTTCGGACTACAACGAGCGGACTAGACTGATGGGACTGGCCAACACGGTAGGCCAAGTAGCCTGGATGATTGTCCCCTGGTTCTGGGTGCTGATCGCGGACGAAAACTTATTCGCCACCCAGGCTGAGGGCGTCCGAACACTCTCCATCATTGTAGGCGTCATAGCCATCATCTTTGGCATCCTACCCGCTATTTTCTGCAAAGGCATCGACTCAAGTAAAATTGAGAATCGCCAGGAGATCTCGCTAAGCAATCTCACCAGCGTATTTGCCGACTTGTTCAGAGGCATGGTCCAAGTCTTTAGACACAAGCCATTTCTACGGTTGTGCGGGGCCACCTTTCTAGTCTTCAACGGCTTTCAAATCGTAGCGTCTTTTAGCTTTTTCATCATCCTGTTCTATCTGTTCAATGGCGACTACGCAGCGGCAGGGACCTGGCCGGCTTGGTTTTCTACGATCCTAGCAGCTATCACCGCGTTCTTCGTGATCCCCATCGTATCGTGGATGGCAGGCAAGTGGGGTAAGAGGAAGGCGTTCATTATTTCTACGGCCCTTTCGATCGTTGGCTACGTGTTGAAGTGGTGGGGCTTTAGCCCGGACAACCCCTTCCTCATGTTCCTGCCTCTCCCCCTGATGGCTTTTGGGTTAGGCTGCCTGTTCACGTTGATGATGAGCATGACGGCTGACATCTGCGACTTGGACGAGCTAGAGAACGGGATGCCACGCAAAGAGGGCACGTTTGGTGCCATTTACTGGTGGACCGTAAAACTGGGCCAAGCCTTGGCGCTGATTGTTGGCGGCGCGGTACTCGGCTGGGTAGGGTTCGATGGCAATGCCGCCACGCAGTCTGTAGAGACCATGACACAGCTTCGCATAGCAGATATCATCATCCCTGCTGTCACAGCAGCGCTGGCAATTCTGGTCATGTGGAACTATGACCTGAGCGAGACAAAAGCCAGAGAAATAAAAGCCGAATTAGAAGAGCGAAGAGGTGCCCTGTAGCTCACCTGCACCGTACTTCGCTCACGCCCCAGAAGAAGGCCAAAACAATGTCAGCAAAAGCACTAATCATAGTAGTCGGGATTATCCTCATAGCTGTGTCAGTTCTCAGCAGTCAGAGGAAGAAAGGCGCTGACACCCAGCTCATCAATCCCAAGGTCGGTATACCTCTAGGCATCCTCGGCGTGCTCATGGTGATGTTCGGCAGCTACACCGCCGACGTGGCGTATGTGAGCAGCCAGATGGAAAACGTCTCCCGGGGGAACAGCATCGAGATCGAGGGGCCTGTCACCTCTGTCAAGGTGGTTTCACCCGTTGAGGCAGACTCCGTTGACTGCCGAATCCTGTCTATGGGCGTCTACCCAGAAGGCCACGAAGGGGACATCTGGGTGGTACTCAAGCCCTCGGACGACAAATACTACCCCCAGTCAGACCACACCAACACCTCGTACAAACGAGACGGCGAATGGCAAGTCGTCACGCGATTCGGCGGGGACTATGAAGAGCGATACGAGTTGATCATCTACGAAGCCGACGATTCGGCCTCGCAGTTTTTCAGCACAACCATCGAGACCTGGAAGAGCCAGGAGTCCTACCCCGGGCTTGAGGACGCAGAGCTCCCAGAAGGGGCCACAGAAGTGGACCGCATCAACGTCTACCTAGGGAAGAACTGCCGCGGCGTTTTCTAGCAGGTCCGTTCGAGCAAAGCTGGCAGGAAGGACGTCCGTTTCGGCGTTGGTAAGCCGATGATGGGCACGTGCGCTGGTGCGCTCGCTGTAGGGGGCGACCTGTACCCACCTCTTTTGGAGGACAGCCCTGGAAACGCTTTCCCTGCGCTTGGCGAACCAAGTCCTTAGCGGTACATTGGGGTATCCCTGAAAAGGTTTTCATCGTTTCCCCCAGTCTTGCCTCGTGCCAGCTCGGCGCTTGAGGCCTCCCCCACCCCACCGTCTATGGTCGTCAATCGCCTCTACGTCACCCGTGTCGCCCTGACGGTCGCGCTGGGCGGCTTCCTGATGGGCTTCGACGCCTCGGTCATCTCCGGCGTCATCAAGTTCATCGAGATCGAGTTCGCGCTGACCAAGCTGCAGCTCGGCTTCTCGGTCAGTTCGCTCACGCTGACGGCCACCCTCGCGATGATGCTCGCCGGGCCGATCAGCGACCGCGTCGGGCGAAAACCCGTGCTCGTGGTCGCGGCGATCCTCTACGCCATCTCGGCCGTCGGCTCGGCGCTCGCGCCGTCGTTCACGGCCCTCGTGATCGCCCGCATGATCGGCGGCATCGGCGTGGGTGCCTCGCTCATCATCGCGCCGATGTACATCGCCGAGCTCGCGCCGCCGCAGATGCGCGGCCAGCTCGTGTCGTTCAACCAGCTCAACATCGTGATCGGCATCACGGTGGCGTTCTTCACCAACTACCTCATCCTCCAGCTCGGCCAGTCCGACGCTTCGTGGGCGCAGTCGCTCAAGTTCGACGAGTACAACTGGCGCTGGATGCTCGGGCTCGAAACACTGCCGGCCATCCTCTACTTCGGTGGGCTCTTCTTCGTCCCCTCCAGCCCCCGCTGGCTGATCACGCAGGGCCGCGAGGGCGAAGCACTGCCGATCATGCAGATGGCCATCGGCGGCGTGGCGGCCGTCCAGGAAGTCGAGAAGGTCAAGGCCAACATCGAAGCCGACGCCGAGAAGGACTCGGCAGGCATCGGCGAGCTGTTCGCGCCCGCGCTGCGCCTGGTCATCACCATCGGGGTCGTGGTTGGGGTCTTGCAGCAGATCACAGGCATCAACTCGGTGTTCTTCTACGCGCCGGTGATCTTTGAGCAGACGGGCATCGGGACCGACGCCTCGTTCGTGCAGGCCATCTTCGTGGGCGTGATCAACCTGGTCTTTACGCTCATTGCCATCGCGCTCATCGACCGGCTCGGGCGCAAGCCGCTGCTCACCTTTGGCCTCGTCGGCATCACCTGCATGATGATGCTCCTGGCGTACGGCTTCGGGCAGGCCACCTACACGCTGCCGGAAGCCGCCCTCGCCGACTTCACCGAGCATGCCGAAGCGCTCGCGCCACTTGTAGGCCAGACGTTCGACAGCGACCTCGCGTACAAGGCCGGGCTTGCCGCGGCCCTCGGCACGGAGACCGCCACGGTGCTGGAGTCGCAGCTCATCACGGCGGCCATCTCGATGAACTCCTGGCTCATCCTGATCGGCATTCTAGGCTTCGTGGCATCGTTCGCGGTCTCGCTCGGGCCGGTGATGTGGGTACTCTTCTCGGAGCTGTTCCCGCAACGCATACGCGGCATCGCGATTTCGTTCGTGGTCCTGATCAACTCGGGCGTGAGCTTCCTCGTCCAGCAGCTCTTCCCTTGGGAATTGGCTACGCTTGGCAGTTCGGTCACCTTCCTGATCTACGGCCTCTTCGCGGCGGCGGGCCTCGTGTTCGTGATCATGGTCGTGCCCGAGACAAAAGGTCGGACGCTCGAAGAGCTCGAAGCCGAGCTCGTCCGGTAACCTTCGTTCTCTGTGTAGCCAGCGCGAGGCGACCCCATCCGGCGGTCCCTCGCGCTGTGCGTCCCGCCTCTTGAGCGCGTCGTCGTGCCACGGCGTCCTGCTCAGCCTCTTCCCCATGCGCTCTCCTCGTCTCCTCGTGCTCGCTCTCCCTCTGGCACTCCTCGCCGCGTGCGACAGGCCCGGCCTGCCCGCGCCCAACCGCCTCCTGGAGGGCCCTAGCGTCGTGCAGGTCGTGCAGACCGACGGGCGCTACCAGCTCACGGTGAACGGCGCGCCGTTCTTCGTAAACGGGGCCGGACTGGAGTTCGGCGACATTGACCGGCTGGCCTCGCACGGGGCGAACTCGTTCCGCACGTGGCGTACGGACAACGGGCGCGACACCGCCGAGGAGATCCTCGACCGTGCGTTCGCCGCTGGGCTGATGGTGACGATGGGCCTCGAAATCGCCCGCGAGCGCGAGGGCGAGGGCCGTGGCATCTTCGGCTTCGACTACGACGACGAGGCAGCCGTCGCCGAGCAACTCGAACGCATCCGTGGCGAGGTGGAGCGCCTCAAGGACCACCCTGCGCTCCTCATGTGGGGCATCGGCAACGAGCTCAACCTCGGTGCGACGAATCCGAAGGTTTGGGACGCCGTCGGCGGCATCGCTGCGATGATCGAGGAGGTGGACCCGAACCACCCGACCACGACCATGCTCGCGGGCCTGAGCGAAGACCTCGCCACCGAGATCAAGACCCGCGCCCCGGCGCTCGACCTCCTCTCGGTCCAGTTCTACGGAGCCATCGGCGAACTGCCGCGCTACATCGAGGAGTCGGGCTGGGACGGCCCGCTCATGGTCACCGAGTGGGGCGCGACGGGCCACTGGGAGGTCGGCACGACGCCCTGGGGCGCGCCCATTGAGAACAACAGCGCCGTCAAGGCTGACCTCTACGGCGAGCGCTACCGCACCGCCATCGCCCCGGACACGACGCAGATCCTGGGCTCGTACGTCTTCCTCTGGGGCCAGAAGCAGGAGCGCACCCCGACGTGGTACGGCATGTTCATGCCGAGCGGCGAAAAGACCGAGTCCGTGGACGTGATGCAGCAGATCTGGACCGGCGAGTGGCCCGAGAACCGCGCCCCGCGCCTGGCGTCGTTCACCTTCGACGGACGGACCGCCCGAGACGGGATCACCATGCAGGCTGGGCAGTCGTATGAAGCCGAGGTCGCCGTCACCGACCCCAATGACGACACGCTCCGCTACGCGTGGGAAGTGCTCGCCGAGAGCCAGGCCACCAGCGAGGGCGGCGACGACGAAGAGGTTCCGCCTGCCATCCCTGACACCATCGAAGGCGAAGGGACGACGGTGACCGTGACCGCTCCGACCGAACCCGGAGCCTATCGTCTATTTATAAACGTTTACGACCAGCAAGGAAGCGCCGCTCATGCCAATATCCCGTTCTTCGTCGAAGGCAACTAGCACCCCCGCACTCGAAGACCGGGAACGCGGCCCGCACTGGCGGACGCTGCTGCTGCCCGACGCTCCCGCTGCTGCCGTGCGCGTCGGCGGTGCCGCACTCCACCCCTCAGACGACCCCGTCACGGGCGCGTTCGTGGAGCGCGACGGCGAGACGTGGTACCACATCGCCCATGTGGACAAGATGCGGCCGTTCTTTATGTCGCTCGTGAGTTCGAGCGACCACTGGACGTTCGTGTCCTCGACGGGCGCGCTCACCGCTGGGCGCCGCAGCCCCGACTTTGGGCTGTTCCCCTACACCACGGTTGACAAGATCCACGACGCGCGCAACACGACAGGCGGCGCGACCCTGCTGCGCGTCGCTCAGGATGCCAGCGGCGACGGCCAGCCGACGTGGGCGCTCTGGGAGCCGTTCTCGGACCGCTACGCCGGCCTCTACCGCACGCGCCGCTCGCTCTACAAGTCGCTCCACGGCGACCGCCTCTGCTTCGAGGAAGTCAACGACGACCTCGGCCTCACCGTCGCCACGACGTGGGCGACGAGCGAGCGCTACGGCTTCGTCCGCCGCACCGTGCTCACCCATCATGGCGATGCTCCGGTTCGCGTGCAGGTGCTCGACGGCCTGCGCAACCTCATGCCCTATGGCGTCAGCCGGCCCATGCAGAGCGAGCGCAGCGTCCTCGCCGACGCCTACAAGCGCAACGAACTCGACCCCGGCTCGGGCCTCGGGATGATCACGCTCTCGGCACAGCCCGTGGACCGCGCCGAGCCGAGCGAGTCGCTCATGGCGACGACCGTCTGGCAGGCGGGCCTCGCACCCGATCTCCACCTCCTCTCGACGCGCCAGCTCGACGCTTTCCGCGCGGGCCACGCCCTACAGCCCGAGCGCGACGTGCGCGCCGAGCGCGGGGCCTACGTCGTCCACGCCACGCTCGACCTCACCCCAGGCGACGAACGGCAGTGGATGCTCGTTGCCGAGATCGAGCAGGACGCCGCTGACGCCGTCGCGCTCATCGACGCGCTGGGCGACCCCGCCTCGCTGCAACAGGCCGTCCTCGACGACGTGGAAGCGGGCACCGCCCGGCTGCGCGAATTCGTCGCCGCAGCGGATGGCCTCCAGGCCTCGGCCGACCGCATGATCGCCACGCGGCAGTTCTCGAACACGCTGTTCAACATCATGCGCGGCGGCGTCTTCGACGAGGGCTACCGCATCTACCGCGTCGACCTGATCGCGCACGTGCGGACGCACCACCGGCCGCTCGCCGACCACGCGTTCCTCGCTGCGCTCCCCGACGCGATCACGGTGCAGGACCTCCGCGCCCTCCTCGACGAGCGGCAAGACCTCGACCCAGACCTGGAGCGGCTGTGCCGGCAGTACCTCCCCCTCAGCTTCAGCCGCCGCCACGGCGACCCGAGCCGCCCCTGGAACTTCTTCTCCATCGACCTGCGCGCCGACGACGGCACCGTCAAGCGCGGCTTCCAGGGCAACTGGCGCGATCTCTTCCAGAACTGGGAGGCGCTCGGCCGCTCGTTCCCGGCGTTCGGCGAGGGCATGGTCGCGACCTTCCTCAACGCCTCCACCGCCGACGGCTACAACCCCTACCGCATCTCCCACAACGGCATTGACTGGGAGGTCATCGAGCCCGACGACGAGTGGTCGTACATCGGCTACTGGGGCGACCACCAGCTGGTCTACCTCCTCCACCTGCTCGAACTCGTCCACGAGCACGAGCCGGAGCGGCTCACGGCGCGCCTCAACGAACGGCTGTTCACCTACGCGAACGTCCCGTACCGCATCTGCTCCTACGCCGACCTCCTCGCGGACCCGCGCAGCACCATCGACTACGACTACGACGAGCACGACCGCATCGAAGCGCGCGTCGCGGCCGTCGGGGCCGATGGCAAGCTGCTCTACACGGGCGACGCCATAACGCGCGCGACGCTCGCCGAGAAGCTCCTGGTGCCGCTCCTCGCCAAGCTCTCCAACTTCGTGGCGGGCGGCGGCATCTGGATGAACACGCAGCGACCCGAGTGGAACGACGCCAACAACGCGCTCGTCGGCTATGGCATCTCGATGGTGACGTTGCACGAACTGCGGCGCTACCTCGACCTCATCCAGGCGATTTTCGCCGACGCCGACGGCCCCGTCACGCTTGCCGAGGAGGTCGCCGACTTCACCGACGCGGTCGCGGCCGCCTTCGCCGGGTTCGACGCCGAGGCCCCGCTCACCGACGCCGCACGAAAGGACCTGCTCGACGCGCTCGGGCACGCAGGCGAAGCCTACCGCTCGCGCCTCTACACGAACGGCCTCTCGGGAGGCACGCGCACCACCGAGCCCGCCGCGCTGCTGTCGTTCTTCGACGATGTGCGCGAGGCCGTGGACGCCACGCTCCGAGACGCGCGCCGTGAGGAAGACGGCCTCGCGAACGCCTACAATCTGCTCGTCATCCCCTCGGACGGCATCGATGCGGACGGCATCGGCGTGAAGACGCTCTACCCGATGCTCGAAGGGCAGGTCGCCGCGCTCGGTGCGGGCGTGCTCGACCCGGAGGCGCTGCTCGGCGTCATCGAGACGATGCGCACGAGCGACCTCTACCGCCCTGACCAGCACACGTACCGCCTCTATCCCGACCGCGACCTGCCGGGCTTCCTTGCCAAGAACAACGTCCCCGACACGGCCGTGGCAGCCTCGCCGCTGCTTCAGCAGCTGCTCGCCGACGGCGATACGCGCTTCGTCGTGCAAGACGTACGCAGGGGCGTGCACTTCAACGGCACGTTCCGCAACCGCGCCAACGCCGCGGACGCCCTCGACGCCATCGAGAAGGACCACCCGGACGCCGTCGCCGCCGAGCGCGACGCGCTGCTCGACCTCTTCGACACCCACTTTGATCACCCGGCCTACACAGGCCGCTCGGGCACGTTCTTCGGCTACGAGGGCCTCGGCAGCATCTACTGGCACATGGTGTCGAAGCTCGTCGTGGCCGCGCAGCGGACGTTCCTCCGCGCGCACGAAGCGGGCACCGACGCCGAGACGCTTCGGAAGCTCGCCGAGGGCTACCACGACCTGCGCGGCGGGCTTGGCCTCAACAAGTCGCCGCTTGAATACGGCGCGTTCCCGACTGATCCCTACTCACACTCACCGGGCACCGGGGGCGCCAAGCAGCCTGGCATGACCGGCATGGTGAAGGAAGACCTCATCTGGCGCTGGGGCGAGCTCGGCGTCTCCGTCGAGCACGGGCGGCTCCACTTCGAGCCCCGCCTCCTCCGGCCCGACGAGTTCTTCGACGCACCGACGACGTTCGGGTACGTAGACCTCGACAACACGCCGCAAACCCTCGACGTGCCTACCGGCGCGATGGCCTTCACCTATGCGCAGGTGCCGGTCCTCTACCGTCGCGCTTCGTCGCCCCGCATCGAGGTAGCGCGGTCTGGAGCGAAGAACGAGGTGTTCGAGGGCACGACGCTTCCCGCAGACGTGAGCGCCGAGGTGTTCAACCGGACTGGGACCATCGAGCATATCGCGGTGGACGTGGCCCTGTAGGGCCCGGCTAGTCCCACACGCTTGACCGATCTGCCACCCTCGCCCCGGTGCTTCGGCCTGGGCATAAACGGGAGCGCCGAGCCGTCGTTGGGGTCGCTGCAGCCTTCGAGTAGACCGTCGCTCACAGCCTCGGTTACGCTTCGTTCGGACTCGTCACCCGAGCCTACAGGATCGCGCTCCCCGGATCAGGTCCGGGGAGGCTCTCATCCGCCTTGCGGGAACAAAATCGCGGCGGCGTGACCGCTCAACTGCCTGAACGTTACTACTCCCTAGTTGCTACGGTCGCCTCGCTCCAAAAAGAGAAGCCCCCGCCGCATCCTGCAGCCGGGGGCTTCGCTCTGTCGGATTCGCTCGGCTCACTCACCAGTCCACTCGTAGACGCGCACGTAGTCCACCTCCATGGTCTGCGGGAACTGCGTGGTGGCGTCGGGCGCACCGGGGAGGTTGCCTCCCACTGCTACGTTGAGGATCATGTGGAACGCGTGATCGAACGGTGCAGCGGGGTTGTCGCTTCCCGTCGTGAACCAGTCCTCGGAGGTGAGGGTCTGGTAGAGCACATTGTTGACGTACCAGCGGATCTCACCTTCTTCCCATTCGATGGCGAAGACGAAGAAATCGTCGCTGAACGTGCCAGCGGCCAGCTTCAGGTCCCGCCCTTTGAACACGTTCTGCGGGAAGGGTCCGCCGTAGTGGATCGTGCCGAAGATCTCGTCCGGCTTGTTGCCGACTGCCTCCATGATGTCGATCTCGCCGCTAGCGGCCCAGCCGCCGTAGGTGTCCTCGCTGAAGAGGAGCCAGATGGCCGGCCACATGCCTTGGCCTATGGGGAGCTTGGCGCTGACTTCGAAGCGGCCGTAGGTCCAGTCGCCGTTGCCCAGCGTGCGGAGACGCGACGATGTGTAGGTGGTGTCGCCACCGACGATGTTCTGGCGCGCCGTGATCTTGAGCGTGCCGTCGCTCACGACGCTGGTCTCGCGGGTGTAGTTCTGGAGTTCGGCGTTGCCCCAGCCGCAGAGGTCCGGGCACCCGTCGCCGAGTTGAAACTCCCACTTGGACTCGTCGACCTCGGTGCCGTCGAACTCATCGGACCATACGAGAGACCAGCCAGCTGGGGTTGCCTGGGCATCGGGGATTTCTTGGGTCACTGCGTTGTCACACCCTACGGCGAAGGCGCCAAGGGCCAGCGCGGCGAGCGTGAACACAGAGAGGATAGCAGCACGAAGCATGTCGAGAGTGCGTAGTTCTGGAATGAATGACGCGTTGAGTACCCGCGAAGGGGCGCACGTAGCTAGTCTACCGAGCCGAAGCCTGCTCCGGCGATCCGATAAAGAAGGGGATGTTGGCCGTGGCGACGTTGCCGCTGTCATCGTACGCGTAGATGAACATGCGGTAGGGGCCTTCGCGGCGCGGAACGCGCACGTTGATCTCGCCATCTCGGCCGCTGACAATGTCGAGCTCGACCGCGTCAGGCCGTGTCTCGGCATCGCCGCCGGCACGGATGTCCGTGCTCTCGGGTAGCATTTCCCAGTCGTAGCGGATCGGGCGGCCCTCGGGGTCGGTCACGTCGGCGAAGAAGGTCGCGACCTCGCGCGGTTCCAGGTAGACGTTTGCGAAGGCGTCCTGTCCGTTGATGGTGAGGGCGTCAAGTTGGGGGGCGAGGTTCTCCGGGTAGCTACCGGTCCAGACGTATTCCAACTCGTCCATCACCTGGGTCTCGTAGCCCCCCGGCGTGAAGATGCCGTACCACGTCGGCGTGGTTTCCTGCTTTTCGCCCCAGAGGAAGGCGTAGGAGCCGATGCAGTACGCCGAGTCTGCCGCGATACCACGCTCGTAGCGGAGGCGGTAGACCCTGGCTTTCTCCGTGCTCGTCTGCTCGATCGGCACGCCCCACGAGGTACGCGGGACTTCCCAGTGGCCGTCTGGGCCCCACTCTGCGATGATGTAAGGGCCGTCCCAGCCGGCGCGACGCAGCGTCGTGCCCACGGACGGGCCGTCGTAGCCGTAGGAGCGGAATTCGCGCGTGCCGCCGACCAACTCCCCGTAGGTGTTGATGCCCATAATATCGATCGCAGGGGCGCGTTCCATGATGAGTTGGATCTCGGCCACGTCCAACCCCGCCGTGACCGTCATGGTCGGGTGGTGCGGGTCCTCTTCCTTGATCATCTCAGCGATGTCGTTGATGGCGTCCCAGACTTTGAAGTCCTCGTAGAAGAGATCCACCTCGTTGCCAACGCCCCACATGAGGATCGCGGGGTGGTCCTTGTACTCGCGTACGACCTCCCGGAAGCGCGCCAACTGAGACTCGACGCTCTTCGTGTCGCTGTAGTCGAATCCCTGGCGGTCCATGCCGACCCAGAGGCCGAAGACCACGGAGAGCCCGAGTTCGTGCGCTTCGTCGAGGACCGAGATCGCCTCGCCCGCGCCCCAGGTGCGTACCGAGTTGGCTCCGTACGCGACCGCTCGGTCCATGAACTGGATGCCGCCGGCGCCGCGGATGTAGTAGGGCTCGCCGCCTCGATAGAGCGTCCAGTTGCCGTCGTCGTCCTGGCGCATTTCGACGGGGATTACGCCTTCCAAGGTGGGCGTCTCTTCGAGGACTCCCGAGGAGGCGGGTCGGTCGGTCGTGGTGTCTTGCTCGTTCTGCGCATAGGCCGCGCTTGCGAGCAGGGACAGCGAGAGAGCAAGAAGGAATAAGGTTCTCATGACGGTCGGATCGATGCGTCGTAAATGGCTACCGTTTACACTGCGCCCCTTGAGCCGGGGGAGCGCGCCTGTTGAGTTCTAGCGCCGTTCCAGCGGACCGACACTGACCGAGGCCGTGTCGATGAGCTTCAGGTTATCGACGAACATGGCACCGGCCTCGTCCAGGAAGAACATCAACTGCTTGATGTTGCGCAGGTCGGCACCGTCGCTGAACTCGGGGAGGTTGCCGACCGTCGCTGGTGCGGAGGCGAGTTCACGCCCCCCACCGCGCAGCGCCGAGAACGGGATGGTGACGGTCTGCCATTCGGTCGTGAAGGTGCCGGATTCGAGGAAGCGCGCGTCGAGGATGATCTGCGAGGTGCGGCGTCCGTAGTCCTCGAGCGCGATGCGGGCTGGGATCTGCGTGGCGGTGCCCTCGGGCAGGCGCACGTCGAACTGGATCCCGGCAACTTCGGAGATCGAGGTCACGTCCACTGGGAACCACTTGTCCCAACTCACGCCCACCATGCCCTCGTAGCACTCGTCGCCCGAGATGTCCCACTCAAAGGACAGGGCGGCGTCGCCCATGGAGGGGGCGGCCTGCGTGATCTGGACCGACTGGCAGGCGTCGGTGACGAGGCCCCACCCGTCGTCGTTGATGAACCCGTCGTCGAAGAGCGTGATGGGGAGGGCGGCCGGATCGGGGCGCGGCTCCTCGACAAGCCAGGGCTCGAGCGGCACCGGGTCGTAGAAGATGACTTCGATGTCGTCCATGTAGATGCTCCCGCTCTGCTGCAACTCGAACATGAGTTGCTTCACGTTGGTCGGGTCGAGGTTCTCGACGTCCAGGTCGAAGTCAGCCAGCGGGACGATGACGCGCTGCCACTCCTCGTCGATGAAGGGGCGCTCGAAGTAGCGGTTGCCGGTGTAGGCGAAGCCCATGCCGCCACCGTAGTCTTCGAGCGTGAGTACGATGGGTAGGCCGTACATCTTTCCCTCGACGGTGCGGACGCGCATCGAGATGGCGGCGTAGGGCAGCAGCTCCGAGAGGTCTTTGCCCGCCCAGTTGTCCCAGCCAACGCCCATGCCTGCCCACTTGCACCCCTCCACGAAGCGGTTCCACGACACCTGGATGGCGCGCTCGCCCTCGAAGACCACCTCCTCGGTCAACTGCCCCTGCGTGCAGTTGGTGTCGTCTTGGAACCAGATCTGGTCGTCGTTCTGGTCGCTGTAGATCGTGGGCTCGACCGCGAGCGAGATCGAGTTGGGCCGTTCGGGCGGCGGCGGCGTGGCGATGCCGTCGTAGAGGTTGACGGTCTGGAAGCGCACGCACGACGAGGCCCCCACCGCGAGCAGCACGAGGAGGACGGCAGCAGAGAAGCGAGAGGCACGCATGGCCATGGGAGGAAATCGGGGAGATACGGAAGACACTGACAGCCCTACCCGGCATCGCCAACGAGCGACCATGCAGAGCCGGCTGTCTTGTGTACGGGCTAAACGGGAGTGCCGCGCTAGAGTTCAAGCGGGCCGCCCGCCGTAAACGTGATGAAGTCGACGCCGTAGTCGACGGGCAGGGGCGGGTTCGGCTGTCCGTTGTTGTCTGAGATCAGCAACAGGCGCACAGCTACGATCGTCTCCAACTGCTCCTGCGTGAACACCGTGTCGGAGAAGGGGATGCTGAAGAGCCGCCAGCCCTCCCAGTCGACCGGCTGGTCGATGATGCTCACGACCGCGTCGACGCCGTCGTTGTAGACACCGTTGCCGTTGCTGTCGACGCCCACCTGGATGACCGCGATCGTGTTCGGGGTGCCGAAGCTGTAGAGGGCCGCGTTGAAGAAGAGGTCCTCAGGAACGGCGGTCGGCACGGAGAAATAGGTCGGGCCGTCTGGTGCCGGGAAGATGCTCGTCAGGCCGATGAAGAACGGGTCGGCCACGGTGGGACCGCCTGTGCTTCGGATCAGGTAGAAGAGGCCTCCTTCGGCCGCGGGGATTTCGGAGCTGGGTCCCGTGGCCGTGAGATCGAGCTCGAACTCGAAGTTGCCGAGCACGAGGCTGGCAACGTCGTCGGCCTCGAAGCCAGTCACGCGGTCGCCAGGGTAGATGCGCGCGCTCGTCACCGCCACGTTGGTCGGGGGCGACTCCTCCAAGACGAGCCCTTCGATCAGCAACGTGGCCACGATGGGTTCGGCCCGGAAGAAGGGCAGCGCGGAGGTGCTCCCGTTCCAGGTGGCGTTCTGGCTGGAGATTTCGCGGGAGAAGCCTTCGATCCGCTTCACGGCCCCGCTCTCCTGGCCCACGATCTCGATGGTCCAGTTGGACTGCTTGTTGAATGTGGCCTCGAAGACCACGGTCTCTCCGCCGGCAAAGTCGACGCTGGACTGGCTGGCGGTGAGGGGCTCAATGAGGGTAAAGTCGCCGAAGCGGTCGACCAGACCGGGTCCGTCAAAGACGTCGGTGGCGTGGTCGCAGGCGGCGAGGGTGAGGGCGCAGGCGAGCAGTAGACTCGCCCCTGCCCAAGTCTGCACGGCGCGGCGCGCGCCTTCAAACGATACAGTACGAGGCATGAAAGCGAGAGGCTAGAAGAACATGGAGTAGAGCGCGAAGATCTGCCCGAAGCTGTAGTCGGCAGGCGGGAGCGTGACGCCCTCGGCGGGCGTGGCGTCGTTGGTGTAGTTGAAGTGCTGGTACTGCACGGTCAAGTACACGTCGTCGCGGAAGCGGTAGCGGAGGCCGCCTCCGAGGAGGGTCTCCTGGTCGTCGATGTCGAACGGCTCGGGGAAGTCGCGCACATCGTTGAAGTTTTCGAGGAGCGGGATGTACTCGCGGCCGCTCGCAGTGCGCAGCTTGGCACCGGCCAGCACGTCAAGCCGGTTGTACAGCTCGAAGGCGACCCCTGCTTCGAAGAGCACAGAGCTGAGGTCGACCTCTTCGACGGCGACGCCGCCCCGGCTGGTGTCCTCGAGTTGCAGCCCGAGGGTGATGTCGAAGAGGCGGCTGAGGCCTGTGAGCGTCGCCATGTCCACGTCGGAGGAGGCGCGCAGGAGCAGGAAGTCCTTCAGCTCATCGGTTCCTTGCCCGCGCAGCTCGGTGAGGAGAGCCAGGTCGAGCGAGGCGTCGACAAAGCCTTCCTGCGGCGCGTAGTCCACGCCAAGGCGTGCGCCTCGGCGGTTTGGCGTTGCCCGGCCGTAGGGCAGCACGTTGCTGAAACGCGGGTCGTAGGCCATCAACTGCTCCGAGATGCGGAACGTGTAGAGTTCCGGGTCCCGGGTGAGGTCGAAGAGCGTCGGGAGCCGCTCGAGACGGTCGTTGCCGAGGCGGTTGTACACACCGAGCGCCCGGCTGTAGTCGACGCGCTTGCTCTGGGCAGCGGCGCTGAAGAAGTCTGGGCCCACGTTGACAAACTGCGCCGTGAAGGTGAGGTCGAGCGGCTTGTAGCGGCTCTGCAGACCGACTTCCACGAAGGTGTCGTCTTCTTCGAGGAACGGCTCAAAGACGAAGACGGAGTCCTGGTTGGGGCCAGGCGGGCCGTCGGGCCGCCGGACGCGTTCGCCGAGGGTGACGGAGGAGACGCCTGCTTCACCGATGACGTTCAGCGTGAAGCGGGGACCGTCGAACACCGCGACGTCGAAGTCGGTTGAGAGCACCCAGTTGCGGATCCCTTCGTTTGCGTCGCCCGAGTTGAGGTCGTCCCACGTGTAGGCGAGGTTGGCCCCGAGGTCCACCTGGGAGCCGGCCGACGTGAGCGGCGCGGTGGACACCGACGCCCGGCCGCCACCGATGAGTCGCGTTGGGGTGTTGGTGAAGTTGGTGCCCCGCAGCCGCGCGATGAAGGCGTCCACGTCGAGCGCTTCGAGCCCCTGTTCGAACTCGAGGCCAAAGCCCAGATTGGCTCCTTGGAGGCGCCGCGTGTTCTGCCCCGTGTAGAACTCCTCGTAGTAGAGGATCTCTTTCTGTGGGCGGAAGACTTCCGGTTCGAGCACCACACCGTCTTCCTCTTCGAGGTAGAGCGTGTAGGGCGTGAGGACCTTGTCCATGTCGCCCACCCGGTAGCGAATCACGTCGGCGACGACGCCGCGAGCCCAGAGCTCACGCACCTCGACGTTGACGCCGGCCCCGAAGAAGCCGCCAAACTCGTTGCGGAACCGGATGACGGCCTGCACTTCCGTGTCGGCGTTCGGCTGCGCGTTGAGCGCCAGGTCCAGCACGAACTCGCCGTCGGTCTGGTTTTGGGCGTTGATGGTGTCGCTGTCGGCTATATCGCCGCCGAGACCGGTTTGCTGGAGGAGCGTGCGCCCCATGCCATTGAAGCGAAGGCCGATGCCTTCGTCTGGGTCATCGGAGGGAGCCTGCGCCGAGGCTGCCACGGGGAGCAGCGCTAGAGCCAGCGCGAGAAGGCGAGGGAGAGAAAACAACCTCATACCGCGAGGGGGGTGAAAGGGCAATCGAAGGAGAAGAACGGAGCGCTAGCGAGGACCGGCACTCGACTAAAAGAAGACCTTGATCTCGGCGGTCAGCTCTCGACCGACGTAGCGGTCGAACGCGAAGGCCCGGTCTTCGAAATCCAGCCAGCGGTGGCGGATGTAGAGCCCGGCATTGTCCGCGAGCGTGATGTCGAAGCCGAGACCGGCACCGAAGCCGCGCTGGTCCATCGTCATATTGCTGGGCCTCGGCGCGTTCGGGTCAGCCGGGTCGACCTCCACCCCCTCTGGCAGCGTGATGTTGCGCGGGGTGAAGCGCCCGCCTTTGGCGAACTCGACGCCGAGGTAGCCAGCGAGTAGCACACGCGGGAAGAGCTCGAAGTAGGCGTCGATCTCGTGCGACTGGTAGAAGAGGTAGGTATCGTCGTCGTGCGGGAGGGCGGTGAAGTCGCGGTTGGCCGACGAGAAGCTGCCGAGGTAGAACCCGTACAGCTTGCGGCCGTCGAGGTCCACGCGCCCCTTGGCCGTGAGGTCGACGGAGTGGTACCACTTCCGCGTGATCGGGACGCCCGTCACCTGGTCGACATCGGTCGTCGGGACCTCTTCGAAGAAGCCGCGGAAGAACGAGTACTTCCGACCGTAGGGGCCGAACTGCGTCGCGAAGACCGCGTCGGCAGGGAACGGGTTGTAGACGCGCGAGAGCGCCAGACCGTTGATGCGGTGGGTGAAGGAGAGGGTCGACGTGGTCGCCGCTAGCTCGTGTGCAACGCCCCAGCCTACGCCGAACTCGACCAAGCCACTCTTGTCGGCCCACTTCGTGTTGAAGTTGATGCCGCGCCGGTTGTGGGCGAGCTGGTTAACCTGGGTCAAAGTGCCTCCAATGCCGCCAGCCCCTGCGAGAATGACGTCGCCTTCCCCGAAGCCTTCCTGGACGTTGATTGCCTCTTGGATCTCGGGATTGTTGCCGGTGGCGATCTCGCCGTTCTCGTTGTAGAAGTGGCGGCCGATCTGGTAGACCTGAACGTCGAGCGGGAAGTAGGTCGCGGACGCCGGGATGCGGACGCGTGCCATCAGGGCCTCGCCCCACGGCGAGGTGTAGGTCGGGCTGTCGAAGCGGCTCGCTCCAAACTCGCCGCTGACGTTGACCCCGAAGAGGTTCGCCTCGAGTTGCCCGGTGTGCACCTGGTAGGAGCGGCGGTTCGTGTCGAGGCTGTCGAGCGTCCGGTAGCTGTAGAGGCCATTGTAGGCCAGCGAGAGGGTCGACCCGAAGTTTTTGGCCAGCCGCCCGCCAGTGATGGCGCTGGGGAGCGCTTCTGCCTCTCCACCAAACCCAGAGTAGGTAGGCACATCGCCCGCCTCGCCCTCGTTGGCGACCGTCTCAGAGGGTTCGGTGCGTGCGTTGGGGAGGCCGCCGTTGGGCTGTGTCTTGCCCCAGAAGGCGTCGAAGCTGAAGTCGCCCGGCAGTTGTCCGCCGTTGAGGATCAGCCCCTGGAAGGCCTGGAAGTTCCAACGGGCGTCGCCTGTGGCTAGCTGGCCGGACTGGAAGTAGTTGTCGTACCTCGTCAGTCCGCTCACGCCCTCCCACGGGGTGCGGTCGAAGATCGAGAAGCGATCCAGGACCTGGAAGACGCCGATGGTGAACGGGCTGAGATTGTACCAGTGGATGCCGCCAGCGCGCACACCGAAGGAGCCGATCCCCGTTCGGAAGTTGCCGTAGAAGTTGATCCCCAGGTTGAGCGACAGCACGTTTTCTTCGGTGCCGGACCCGTCGTACGGCGCGAAGATGAAGAGCTCGGTACCGAAGCTGGACCGACCGTTGGGGCGGCCGAGCACGTTCACGGAGAGCATGGGCTCACGGTAGCCATCGGTGGTGCCCCAGGCGCGCTCGAAGGGTTCGAGGCCGGGGTACGGCCGCGAGAAGTCGCGGTAGTAGCCGATGAGCCGGTAGTAGCCGAAGACGGTGAGCGGCTGGCCGGGCTGCCGCAGCGTCTCGGTCGTGTCGGCCGGGTAGGCCCGGGCGACGGAGTCGGGGAGACTTGGCAGCCCCCCCGTTCCGACGAGCCACGCTGCCAGGTCGCCTGCCACGGATGGGTCTGGCGACTCCAGCGCGCTGTGCGGCTGATGGGGGTCGGTGGGGAGGTGCGGCGTCGCCGAGGTTGCCGAGGCTCCAACAAGGAGCAGGACCGCGAGCGAGAGAAGCTGCCCGGCTTGGTGGAGCCGGTCCCGTAGGACCGGCCCCACAGCGAGCCGCTGGCGTGGGGGATGCACAAGCATGGCGTCTGAGCCAGAGAGAAGCTGCGAGCGGGTGTTAGTTCAGGACCACGCGGCGCGTGTCGCTGAACGACTCACCCGTGACACGGTAGAGGTAGAGCCCACTGGCCAGCCCCCGCGCGTCGAGGGTGAACGAGTGGCGCGTCTGTGCGGCGAGCGTGCCGTCGTGCAGCAGCGCGACGCGGCGTCCGAGCACGTCGAACACCTCCACGCGGACGGCCTCGGCGCGGTCGAGCGTGAGGTCCACCTGCGCCGACGTCTGGAACGGGTTCGGGTAGGCCGCGCTGAGCGAGAACGCCGCGGCGACTTCCTCCGGCTCGTTCGCAACCGGCGTGCCCGTGGCGAAGGCGATCTCGTCGAAGGAGACGGCGAAGGGCGGGCCTGCTGGGATGCCGCCGAACACGTACACCACGTTGAGGATCTTCGACAGGTCGAACCCATCGTTGGCCCCCGAGCCGCTGTCCACGAACGTCGCCAGCGGGATCTGCA
>JBCDFF010000021.1:0-23190 GCA_039178415.1 Bacteroidota bacterium
CGCAACGTCCCGAACGGAGCAATGCCGAGGAGGCTGCCATCGACGGCGAAGGTGCGCTGCGGGAGCCGGTCGCCGGACGTGGTGCCGGCGGTCACGCGCAGGTGCAGCGCGTTGGGGAAGAGGCGGCGGCGCAGGAACGTCGGCACGGTCACGCCCGCCGCGGCCTCGGTGCGGACGAAGCTGAAGTCGCCCCCGAACGCATCGGCATCGGCGATCTCCACCTGGACCTCGGCACCGGTGTGGCCCGTGCCTGCGGCGAAGAAGCCCGTCTCGGTGCTACCCACGGAGAGCTGCGCCTCGACGGCGTGCACGTCGCCCTCGGCGATGGCCGGGTTCGCCCGCCGGTCGCCCGCCCCGAAGAGCGCCGCGTCCTCGGTCTCCACGAGCGAGCGGTGACGCGCCGCCTCGAACCGGACGAGCGGGCGGATGCGCCCGAGGGGCCCCGCCGGGATACTGGCCGACACCTGTCCGTAGGCCCGGCGGCGGTCGAGGTAGTCGAAGTAGTCGTCGCCGCCGAACGCAACGGACGCCGTGTTGAGGACGCGTGCGTGGGCGTCGGACCGGTAGCGGCGGACGGCCTCGTCGTCATAGCCCGCGACCACGCGCAGGCCGGTCCGGTTGAGCCGGTGGAGCGTGCCCACCCGGACGCCCCAGCCGACGTCGCCGAGGCCGGTCCGGTAGCCGACGCGCCCGCCGACGTAGGGCCCCCAGCGGCTCAACACGGTGGCCTCGGCGCCGAGGTACGCTTGCTCGACGCGGTTGGCCCAGACGAGCGGCTCGAACTCCGTCGTGAAAGGAGGTGCCTCACCAGATCGCCGGGGCCCGCGGGTGACGCCCACCTGTGCATCGATAAAGCGCGCCCAGAAGCCACTCGGCTCGAACGCCTTCTCCAACGTGTCCGTCGAGTCAATCTCGGCGTAGGCGGTCGCCTCACGGACGGTGAGCGGGACGGTCTGGCCTTCATCTTCCAGCGCTGCGCCCGACGCCACGGCAGCGGAGTCCACGCGGGTGGCATCGTCGGCGTAGAGCGAGTCCGGGACGGGCACGTTGAGCTGGTAGTCCGAGAGCCGCGTGGTGAGGCGGAAGCCGAAGTCGGGAAAGCTCAGCCCCGTCATGCCGATGCGCCCCTTGCCGATGAGCCGGAAGTCGGCGGGCAGCCACACGGCCTCGGCCTGATCGGCCGCGGCAAAGCCCGCCTCGGTGGCGGCCACGTACTGCTGCGCGAGCGTGAGGTCGAACGCCTGCACGAGCGGGAAGCGGACGGCATCGTTGACGCTCACCTCGGCGGCGAGGAGGACGGCTGCGCCGCCGAGGTCGGCCGGGCGCGGGTCGAGGTCGAGCACGGCGAGGGTGCCCTCGAAGCCCGGCTGGAGGCGGCCCCGCGTCGTGAACGCCACGTCGTAGACCGGTCGCCCGCCCTGGGTGCGCTCGCCCGTGATGGCGAAGCGGTAGAAGCGCAGCGCGTCGGCCGAGGTCGGCCCTACGAGGTCGTAGCCGCCGAAGTTGATGGCGTCGTCGTAGAGGTTCGTGAGGTCGTCGGCGGCGGTAAACACGTCGGCGTTGAAGACCCCTGTGAGGTTCTCGGTGGTGCGGTAGGCCTGGACGATCTCGCGGAGGCCGCGCTCGCGGTCCCAGAAGGCCTGCGTCGCGCTCTCCGTGATGGCCGCGATGGCCGTGTCGGACTCGATGACCTGGCGGCTGAAGGCGTCGGCCTGCCACGTGCGGAGGCGGTCCTGCCAGCGGGCCTTGTGTGCCACAACGCGCCGCATGAGCTGCAACGCTGGGTCCTCGCCGGAGACGACGACCTCGCCCAGCGTCTGCACGTCGGGCGCGAGCGCCACGTCGAGCGTGAGCGTGCCGCCGGTGGCCCGGACGGTCTCGCGCGAGGTCACGTAGCCGAGCGTGCGGACAAGCAGCGTCGCCGTCTCCGTGCGCGCGGGCAGCGTGACCGCGTAGCGCCCGTCGGGGTTGGCGATGGTACCGCGCAGCGTGCCCTCGATCTGGACGGTAGCCGCTGGGATGGGCTCGCCCGTCTCAGCGTCGGTGACGCGGCCCGACACCGTCGTTGGAGCTTGGGCGAAGGCCGCTGAGGCAAAAACACAAACGGCGAGCAGGCAGAGCGGGGCGCGCATGGAGATGGGGCTAGGGTGAGGAGCGTGCGGGCGGCTCTACGGCGCGGACGAAGCGCAGTTGCTCCAGAGCCGACGCGCCCGGCACCGAGGTAACGTCGTGCACGAACTTCCGCGTCGCGCTCTCGACCCACTGCCCATGTCTGACTCACACGATACACCGGACTTCAACGCCGCTGCCTGGACCCCGCGCTTCGTCGCGTTCCTGCGGGCGCAGCCGCCGGCACCGGACGGCGGGCACGGCCTCGGCCACCTCCGCCGCGTCGTGGCGACGGCCACCCACCTCGCCGCCGCCGAAGGCGCGCGCCTCGACGTGGTGCTCCCAGCGGCATGGCTGCACGACTGCGTGGCCGTAGCGAAGGACGACCCGCGCCGGAGGCACGCCTCGCAGCTCGCCGCCGACGCCGCCACCACGTTTCTTCGCGACGCAGGCTATCCGACCGAGCCACTACCCGCCATCGCCCATGCCATCGCGGCGCACAGCTTCTCGGCAGGTATTGCGCCCGGCTCGCTGGAGGCCAAGGTGGTGCAGGACGCCGACCGGATCGACGCCCTGGGCGCCATCGGCATCGCCCGCGCGTGGCTCGTGGGCGGCGCGCTCGGCCTCCCGCTCGCCCACGAAGACGACCCCTTCGCCGACCACCGGCCGCTCGACGACCGCGCGTATACGCTCGACCACTACTTCGTGAAGTTGCTCCGCCTCGCCGACACCATGCAGACCGAGGCCGGCCGCGCCGAAGCCACCCGCCGCACCGCGCTCATGCAGGCCTACCTCGACCAGCTCCGCGCCGAGATGACCCCGTCGAAGCACCGGTGAAGACGAGGCTTGCTGCAAGGCGGTGCTGATCCACACACGGATAGCGAGGTAAGAGGACAGGACACCCCGGCCTCTGTATCTCAAATCCTTGTTGCACCATCTATCTCCTACGATGGCCCACACCGACCTCGACCGCATCCGCCGCGACGGCCTCCCCTACGCCGCCTTCCGCGAAGCCTGGGACGCCGCCCTCGTGCAGCCCCTGAAGGGCCTCAGCAAAGAGGCGCGGAAGTACCACTTCTACCGCAAGTACAACGCCGAGCGGACCGCGCACGTCCACGGCGTCTACGTGCCGTCGGAGGCCCTCCGCACCGCGCTCGCCCAGATCGACACGCCGCAGACGTGGCTCGTGCTCACCGAAGCGTGGTGCGGCGACTCGTCGTTCAACCTCCCGGTGATCGCTGAGGCGGCGGCGCTCTCTGACCAGGTCACGCTCCGCGTCCTGCTGCGCGACGAGCACGTGGACCTCATCGAGCGCTACCACACCAACGGCAGCCACAGCATCCCCAAGCTCATCGCGTTCGACGCCGAGGGGGCGGAGCTGTTCACGTGGGGGCCGCGCCCCGCAGAGGCCCAGGCGCAGGTGCGCGCTCTCCTCGACAGCGGGGTAGACCCGGCGCTCGCCAAGCAGCAGTTCGCCGACTGGACGACGGAAAATGAGGCCTGGATGCTCGTCGACCGCGACCTGGCCGCGCTCGTAGCCGCGACGACCTCGGTGCCGGCGTAACCGGACGGCGGTTCCTTCGTAGCGCGGCGCACGAGCCCCGCCCCCTACGACCCCGCAGTCCCATGATCCACATCGTGCACCGCCTGCAACGCCGCTTCCCCGACGCCCCGCTCGTGCGGACGCTCACGCTTGCCTCTCTGAGCGGAATGCTCATCGGCCTCGGCTTCCTCCTCGCGAGCTAAGTCGTCTCAGCTTCGACGGTGACGCGAAGGGGTTGCATTCCCGTGGCGGTCGCTTCGAGCACGTCGCCGGGGTGGACCTGGCCGACGCCTTCTGGGGTGCCGGTGTAGATCAGGTCCCCCGGTTCGAGCGTGAAGACGCGCGAGCAGTAGGCCACGATCTGGGCGACGGTGAAGATCATGTGGGCCGTCGTCCCGGCCTGCCGCGTCTCGCCGTTGATGGTAAGCGCGAGGTCGAGCGCCTGCGGATCGGCGATGGCGGACGCGGGCGTGAGCGGCCCGAGCGGCGCGAACGTGTCGAAGCCCTTGGCGACGCTCCACGGGGCCTTCTTGGCTTTCGCGGCGGCCTGGATGTCGCGCGCCGTCATGTCGAGGCCGAGCGCGTAGGCGGCGACGTGCCCCAGCGCGTCCGCCTCCGCGATGTGCTTGCCGCCGGTCCCGATCACCACCACGATTTCGACCTCGTGGTGCACGTTGTCCGACAGCGCCGGGATCACGACGGTGCCGCCGGAGGGCACGAGTGCCGTGGTCGGCTTGAGGAAGACGACGGGGGCCTCGGGGAGGTCGGAGCCGCCCATCTCGCGGACGTGCGCGGCGTAGTTGCGGCCGATGCAGAGGACCTTACCAGGACGAACGGCCGTGCCGTCGGGAAGCGTGAGGGTCATGAGCGCGGGTCTGGTGAACAGGAGCACTCAAGGTAGACCCATTCACGAGGGCCGTGCCTTCACGAAGGCGGTGCGCCGTAGTGCGCGGCGTAGGCCCGCACGGCGGTCGCCTCCTCGTAGGACATCACACGCTCCAGGCGGACGACGCCGTCCGTAAAGCGCCCGCGTTCGACCTGGTGCGTCGAGCGGACGCGGACCGTGACGAGCTTGTGGCCCGTCGGCCCCGCCACGGGGAGGTCGAAGTCGCTCGGGTGGACGTACTGCACCGTCACGGCCACCTCGAAGGGGACGCTCTGGCCGTTGCGCAGCGTGAACGGCACCGGCTGCCACACGGCGATGTCGTTGATGAGGCTGTGCGCGTCGTCGAGGTCGTCGCAGCCCGGGTCGGTCCACGGCTCCGCGAGCGGGCAGCCCGCCGACCGGCCGAACTCGGCCGCGCTGGAGAAGCCGCTCGCGCCGCTGGGCAGCCCGTTGAGGTGGATGTCTTCGGGCGTCGAGCGCTCGTCGAACGCCTTCGCCGCGAGGACCTCCATCGTGTGGAGCGCCACCCCGGCGGCCATCATCTCGATCTCGGTGTCGAGCATGTCATCGTCGGTGGCGAGGAGGGCCTGCTGCTGGTTGATCGACAGCATCCCGGTGAGCGCGAGCGCGAGGAGGGCGAGGAGCGTCTGCGGCATAGGGTCGTCGGCGAAGGGCGGAGGAGGCGGAGCCTGGCCCCACCGCTGTGTGCGGCGGCTGTAGGGTCAGCGGTGGAGCCGGGCACCCTGCAGCGCAGGGCCTCCTGGATGTGTGTGGACGTGTGGAGGTAGGAACGTGTGAAGGTGCGACGGCACCGCGCAGAACGAGACGGGTTGGGTACGCCAGCGCCGTGTCAGCATCAGGCGGAGTCTTCCCCGAGCGGGTCTGGCGTGGGCGTGAGCGTGACCTCGATGACCTGGTCGCTGAAGTCGGGGCGCGAGCCGTAGTCGCGGAGCGCGCGGTAGCCCTCGGCGTCGTTGGCAGGCCAGCCGAGGCCGTCGTAGCCCTCGATCTTGGTCTTCTGCAGGCTCGACGCGCGGTCCTTGGTCAGGTCGGGGTCGTCCCACTCGGTGCGGTGCTGGTCCTCCCAGCCGATGCGCCAGCGCTGGTCGTCGGTGGGGTGCTGCTCCACCATCGCCCAGATCGACTCCTCGGTGACGGTGACGTAGGGCTCGTAGTCGTTGAGCGCGTAGTGGCTGTGGTCGTAGATCGAGGCGTCGTAGGTGGCCGCGAATTGGCCCTCCTCGGAGCAGTTCTTGTCGACGCCGATGAAGAAGTTGAGCCGGGTGCCCGTGGCGAGCGTCTCGCTGAAGTCCTCGCGCGAGCCGTCGCGGCCGTTGCCCGGCGTGAAGATCATCACGGGGGCGAGCGCCACGTAGCCGTCGCCGTCGGTGTCCACCGGATCGCCGTCCTGGCGCGTCTCTACGGGGATGAGGCGCTCCAGCCACACCGACGAGCAGTAGCCGGCCATCGACTCGATGAACTCGACCGTGAGCGTGCTCGGCTGCTTGACGGTGAGCACCTGGATGCGGTGCTCCTCGTTGATGGTGTGCGAGGCGTGACCGTAGACCCCCGTGACGTGGAGGTCGAGCGCGTGGCCGTCCTTGAGCGTGGCGCGGGCCTCGTAGGTGCCGCCCTGGTGGCTGCCGGTAGTGCGCCCGAACGGGTCGGGCAGGCCCGCGCTGGTGCGGCCGTTGACGCGGGCGAGCGCCTCGTCGAGGTCGGCCCCGGCGTCGCGCGCGAGGGCCACGGTGACGTTGTAGGCCGAGCGCGCGATCTCGCGGGCGAGCACCTCCTCCTGGTAGGACGCCTGCGCGCGGCGCGTCTCGGTGGCCGACTCTTGGGTTTGGTAGAGCGATGCGCCCCCGAAGAGGGCCGTTGCGGTGACGATGAGCAGCAGAGCCTTTCCCATAAGTCCGGTTGGGCGTTGGTGGCGTGGAGGGGCGAGGCGGGCGAGAGGTCGTGGTATGGACGCGTGGACGTAGGCAGGTGTGAACGTGGAGGGTCTTGCGCAGGCACGTTGACACGTCCACACCGCGAGGCGCCTAGTCTTCGCGGAGCGTGAGGGTGGTGGCCCAGTGGAGTTCGCGGAAGAGCGGGACGCGCCCGCTCGGCGGCTGCGTGAGCGAGAAGGCGAGGCGGAGGAAGGCCACGTCCTCGGCAGCGGCGGCGGCTTGGCCGAGGCGGGTCATCGGCTCCACATCGAAGTAGGTCAGCGTGGCGGGGCTGAGGCCGCCGGCCTGCCAGGGCGTCGTCCACGCGGGCGTGCCGCTCATCAGCGCCGCCTCGCGCGTCGAGCGGACGAGCTGGTACTGCTGGACCGTCGTGTCGGGGTAGCTCGCGCGTGTCGTCTCGACGAGCTGGTAGCGGATGGAGACGCGCGTCGTGTCGAACGTCGTGCTCACGAGGTCGCGGTGGAACTCGAAGGCCGTCGTCTGGCCACCTGCGTGCGTGGGCATGGTGAAGCGCGTGGCGAGCGGGCCGACGGTGTGCTCGCCGAGCTGGGCGAGGTCGTCCTCGAGCCACTCCGCGAAGTCGAGCGACTGGGCCTTGGCCTGGTAGAGCGCGGCCTGCTCGACCTTCGCCTCGGTGAGGCGGGCCGTCATCGCGGTGACGATGACGAACACCGTCGAGCCGATGAGTAGGGAAACGAGGTGGTCGTGGAGAAAGGTCATAGCGGGGTCGGGTGGTACGGCGACCGGCGATGGACCTAGCGACCAGGCGATGGGTGCGGCGTCTGTGTCAGGCTGAGTCTCACGAAGTATCCCAAGGGTGAGACACGGGGCCAAGCGAAAGCCGACCACCTTGCTGAAATGTCGCGCCTCGGTCCCACGGGCCCGCGCTGAACGCGAACGCCGCAGCCCACGCGCTGGGACGACCACCGAGGCTGCTTACTTTGCGGCAACTAGCCTTGGTCTGCCATGCCACTATCTAGCACCGCTGGACTTGCACGCCTCGCGTTTCACGCCGGGCTCCCGGGGGCGGTACGACGCCTCGTCGCGGCTGGCTTAGGCATGGCGCGGGTGGTGGCGAGCGCCACGACGCTGCATGCCCAGGAAGCCACCTGGGAGGACATCAGTCCCGTTGAAGAGGTGGCGGAGCGCCTCACGCTCGTGATCGGCTCGGCGGCCAGCACGGACACCGTCTTCGTGGCGGGCCTCAATACGGATCTGCCCCGCAATCCCCATGGACCGTTCGACCGACGGCGGGCGCACCTGGCAGCGGGGCGTCTACGACAGCAACCAGATCTCGTGCTTCTTGCAGACGACGCTGCCCGTCTTCGAGGGGGCCGTCGTCGGCTGCCGCCACATCGCGGCGTTCCTGCGCTCCGACGACGACGGAGACGCGGCGGGTGACCGTAGTGCTTATCCAAGCACAACGGCCTCGTAGAGGGCGGCGAGCGTGGCGGCAGGGTCTGTCGTGCGACCGCTGTGGACGGGCGACGTGCGGAGCGCCGCCGAGCGCGGGGCCGTGAGCCAGTGGAACCGTTCCGAGGGCGGGTAGCAGCCGATCACTCCGTGCCCCGCGCACACCGCTGTGTAGGCATCGAGGGCACCCCGAAGCAACGGATCTGGAAGCACGGCAAGGTCGGGCCACGTCGTCACGTCGGGGTGGAGCCGGGCCTCCAGGAAGCGCGCGCGGCGGGCGTGCAGCACCACGCCCACATTAACGAACGCCCCCCGCGCCACCGACGGCACCACGCGCACGACGGCGTAGTCGTAGTCGATCCACACAGGCGGGGCAGCAGGCGGGCGCGTTGCAGGCATCGACCTTCCCTCAGCGGCGGTAGGGCAACGCGTCCCCCGCCTTCTCGGCGAGGGCAGCCTGCGCCCGGACCGCCTCGGCAGCAAACGGGCGCAGGCTGCCCTCGGGCGGCGCGGCGAGGCGAGCGTCGAAGAACGCGGCGTAGGCCGCGCGGTTGGCCGCGGCGCTCTCGAACGGCGGCGTCCGGCCCTCGGGCGCGTCCATCAGCAGCGCGTCCGGCACGGCGTCGAGGACCGCGCGGATCGTGTCGGCGTCGAGGAGCGGGGCGAGGCGGGCGTCGGCGGCGGCGAGGTCGCCTGCGACGGGCAGCAGCACGTGGTCGCGGATCGGCACGAACGGGGCCGTCGCCTTCTCGGCGACGAGCACAGCAGCGTTGGCCGTGTCCCAGGCGTGGTGGACGTAGAGCGCTGCCCCGTGGTCAATGAGCCACAGCGTTGGCCGCGCGGCGTTGGCCGCCTGGGTGAGCAGCAAGTTCGGGTTGCGCGCCGTCCGGTCGATGTTGGTCACGAGCGCGTCGAGCCACACGACCGCGGCGGCCGTCTCGGGATCGACTGCCGCGGCCCCCTCGGGCATCACGTCGGGCAGGGCAGCATCGTAGGTGAACGCGCCGTCGAGGTAGCGCAGGCCCACGTTGACGCCGCGGCTGCCCTTGAGGATGTCCTGGATCTCGGGGTCGGGCTCGGTCCGCCCGAACGTCTCGGCGAGGTCGACGAGCGCGAGGTCGGGCACGGCCAAGCCCAGATGCTGCGCGAGCTGCCCGACGATGAGTTCGGCCACGAGCGCGCGCGCGCCCTGCCCCGCCCCGCGAAACTTGACGACGAACAGCCCGGCCGGCAGCCCCTCGGCCCGCACCGTGGCTAGAGGTGCCGTGTCTGCGGGCGCCGTGTCTGCGGGCGCCGTCTCTGCGGGCGCCGTGTCTACCAGCGCGGGCAGCGAGCCGCCCTCGCGCAGCGGCGTGACGTAGCGCGTGGCCGTGAGGGCGGGCAGAGGCATGACGGGGCAGCGAGCGGAACGGGAGCAGGACGAGGCTCCCAACCAGCGGCGACGGGCGCGGTTTCTTGCGTTGGGCAGGCGCGTGCCGCACCTTGGGACGGCGGACAGAGGCGTGTCCCTCTCCCCGGAGCCGGGGAGGCGTCGCCGCGCGCCGTGTCGCACCTTAGTCTGTGAGGGCCTGAGTCTGTGAGGGCCTGTCCCCTCGCGTTGTTTGCCCACTCCCCCGCACCGCTGTCCCATGCGTGCCCTCCTTCGCGCTCTGCTGCTCGCTAGTCTCGCGCTCGTTCTGACGCTGCAGGCCCAGGCTCAGGATGCTCCCGCCGACGCTCTGACCCAGCGCGTCCTGTTTGCCTTCGAGGTGCTCAGCCTCGTGGACGACACGCCGGGCGACTCCGTCTTGGTGCTCTTCGGCAACGGCCCCCTCGACCGCCTCGTGCCCGGCGGGCGCGGCACGCCGTACAGCGTCTTCCAGGTCGCGCAGCACGAGTCCGGCGGCGACGCGCTCGGGACGGCGCGGTTCGTGAGCGGCGGGGAGCGCAAGGCCGTCGCGCACGTGCAGCTGAGCAAGCCCAAGGCTCCGCGCATGCGGCTCTACGCTGGCGACCTCCTCGAACTGCCCATCGTCATCCCGGCCAGCACCTACGACGGCCTGTTCCTCTACCTCGCCCAGCTCGGCATCCGGCTCACCGACAACGAAAGCGTCCCGCTCGTCACCCCCGAGGAGGTCTTTGCGCTGCGCTCCGCCGCCGACGAGCGCGCCCGGCTCCAGCCCTTCGTGGACGCCGTGCACGAAGTAGGCGCCTTCCTCGTCGGCCTGCAGGAGAACGACAACCTCCCCGCCGCCTACCGCGTCCTCCTCGACCCCATCGAGCGGGGCTACTACGAGGGCCGCCTGCCCTTCGACCTCATGCAGGAGGCCACGACCGACGACCTCGTGCGCTTCCTCGACTTTGTGCGGAGCTATCCGGGCAAGTACCTCGGCGGCCGGTGGAAGATCAGCGAGACGTTCGCCACCTGGCTCGTCAACAGCACGCCGCTGGGCCGCGACGGCCTCCGCGACTTCTTGCTCGACGCCGACGACCTCGACGCCGCCATCGCGCGCTACGCCTACGAGCACGACCAGAACTTCCTCGACGACTGGCGCGACGAGGCGCAGGAGCTCGGCCGCCTGGGCCGCCTGGACGACGCCTTCCGGCTGCTCGACCTCGCCGAGCGCACGGCGCGCCACCAGGGCTGGGAGGCCGAGGTGGCCAGCACGCTCTTCTCCCGGGGCTACATCCTCACCGACGCGGGGCGCTACCGGGAGTCGGTGCCCGCCTACGAGCAGGCCGTCGCCGAGTACGAGCGCCTCGGACGCGTCGTCGCGCTGCTCAACGCCCTCTTCAACATCTCCATCAACCAGGTCGCTGTCGGGGACTACGCTGCGGCCCTCGCTACCTCGGAGCGCGGCATCGCCCGGGCCGAGACCGCCCGCGCCGAAGGCAGCGCCTCGGCGTACGATGTCGGCGAGCAGGTGCTCCGCCAGGGCATCGCGCTCAAAAGCCTCGGGCGCTACGACGACGCGCTCGCCGCCTACGACCGCGCGCTCGCGCTCTACGAGGAGGACGGCTCCACGGCCAGCCTGCGCCGCCTCGCAACCGTCCGCAACCGGCAGGCGGAGATCCAGAAGGAACGCGGCCTCTACCGCGACGCCCGCGAGGCGTACCTGGAGGTCCGCGACGCCTTCGCTGCGCTCGCTGACACCGAGGGCGAAGCCGACGCCCTCGACGAACTCGGCTACGTGACCTCGCAGCTCGGGCAATACGAAGAGGCCATCGCCATCTGGCGCGAGGCCGACCGGCTCCATCGCCTCAGCGGCCACCTCTCCGACGCGGGCTACTCGCTCAGCCAAATCGCTCAGAACGAGTGGACGCTCGGGCGCACCGCCGACGCCATCGCCACGCACCGCGCCGCCATCGCGGTCCGCGAGGAGGCCGGCGATCTCGCAGGGCAGGCCTACTCGTGGCGCAAGCTGGCCAGCCTCTACACCGAGACGAGCCGTCCCACCCTCGCCCTCGACGCCTTCGACCGCGCCGACGCGCTCTACACCGAGGCCGGCAGCGCGTCTGGCCGCGCCGAGGTGCTCATCGAGCGCGGCAACGTGTTCGCCGGGCAGAACGACCACGCCCGCGCGCTCCCGCTCTACGAGGGCGCACTGGCGCTCTTCGAGGAGGCGGGCGACCAGGCCGAGGTCGCGCGGACGCTCAGCATCCTCGGCGACGCGCTCTTCCCGCTCCGGCGCTACCGCGAGGCGCAAGCGCGCTACACCCGCGCGCTCGCGCTCCACCGGGACCTGGGCGACCGCACCTGGCAGATCACCGACCTCGTGGACCTCGGTAACCTCGCCGCCGACGGGCAATTCGACCGCGCCGCGGCCGACGCCTACTACCGCGAGGCGCTCGCGCTCGCCGACAGCGTCGGCGCGACGACGGAGGCAGCGCTCGCCGTGGCGGCCTACGGGCGCTTCCTCTCCGGGGCCGGCCGCTTCGACGAGGCAGAAACACGCCTCACCGACGCCTACGACCGCTGGGTCGCCGCCGGCAACCGCAACGGCGAGGCCTGGACGCTCATCGACCTAGGCTACCTCGCCGAGCTCCGGGGCGACTTCGACCAGGCGCGCACGCAGTACGAGGCGTCGCTGGCGATTGGCGAGGCGGTCAACGACGTCGGCCGCATCGGCACGGCGCTGGCCTCGCTGGGCGGTCTCGCGGGCGTGCTCGCACAGTTCGACGAGGCCGAGGCCTTCCACCAGCAGGCGCTCGCCGTGAGCCAGGAGGCCGACAACCTCTGGGGCCAGGCGTCGGCGCTCAACGGCCTCGGCAACCTCGCCGAGGACCGCGCCGACTACGCCGCCGCGCTCGACGCCTACGCGCGCGCCGACAGCCTCTACGACGCACTCGGCAGTGACCTTGCCCGCGCTGGCCCGATCAACAACGCGGGCGTCGTCCACCTTTTCCAGGGCGACTATGCCGCCGCCCTCGACGCCTTCGAGCGCACCCGTGCCATCTACGAGGAGGCGGGCACGGAAGACTCGGGCCTGCTCATCGCCGAGCTGAACGTGGCGCGCGCGCTCCTCGAACAGCAGCGCTGGGCCGAGGCGACGGCCGCCAACGCCCGCGCTGCGGCCCTCGCCGAGCGGTTCGGCCTCGACCGCATCACCGCCGCCGTGCTCTACAACGACGGGCGCATCGCGCTCGAACGCCCCGACCCCGACCCCGCCGCCGCCGTCGAGTCCATGCGGCGCGCCGTCGTGGTCCTGGAGACGACCGACGAGCAGACCCGCCTCACCGAGGCCCTCGGCGTCTTCGGCCGCGCGCTGCTCGACAACGGGGACGTTGCCGCCGCTGAGACCATCCTGGACCGCGCCGCCACGCTGGCTGGCACCCTCGGCATGCCGCAGCACGTCTGGGAGCCGACCTACGCGCTCGCCACCATCCGCGAGCAGCAGGGCCGCGGCGATGAAGCCGTAGCCCTCCTCCGCCAGTCCGTCGAGGCGATGGAGACCGTCCGCGCCCGCGTCGTCGGGGGCGAGGAGGCGCAGCGGCGCTTCGCCCAGGGCGGCCCCAAGGTGCGCGTCTACGAAGCGCTCGTCGCCGCGCTCATCGAGCAGGGGCAGACCGAGGAAGCGCTCGCCTACCTCGACCGCAGCTACTCGGACGACCTCCGCGCGCAGTTCGGCGACCCGCTCCTCATCGCCAGCGCCGACGGGGCCGTCACCGACGCCGACCGCCTCCGTGCCCTCCAGGCCACCGTCGACCAGTTGGAGACGGAGCGGACGCAGGCGCTCGCCGCCGGCCAGACCGCCCGCGCCGAGGCGCTCGCCGCCCGCCTCTCGGTGTCGCAGAGCGAATACCGCACCCTCCTCGACGACGAGATCCGCAACGACCCGGCGCTCGCACGCCGCCTCCCCGACGCGGCGCGCAACCTCCAGCAGGAGCGCCGCGACTTTCCCGACGACCTCGCGGTGGTGACCTACCTCGTGGGCGAGTCGCGACTGTTCCTCTTCGTTGCCACGCAGGACTCCGTCGGAGCCGAGGTCCTGAACGCGACCGTGGACGAGGTGCAAGGCCTCGTCCAGGAGCTTCGCCGCTTCATCGCCACACCGACCGCCGCCGCCGCCGTGCGTAGCGGTAGCCTCGGCGGCAATCGCGCAGGCGGCGACCGCGCGGGCAGCGCCGACGTGGAGCGCTACGACGCCGTCCGGCAGCGGCTCTACGACCTCCTCATCGCCCCCGCCGTGCCACGCCTGGGCGACCGCGACCGCCTCGCCATCATCCCGAACGGCCCCCTCTACGACCTCCCGTTTGCCGTCCTCCCCGCCCCCGACGCGGCGGGGCAGGCCGATCCCCAGCGCTTCCTCATCGAGGACCGGACGCTGTTCTACGTCTCCGACCTCTCCGTGCTCTACCGCCGCGGGATGCAGGGCTCCGACATCCGCATCCGTGCCTTCGGCAACGCCACCACCGACTCGCTCGACGCGCTGCCGTTCGCCGAGCGGGAAGTCGAGGCGCTCGCCCAGCTCTATCCCGGCTCGGAGCTGTTCGTCCGCGAAGCGGCCACCGAGAAGGAAGTCAAGGCCGCGCCGAGCGACTACACCGTGCTCCACCTCGCCACGCACGGCGTGCTCGACCCGCAGGTGGAGCGGTCGTACCTCGCCCTCGCCCCCGACGGTGACGAGGACGGTCGCCTCACCCTGGACGAGGTGCGCCGCCTCGACGCGCTGGGCGACTACCGCCTGGTGACGCTCTCCGCGTGCGAGTCGGCGCTGGGCAACACGGACGAGGCCGCCTGGCCGATCAACCCAGCGCTGGCGTTCCTGGAAAACGGCGCGCGGACGGTCGTTGCCTCGCTGTGGAAGGTGGACGACGCCGCCACGGGCGCGCTCATGGAGGCGTTCTACACGACCCTCGCCGAGGGGGACGCCGCCGCCGCGCTGCAACACGCGCAGACGACGCTGCTCGCGGACGAGGCCACCCGCCATCCCTACTACTGGGCCCCGTTCGTGCTGCTCGGCGACGATCAGTGATCCCGACTCTGCCTGCAGGCAGGGGGGACGCCAGCGTGCGCGTGTAGCCGAGGAGCAGCCCCTTCGCTCGGCCCTCCGGGCATGCGCTCACCCCGAGCGCAGCTGTACGGGGTACGTCTAGCCTCAACGGGCCGACGGCAACGCCTCGTGCTGCGTCCGAATGTGGCCACAGCCGGCCTTCTGGACCGGAAACCTGACTACGTTTAGTTTCGGTGAAGGCGCGATTTTCCCTTGCCTAGCCCTAGGGAAACCCCCTAGTGTGGTTCCAACCAGCCCACAACCTCGGCCAGCGCCTTGATTCCGCGTAACTGCCCGTCTGCGCGTGGGTTGGCACACGGCTTGATCGGTCCTGAGTTGCGGGCCTCTATGCCTACGCCGACGCTTCCCCTTCGGCGCGCGCACGGAGGAATTCTCAGTCCGACGAGCACCTTATTCGCCGTACTGCCCCTGGTGTCCCCCTGCGGGATCGCTGGGCGGCAGCCTGGACCCTCCTTCTATGCGAGCTATGCGCGACGCGACGATGACGCCGATCATCGCCCTCCTGGCAGCCTTTGTGCTCCTGGACTACCTGCTCTACCTCGTCTCAGGCTTCGACGCCTTCTCGCTCACGGTCGCGGGCGGCCTCGCGGTGATGGTCGCCCTGGCGGGGGGACACACAACCCTTCCCAAGCGCTACATCCGCACGGTGGTGGCTGCGGCCTCGCTCGTGATGGGCCTCATGCCCGGTGTGATCGTGTTCGCGCGCGGCTTCGCGTGGGCCACAACGCCCTACGACTTTGCGCTCGTCGGTGGGCTATTCGTCGCCTGCCTCCTCGGCTTCGGGGCGATCTTCTTGCTGCGCTTCCAGCTCGACCAGCAGCACCAGCGCGTCGACTAGGACGGCTTCACGGGACGCTTGAAGCAAGAGATGCCTACGCCTGCCGTGTCGCAGGACCGGAGCACGAACGTTGGTAGGAGCAGCATGCGCTACGTGGAGTGGCACAGGATGTATTCTCCCAGCACACGATAACTCTCTTGACGACCCAGCCAGGAAGTTTGAATACCACGCTTGCGGATCAAACCAGCCCAGCAGAACCAGGCGTGGTGTCCGTCAGCGCTCCGTACGAGGGCGGACACCCATCAAGAGGGCGCGAACGGGTACATCGACACGCTCGAAAGGAAGACGGCCCTTGAGCATCTCGAAGTGGTGCCGCTTGCAGAACACGCTGAACTTGATCCGCTCCAGCCCGCAGTCGGGCTTCTTGCACAGCTCGCCCGGCACTTCGGGCCCCAACACGTCGAGAAACTGCTGATCCAGGTCATGCTCTACAGCCTGGGCATACGCGATCATGGCTTGCTCGGTCTTCTCAGAAATGAGGCCGTCGATCCAGGGGAGCTCTTCGAGCGTGGCGTACTCCCCGGCCATCATTAACGTCCAGAGGCGAAGGGCGTCACGGGGGGTCTGTTGCTCAAGACGCCGCGCGTGTCCCGTTTGGCCGTCGTAGAGAAAGGGGTCGAAGTGGTCGTCGTCAAGGTCTTCGAGGCTCTGGTCGGTCGTATAGGTGATGCGCCCATCCATCCAGTAGGACAAGGTGCGGCCGTCTGTATCGTCGAGCCACGCACGTGGGTGGAATTCGTCGACCTCGTCGAGGTACGCCCGCAGGTCAGCCCGCGTTGGGTTGACGGTGTCGTCTCCACCCGCCATGTTGTCGACGCGGTAGTTCACGGGGCCAGTCGGCAGGGCGGCTTGCCGTCGCCAGAGGAGCCGTTGAAGAAACCGAGCGAGCATGACGTGGGTGGGGTACTCAGAAGGCGGTGTCGCGGGCCCATCAAGACCTCGCGTGTGCTACGCGGGCATCAAGGTCGCCCCCAGGAGGGCGCGGATCAACAGCTCGCCGAACGTGCCCGACTCGCCGTGTCTTGGAACCAGGAGCACCAAGGCTGCTGAGCAGAACGGCGAAATGGCTGCCCTGCAACTTCGCCCTTCCCCCCGGCATCTCAGGGACGTACGTTCACCTACCTGCGCCCTCGATGTCCGATCCGCACGCTAGCCAGCCGGTTCTCGCGGCAGGCACGCCGTTGTCCGACGCGGCTGGAGCCGTCCTCTTCATACACGGCCGCGGGGCCTCGGCGCGCTCGATTCTGACGCTCGCTCAGGAGGCTGCCCCCGCTCGTGACGACCTCGCCTACCTGGCACCGCAGGCTGCCGTGATCGGCTACGGCCCCTCGTGGTACCCCTACAGCTTCCTCGCGCCGATGGCCCAGAACGAGCCGTACCTCACCTCGGCGCTCGCTCGCATCGACGTGCTGGTGCGCGCGATCGAAGACGGCGGGATCCCGCGTGGCACGGTGCTGCTCGTCGGCTTCTCGCAGGGGGCTTGCCTCTCGTCTGAGTACGTCGCCCGCAACGCTGAGCGCTACGGCGGGCTGTGCGCGCTCTCGGGCGGCGTGATCGGCCCCCCGGGCACCCTCCGCGACTACACCGGCTCGCTCGACGGCACGCCCGTCTTCCTCGGGTGCAGCGACATCGACCCCCACATTCCACTCGCGCGCGTCGAGGAGACAGGCGAGGTGATGCGCAGTCTGGGGGCCACGCTCGACCAACGCATCTACGCTGGGATGGGCCACACGGTCAACGAAGAGGAGGTTGGGGTCCTGCGGCAGATGATGGAGGCCCTCTGAGGACGCAGGCGCCTGGCTGAACCAGTGCCTCTGTGCGTCTATGCCCTCTGCCTCAACTGAGCAACCGTCCCCGCAGCGCTCGACGGGAACGCGCTCAGGCGCACGCGGGCGAGCGCCGCATGCCAGGCACACACGATCTTTCGGAGCGCGCGTCGTCGTTTCGTTACATAAACGACGCCGATTGCTGCCCCGCTTCAGTTCGATGGGTTTTTGACCGCTCGTTTCGGTTTCTATGGTCGCTCGCCTCCTCGCAACGCTCCTCGTGCTCGTGCTGCTCTCCGTGACCGCGCTGGTCGTCGTGGGCTTGCTGGCCTACGGCACGACGCCGTCCCGAACGGGGCGCGTGGCGCTCGACGCGCTGCGCGCAGAGGCGACCATCCGTTGGCAAGGCGACCAGCCCACCATCGAGGCACAGTCGCTGGCGGACACCTACGCGGCGCTGGGCTACGTCCACGCCCTGGAGTCGACGTGGGCGATGGTGCTGTGGCGGCAGGCCGCCACGGGCCAACTCGCGGCGTGGTTTGGGGAAGGCGGCCGGGCCTACGACCGCCACGCCCACATGCTGGGGCTGCCCGTCCAAGCCCGCGCGGCCTACGACGCCCTCGCGCTCGATCAGCGCCGGCTGCTCGACGCCTACGCGGCCGGGGTCAACCGCGCCCTGCGCCAGCCGGCCATCGCCCAGACCGACGAGTTCGTCCTGCGCGACGTTGTCCCGGAACCGTGGGCGCCGTGGCACGCCCTCGCCGTGCAGCGGCTGCTGGTCTATCTCGCCACGGAGCCGCCCTCCCTGCTCGCGACGCCAGGTGTGGCCCCCGCCGACAGCGTCGCGGGCGACGACGCGGCGCTGCGGCGTCTCGCGGCCTCCGACGAGGCGCGGGCCTTCGCCGAGCGCGACCAACTCTTCCGCGCGGCGCTCTTCCTGGGCAACTTCAGCGCCAGCTATGCCTGGACGGCCCCCCACGCCGCCACCGCCGACGACGCTGAGACGGGCGCGCCGCCGGCGCGTACCTGGATGGTGCAGCAGGGCTATGGCTCGTCGGCCCTGCCCCTCGTCCTCGAAGTGGCCCTGGAGCGTGGCGACCGACGTGCGGTGCTCGCTACGGTGCCTGGCACGCTGCTCGCCCCGAGCGCCCTCACAGCAAGACCCGACGGCCAGGGCGGCTGGATGGTCCTGCTGACGAATAGGCTCACGCTCACCACGACCCGCGCGGCGCTGCCGACGCAGTACGCCCGCCTCGCCGACCGGGGCGGCCGCGAAGAGCTCGTCACCGCGCGCCGCTCCACGACGCTGCTGGCCCTCACGACGCGCCCTGACGCGCCCCCGCCCCGCCCCGCCGATTCCGTCGCCCAGCTCGACGCCAACGCCCAGTTCGACGCCAGCGCCCAGTTCGATACCGCGCCCTTCATAGGTGCGGTGGACTCCACGGCCCGACCTGGAACGGCAGCGCCTGCGCCCTCCATCGAGCCGCCGCCCGTGCTCGCGCTGCAGTGGGACGGCTTCGGCACCGCGACCGACACGCCAGCGTGGACCGCGCGGCTGGCCGAGGCGCTCGGCTATCCTGTTCCCGAGACGCTGCCTGCGTTCACCGTGGTTGCCGGCGACGGCCTGCAGCTCGATGCCGCGCCTGGTGGTGCCTCGTGGAGGGTCCTCGGCACGCCAGCGGTGCGCCGCACGCTCCCCGGCGGCGTGTTCGTCGGCGGCGAGGCCACACAGCGCTACGCCGCGGCGCACCTCGCAGACCTCCTCGACACCGCGCCCGTCCTCGACCCGGCGACGCTGGCCACCGACGGCTACAGCGCCTGGGCCGCTACCGCCGTGCCCGCGTGGCTCGGGGTGATCGGCTCCGACCTGCCCGCCTCCTTCGACGACGCTGTGTCCTACCTGCGGGGCTGGTCGTACCAGTACGCCCCCCGGGCCATCGCTCCGACACTCTTCGACGGCTGGGTGGCGCGCTACGAGGTGCTCAGTGACGAGCCCGCGCCCGTCCGCCTCGACTCGGCGGCGGTGATCTACGCGCGGCTCGGCCTTCTCCGGACCGTGGACTCGCTGCGGGCTGCCTACGGGGCCGACCCGGCAGCGTGGCGCTGGGAAAACACCCAGCCTCACGCCCGCCGCTTCCCGATCTGGAGCTCACCCTCCGACACCCTCATCCATGGGCCTGCGGAACGGCGGTATGCCCCTGCGGAGCTCGGCACCGGGCACCCCACTGCGCTGCGCGGCGGCACGTCCCCGGCGTTCCCCGGCCAAGGGAGTGCGGCCCAGTGGACTGCCTGGTCTCGCTCCGACGCCCCCCGCTCTACCTCCACGCTCCATCCCACCGTCACCACGCGCGGTCCGCTTGCCCGCGCCCTCGACACCGTCAACCGCGACCGGCCTCTGACGCACGCCCCACCCCCGGCCAGCGCGCCGACCCTTCGCATGACCCCACCACGCTAGCATGCCCTTCCCACGCCTCTTTCTCGGCCTCGACGTTGGCGACGCGCGCACGCGCGTGCTCGTGGACGACGGCGAGCTCTGCACCCAGCACCTCGGCGACGGGATGCACCTGCTCCGCGACGGAGCCACCCGTACCGCCGACCGCCTAGCCGAGCACATCTGCGACGCGCTCGCCCGAGACGCCCTCGGCGGCGGCACTCCTACAATCGGCACGCCCACGATCGGCGGCATCTGCCTCGGCGTAGCCGGGGCGAGCCGCTTCGAGGATCGGCAACTCCTGCTCGCCGACCTCCGGGAGCGGCTGGCCGACTCGGGCGTGGCCGCGCTCCGGGACGCACCGCTCGCCGTGGAGCATGCCGCCACCATCGCGCTGGAGGCGGCCTTTGCGGGCGAGAGCGGAGCCATCGTGACCGTCGGGGCCGGGTCTGTGGCCTACGGGCGCACGGTCGACGGCGACCTGCTGCGCGTGGGCGGCTGGGGTGCGCTCCTGGGCGACGAGGGCGGCGGCTACGCCATCGGGCTCGCGGCCCTCCGTAGCGTGGCGGCGTCCATGGACGGCGGTCCGCCCTCCCTCATCGCGGTTCTCCTCGCCGAGCGGCACGGCCTGCTCACCCAACACGACCTCACCGCGTTTGCCTATCGCCCGCACCCCCCCATTGCCGGGCTCGCCCCGTTGGTGGTGGAGGCGGCGGCGAAGGAAGACTGGGTGGCCACGAGCATCCTCAAGCAGCAGGCCAACGCGCTTGCCAAGCAGATCGGGTGGCTGGCGTCCCGCGCAGGCGACGCCATCGAGAAGCGCCTGTCGTTCGTGGGCGAGATGAGCGCGCCGGGCTACTACCGCGAGTGCATCGCCGAGGCGCTCCTGCGGCACCTCCCGCACTGGCGCATCGCGCGCCCGCAGGCCGAGCCAGTCGAGGGGGCGCTGCGCCTCGCGCGCCGCCTAGACCCCGATGCCGAGTCGGCAGCAGTGGAGTCCGCCTCGTAGCCCCGTGCCGAAAGACGACGGGGCGGCGATGCGCCCTGTCGCCGTGGACCTGCGCGTTCGGAGGTGGCCTCTTCACCATCTACCGATGCGCCCATGCCTCGCCTTCTCCTCCTTGCCTTGGTGTTTGCCGGGACCGCTCTCGTCGCTCGTGCCCAGCTCGATCCGTTTGCCACGCTCCTGCCGATTGTTGTAGACGCAGAGACCCCCCTTGACGAGGTCGGCCACGCCTTCAGCCTGCTCCGGCTGATGGACCGGGACGACGTGCGCCTGCTCCGCCACGCCATCTACGCCCGCCACGGCCACGTCTTTGAGGACGAGGCGACCGCTGCGTTCTTCGAGACGCAGCCGTGGTATCGTCCTGCGGAGGACGGACCGACGGACCCGACTGACGTGGACATATCCAACCTCCAGCTACTGCACGACCTGGAGGACGCCCTCGCCGAACGCGAGGCCCCGGCGCTCCCGTTCTACGAGTTCGTGGCGCTCTTCCCGGTCGTCGATTTGCCGTTCTCGCTCCAGCAAGCGCCCGAGAACGACCTCCACCTCATCGGAGAAATCGGCGAGATGCCGCCGCCGGAGACCTCGCCCATCCAGCGCTTCCTCGCGATGGACGAGCCCGGCCGCTACTACGCGGTCGCCGTCCTGCCCGTGACCGGGGACTTCGTGCCCGCGCTCGTCAAGCACGAGGCCTTCAGCGGCGGCTACGACGTGCGCTACTACCTCATCACGTTCACCCCCGACGGGGAGGAGATCGACTTTGCCCAGGTGATGCGCTACACCGCCAGCGATGTCGAGGAAGCCACCGGCGATCTCGTGGTGAAGCCGACGCTGGCCCTCGAACAATCGTGGGAGACGACGCTCTACCGCGCCGAGACCGGCGAGCGCCTCCGGACCTGTTCGATGACGAATACGGGTCAGCTCTCTACGAGCGGTTATCTGCAGGTGTTGGAGGAAGGCCCCCCATGCGCCACGGGCGACACGCGCTGAGCGTGCGGTGTGGACGCATAGAGGTGTGAAGGTATAGACGTAGAGTCCTCGCGGCGCAGTCGGAATGCTCGGCCTACCTTCACACGTCCACACTCTCACACGTCCACACTTCCCTCCTGTGCCTGATCTCGATGCCGAACGACGCCACTGGCACGCGGGGCGGCGGTTCGTGGCAGGGACCGACGAGGCGGGGCGTGGGTGCCTGGCAGGCCCTGTGGTGGCCGCCGCCGTGGTGCTGGCTCCGAGCGCGACGGAAGCCGACTGGCCTGGGCTGACGGACAGCAAAAAGCTCTCGCCAGCCCAGCGCGCGGCGCTACTGCCGCAGATCGAACGGCGGGCGCTCGGCGTGGGCATCGGGCTGTGCAGTCCGGCCGAGATCGACACGCTCAACATCCTGTGGGCGTCGCTGGAGGCGATGCGGCGGGCGGTGGCCGCGCTGCCCTGCTGCTGCGACGCGCTGCTCGTGGACGGCAACCGCGCGATCCCGGACGCGCCGTGGCCGCAGACGCCGCTCGTGAAGGGCGATGCGAGGAGCCTCAGCATCGCCGCGGCGTCGGTGGTGGCGAAGGAGACGCGCGACCGGCTGATGGTGGAACTCCACGCCGCCTACCCGATGTATGGCTGGTCGGGCCACAAGGGCTACCCGACGAAGGCGCACTACGACGCGCTGGCCGCCCACGGCCCCAGCCCGCACCACCGGCGGTCGTTCCGGCTTCGTCGCGGCGGGTGAGTGATTCAGTGAAAAGGTGTTTGCCGCCTCGATGCCTGTCAAACGAATCCAGCGCTCCCTGCTCTCCCCTAGTCGCTAGTCGCCCTTCCCGTCCATGTCCCATCCCCCATCCCCTCTTCCCTCGTCCCCTACCATTCTCGGCATCGAGACGTCGTGCGACGACACGGCGGCGGCGGTGCTGCGGGGCGGACGGCTGGCGTCGAGCGTGATCGCGTCGCAGCGGGTGCACGCGGGGTTCGGCGGCGTAGTGCCGGAGCTCGCGAGCCGGGCGCACCAGCGGCTCATCGTGCCGACCGTAGAGGCGGCGCTGGAGGAGGCGGGCGTGACGAAGAGCGACCTCGACGCGGTGGCGGTGACCTACGGGCCGGGGCTGGCTGGGTCACTGCTCGTGGGGCTCTCGTTCGGCAAGGCGCTCGCCTTCGGCCTCGACGTGCCGCTCGTGGGCGTCAACCACCTCGACGGGCACATCTACTCGGTGTTCGTCACCGAGGAGGACGCACCTGAGGAGGGCAGCGCGGCGCGCGTGCCGCCGTTCCCCTACCTCTGCCTCACCGTCTCGGGCGGCCACACGCAGCTCGTGCGCGTCGAGGAGGGCTTTCGGCACACCGTCCTCGGCACGACGCGCGACGACGCTGCGGGCGAGGCCTTCGACAAGGTGGCGAAGATGCTCGGGCTTGGCTATCCGGGCGGCCCGGTCGTGGACAGGCTCGCGCGCGAGGGCGACCCCGCCGCGCACCGCTGGCCCGACCCGCGCCTCGACCGGCGGAAGTACCCCGACGAACCCTACGGCTTCTCGTTCAGCGGCCTCAAGACGGCGGTGCTCTACCACCTGCGCGGCCTCGCCGACGCCGAGCGCGACGCCGCGATGCAGGGCCAGCCCCTCGCCGACCTCTGCGCCTCGTTCCAGCAGACCGTCGTCGACGCGCTCGTCGGGACGATCCGCGACGCCGTCGCCGCGACGGGCATCCGCGCGGTCGCCATCGTGGGCGGCGTCTCGGCCAACTCGCGCCTCCGCGCCGACGCCCAGACCGC
>JBCDFF010000022.1:0-23174 GCA_039178415.1 Bacteroidota bacterium
GCGAAGGTGCGCGCGGCCTACGCGCCTGGCACGACCATCCTCGACGCGTTTGCTCGCCTCATGGTCGCGCTGCTCGACGACCTCGAGGCACCGTCGGGCCTCGTCTTCATCGCCGACGACGACGCGCGGCTCCACCAACTCGTGACGCCGCTCTTCCGCGCTGAACTCGACGACCCTGCTGCCACACTGGAGGCGATGGCGCAGGCCAGCAACGCCCTCGTCGGCGATTTCCACGCGCAGGTCACGCCGATGCCGGTGAACCTGTTCTACCTCACTGATGACGCCCGCACCGCTATCGACCCCGTCGAGGGCGCCGACGGCGAGCCGGACACGTCGGGCGCGAGCGGCTACCGGCTGCGCGGCACCGAACAGACGTTCTCGCGGGACGAGCTGACTGCGGCGTTGGAGGCGCATCCGGAGCGGTTCAGCCCCAACGTGGTGCTGCGCCCGCTCACGCAGGACACCCTACTCCCGACGGCCGCCTACGTCGCAGGGCCGGGCGAGGTCGCCTACTTCGCGCAGTACCGGGGTATCTACGCCCGCTTCGGCGTGCCGATGCCGGTCGTCTACCCCCGCGCGAGTGCGACGCTGGTGGAGGGCAAGATCCAGAAGGTGCTCGACCGCTACGGCCTCGCGCTGCCCGACCTGCAGGGCGACCTGCACGTCCTCCACCGCCGCCTCGCCCTCGCCGCCGCCGAGGCCGACCTCGGTGCCGCCTTCGGCGACGCGCAGCGCTGCCTCCACCAGTCGATCAACTCGCTCAAGCCGCTCATCGAGTCTGTCGACAAGGGCCTCGTGTCCAGCGCCGAGGCCACGCGTGCGGCGCTCCAGAAGGAGTTCGCCAAGCTCAAGGACCGCATCGAGCGCGCGCAGAAGCGCAACGAGGAGGTCATCCTCGACCACCTCGAGAAAGCCGCCGTCGGCCTCGTGCCGGGCGGCAGGCTGCAGGAACGCAGCCTCTCGGCGCTCTACTTCCTCAACAAGTACGGCCCGGCGCTCCTTCGCCGCTGGCACGCCGAGCTGTCCCTCGACACGAGCGAGCACGCTGTCTGGGAGGTATGAGCGTGTGAACGTGTGAAAGAGAATGTGGGAAGTGCCCTTCCCGTCGCTCTCAGGCCCTACGTTCACACCTTCGCACCTTCATACGTCCATGCCCGGAATGTTCAGTCCTCTCATCGAGCGCGCCATCGAACTCGCGGCGGAGTGGCACGACGGCACCTACCGCAAGAGCCGCTGGCGCCCGGCCGTGTTCGACATACCGGAGGCCGAGCCGGTGGAGGTGCTGCGCGTGCCCGTGATGGCGCACGTGACGACGGTGGCGCTTACGGTGCAGCGCGCAGGCTGGGACGATGAGACCGTGGCCGCCGCGTTCCTCCACGACACCATCGAGGACGCCAACCGCTATGGAAGCGGCCTCACCTACGAGCAACTCGCCGCCGCGACGACCCCCGGCGTAGCCGACCGCGTGCGCGCCGTGACCGAGCCGAAGAAGGCGGAAAGCGGGCGCTTCCTACCCTGGCAGGTCCGCAAAGAGGCGTATGTGCAACGGCTTGCCGATGGTACCGACGAGGCCGCTGCCATCTCGCTCGCCGACAAGCTGCACAACCTCTGGACGATGAACCAAGGCCTCGCGTCGGGCCGCGACATCTTCACCCGCGAGCGCCATGCCGACGGCTCCCCGCGTGGCCTCTCGGCGGGGCCCTCGCAGCAGCAGTGGTACTTCCGCGCCGTGCTGGAGGCCATCGCACGCTTCCGCGACCCCCGCCTCGACCCGCAGCGTTCGCGCCTCCACGAGGAGATGACACGCTTCGATGCGCTCGTAGCGGAGTGGTCGTGAGCGGGAACGCGCCTGGCATACAAGGCTGACCCGACACCTCTCCTACCACGAGGAGGTGCCGGGTCTACGCTCCAGAGCCGTGAGCGTGTGTAGTAGAAGAGACTAGACAAAGACCTCAGCCTCTACTATCCCGTGATTTCGGGATATGTGGGGCATCCTGGAATCTCCTAGCCGAACGACGCTAGATGTTGGTCAGGAAAACGCCCTTTTTCTAGTGCTTCTCATGTGTAACCTACCACATGCCGCCCCGTACTTTCAATTCAAACTGAAAGTTCAGCAGCCGGTCTGGTTCATGGCCTCCTCCCGCTCGGTCGCGCGTGCGGCCCGCCTCGCCCTCGGCACGATCTGGCTCGCCGAGGGCCTCTTCCTCAAAGTCCTCTGGGCGCACCCTGACGAACTCGCTCTCGTGGCCGACTCGGGCCTCTGGTGGCCGACGCCAGCCGCTACGCTCGCCGTGGTAGGCGTGCTCGAAGCCGCGCTCGGCGTCGTGCTCCTCGTGGGCATCAAGCCCCGCCTCACGGCGGCCGTCGCTGGCGTCGCGCTGGTCGTCATCACGACGACGGTCGTTGCCACGGACCCGGCGGTGCTGCTCTTGCCCTTCAGCCCGATCCTGAAGAACCTCGCGCTGCTCGCCTGCACGCTCGCCGTATGGCACGGCGGCACAGACGTCAACGCCGGGTCCTCCTCAGCATTCCGCCCGCCAGCGCTGTCCGCGTAACGTCATGCATGCTCCACTTAGCACCCGCTTTGAGGCGCTGGAGGCTCAGCGCGACGCGTTCCTTGCGCCGATCCGTGCGCTCACGGAAGCGGATCGCGCCCGTAAGCCGTCGGCGCGGGCGTGGTCGCTCAACGAACTCGTGCACCACCTCGTCCTGATCGACACGCAGGCCCTCGACGGGATCACAGCCGCCTTCGCGGAGCCTCCTCGTTCGGCCGGGGTGACGGCACCCTTGCGCTTCGGGGCGATCCGCCGCGTCCTGGCGTTGCCGGTCCGCATCCCTGCTCCGCCTGCCGCCGACGGCGTGATGCCGCGCGACACCCCCGACTTTGCTGCGCTCGACGCCGAGTGGACCCGCGTCCGCACCGCTCTGGCCGACAGCCTGATGGAGGCGGCGCCGGATCGGTTCGACGTGGCAGCGTTCCGGCATCCCATCATGGGGCGCTTCACGCTGCTGGACACGCTTGACTTCATGCACGCGCACCACGCACACCACCTCCCACAACGCAAACGGCTCCTCAGCGCTGCGCGGATTGAACGTGTGGAGGTGTGATACCAAATCCGGAAGCATCGTCACGGCTCGTCTCTACCGTTGGGGCCGGATCTGGGTATGAACGTATGCAAGTGTGAACGTGGGGAGGTGTTTCTCCTCGTCTACACGTTCATACGTCCACACCTGCACACGTCTACACGTCCTAGCTCGTGCTCGGCGTCGGGCGGACGACAGTGCCGTTGCCTGCGCCGTCGCCTTCGGTCGGGCGGAGACCAGCCGGGGCTGGGACGAGCGCGCCGTCGGTGTGCAGCGCTGTGTCCGTTGCCTCGTCAGAGGACGTGCCGAAGCGCGCGGCGATGGAGTCGAACGTGGAGTACATCACCGGCACGATCACGAGCGTGAGGAACGTCGAGAACGTCAGGCCCGAGATGATCGCCGTGCCCATCGGCCCCCAGAACTGCGTGTTCTCCGAGCCGAGTTGGAAGGCCGGGTCGAGGTCCGTGATGAGGCCCACGAAGTCGATGTTGAGGCCGAACGTGAGCGGAACGAGGCCGATCACGGTTGTGAGCGCCGTCAAGAGCACCGGGCGCAGACGCGTCGCGCCGCCCTCGATGACCGCGGTCTGCTTCTCCTTGCCCTGCTTGTGTCTCAGCTGTTCGATGTAGTCGATCAGCACGATGGCGTTGTTCACGACGATGCCTGCGAGCGAGATCACGCCGATGAACGTCATGAGGCCGAACGGCGTGCGCGTGAGGATCAGCCCGAGCATCACGCCGATGAGCGAGAGGCCCGTCGCGATCATGATGATGAGCGTGTTGCCGACCGAGTTGAACTGCAGAAGCAGGATCAGCGTGATGAGCGCGAGGCCGATGGCGAGCGCCGTCGTGAGGAAGCCGAAGCTTTCGGCCTGGTCCTCGCTCTCGCCCGTGTAGCGGATCGTGATGCCCGGCGGCACCTCGTTGTCGACGTACGGCGCGAGGTAGCCCTGCACGGTGGCGAGCAGCGCGTTGCCGTTGACGCCCTCGGCGGCCCCGCCGGAGACAGTCACCACACGCTCCTGGTCGAGGCGGGTGATGTTGCCGAGGCCGCTGCCAACGCTGATGTCGGCGACGGAGACGAGCGGGATCTGCTGGCCCTCGTACAGAATGGTCAAGCTGCGGAGCGTCTCCAGGCTCTCGCGGTCCTGCTCGCGGAGGCGGACGGTGATGTCGTACTCGTCCTCGCCCGTGCGGAAGGTGCTCGCCTCGATGCCGTTGACGGCGGCGCGGACGGTCTGCGCGATCTGCCGGGTCGAGAGGCCGAACTGCGCCGCGCGCTCGCGGTCGATGTCCACCTGGAACTCAGGGCGGCCCGTGTCGAGGTTGTCGCCGATGTCCACGATGCCCGCGAGGTAGGTCTCGCCCGTCTCCGGGTTGATCTCCAGCGAGCCCTGGATGAGGCGCTGCTTAATCGCCTGCGAGACCACCACGATCTGGTCGAAGTTCTCGCCCGCGATCTCGATGTTGACCGGCTTGCCCGTCGGCGGGCCGTTCTGGTCCTTGACGACCTCGAACGTGGTGCCGGGGATGCCGCTGAGCTGCTCGCGGATCTTGCGCAGCGTCATCGTGCTGGGCTCCGCGCGGTCCGCGAAGTCCTTCATCGTCATCGTGATCGAGCTGTTCTCCGGACGCGACGAGCCGCCGCCAAACTGGGCATCCCCACCGATGCCGACCTGCGTGAGGACGGTCTTGACGTTCTCCTCGCTGTCCGCGTTCTCGGCGAGCACGCGCTCGATGCGCTCGTAGGTCTCGTCGGCGATGGCGTTGGACGCGTCGATGTTGGTCCCAAGCGGGGCCTCCACGTTGACCTGGATGAAGTTCGGGTCGTTCGGTGGGAAGAACTCCACGCCCGTCGGCGCGACCTGGAACATCGCAACGATGGCGATGAGCGAGGCGAGCGTCGCGGTGAGCAGCCGCGCGCGGTTGTCGGTGAGGAGCAGCCGCGTCCGCTTGCCGAGCACGAGCGCGCCGAGCAGGCCAAACACCACGATCACCGTCGGAAGCAACATCAGCTCAATGACGATGAGCGGCGTCTCGATGCGCCCGCCGAGCCACAGGAAGGCGCACAGCGTCCCGATGACCGCCCCGAAGACGAGGCCCGCCTTGACCGAGCCCATCCGCCCGAGCATGATCGTCTCGATGGCATGGACCACGATGCCGAGCGCGCCCAGGGCGAGCAGCGCCATGCCCGGGACCAAGAGCAGCTGCGACGCAGCCTGGCTCACGCCGCCGAGCAGCGCGCCGCCGATGAGCAGCAGGAAGCCGACGGTGAAGCTGCCGAGCGCGAGCGTGTTGCGCAGCATCGCGCGCTTGGCGCTGTAGTCGCGGTCGAGCATCCAGCTCAGGAAGACGCGGTAGCGCTCGGTGAGGCGCGGCACGGTCTGGTTCTGGAAGCGCAGCGAGAACGGGCCGAGCACGAACTTGTGCAGGTAGTAGAGCACCGGCACCGTGACCGCCAGGAACACGAGCGACTTCCAGTTCGCGAGGCCGATCACGACCGCGATGAAGACGATCAGCGCCGTCACGCCGATGCGGAACTGGCGGCTGCGCTTGGGCTTCGTCTCGCCGTCGAGGCGCATGAAGTAGCCCGTCACGACGGGGTTGATGACGAGCGCCACGAAGAGGCTCGCCGAGAGCACCACGATGAGCGTGAGCGGCATGTAGCTCATGAACCGCCCGATGATGCCCGGCCAGAAGAGCATCGGCGCGAACGCCGCGACGGTCGTCGCCGTGGACGCCGCGACGGCCATGCCGACCTCGCTCGTGCCGAGGCGCGCGGCCTCCCAGCGACCGTAGCCCATCTCCCGGTAGCGGTAGATGTTCTCGATGATCACGACCGCGTTGTCCACCATCATGCCCAGCGCGATGATGAGGCTGAACAGGATGATGAAGTTGAGCGTCTGCCCCATCACCGCGAAGATGACGAAGCTCAGGAACATCGAGAACGGGATGGCGAGGCCCACGAGCGTCGCGTTGCGCACGCCGAGGAAGAACAGCAGCACCAGCACCACGAAGATGAGGCCCGAGATGATGTTGTTCTCGAGGTCACTCACGAGCGTCTCGACGTTCTCGGACGAGTCGCCGGTGAAGGTGATCTCGGTGCCGCCCGGCATCGGGAACTCGGCGACCGTCTCGCGGACGCGGTCCACGACTTCGATGATGTTGGTGCCGGGCCGCTTCTTGACGCTCAGCGAGACCACGTTGAGGTTCTGCGGGTCGTCGTTGAGGACGTACTCGCCGTCCTCGACCTCCGTGCGGAGCACCTGCAGGCGCGCGTAGGAGTCGCGGTCCTTGAAGCCCATGCGCGCCTCGGCCACGTCGCGGACGTAGATCGGGCGTCCGCCGGGCGCGTCGATCACGAGGCTCTCGATCTCCTCGGGGCTGTCGAACTCGCCGTCCACGCGGACGAGGTAGTTGAGCCGGCTCACGTCCACCGAGCCGCCGGGGATGTTGGTGTTCTCGCCCTGGATCGTCTCGATGACGTCGTTGAAGGTGAGGTTGTAGCCCTGGAGCGCGGCGAGGTCGACGTTGACCTGCACCTCGCGCGTGAGCCCGCCGATGAGGTCCACGTCGAGGATGCCGGGCACCGACTCGACCTCGTCCTGAAGGTCTTCAGCCACGTCGCGGAGCTGCGCGAGCGAGTAGTCGGCGGCGAGGTTGATCGTGATGACCGGGAACTCGCTCGTGTCGATCTCCGAGACGATGGGCTCCTCGACCTCGCTCGGGAATTCGACCTTGGCGCGGTCCACCGCCTCGCGCACGTCGATCTCGGCGTCGTCCACGTCCACGTCCGGCGTGAACTCGATCACGACCGTCGAGACACCCTCCGAGGAGGTGCTGCGCAGGTCGTCGATGCCATCCACCGAGACGACCTCACGCTCGATTTCCTGCGTGATGATCGACTCGATGTCGTCGGGGCTCGCGCCAGGGTAGATCGTCGTCACGACGATGGTGGCGAACTCGATCTCCGGCTCGGCCTCCTTCGGGATGTTGACGTAGGCGAGCAGGCCGCCGATCACGAGCACCAGCGTGAGCACGATCACGGCGATGCGGTTCCCGATGGCGAGGTTGGTGATAGTCATAGCTGTTGCGTGTTTCGTGTTGCGTGTTTTGTGTCAGCTAAGCCGAACACGCAACACGCAACACGCAATACGGGCGGAGTGGAACTACTCTAGTCTAGAACAACGGCGACGCTGGTGTCTTCACCACCGACCACACGCACGCGGTCGCCGGTGGCGATCTGGGTCTGGCCGGAGACGATGATGCGGTCGCCGGGCTGGAGGCCGTCGTTGACGACGACGCGCCCGCTCGCCTGCGGGCCGAGGGCAATGCGGCGGCGCTCAGCGGTGTAGAGACGTTCGCCGCCTTTGGCTTCGGCTTCGGGGACGGCCACGTAGACGCTCGCGCCGACCTCGTCGCGCACGATGGCGGCGAGCGGCACCGCGAGCACGTTGTCGAGCACCGAGCGCGTCACGAAGAGCTTCGTCACCATCGCGGGCTTGAGCGTGCCGTTGCGGTTGTCGAGCTCGACCTCGACCGGGAACGTGCGGTTCTGCGGGTTAATGGCGCTGCCCACGAACGACACCGAGCCGCGTAGGTCGTCGAGGCCGTAGGCGGTTGGCGTGATGCGGACCGGCGTGCCGCGCCGGATGTCGTTGGCGTAGCGCTCGGGCACGCCCGCGACGATCTCGACGCGCTGCGTGGCGACGACGCGCGCCACCTGCATGCCGGGCGCGACCATCTCGCCGCGGTCGGCGAAGTGCTGCTCGACGGTCCCGCCGAAAGGTGCGGTCACGACGGTGTTGTTGAGCGCCTCCTGCGCCTGCTCGACGGCGGCCTCAGACTGGGCGACCTGCGCCTTGGCCTGCGCGAGCTGCGTGCGGACGCCCTGGAACTCCAGCGCCGAGATGATCGAGTCGGCGAAGAGCGGCTCCTGGCGGTCGAACTGGTCCTGCGCGAGTTCCAGCTGGGCAAGGGCCACGTCGCGGCTGGCCTCGGCCTGGCTCAGCGCCGCGCGCGGCAGCGCCGGGTCGATGCGCGCCACCGTGCCGCCGGGACGGACATAGGTGCCCTCCTCCGCCACGAACGTCAGCCGTCCCGACGACTCCGCCGAGAGCGTGGCGTCGTCCGGGGCCTCGACGGTGCCGGTCAGTTCGATGGTGTCCTCGAAGCGCTCAGCGTTGATCTGGACAACTTCCACAGGCGTGGCGGGCGGCGCTAGCACGGCGAGGCTGTCGGCCGCGGCCTCTTTCGCCGCGCCGTCGGGCTGGCTGCACCCGGAGAAGGCGACGGCCAGGATGACGGCCAGCACAAGCAGGGCGAAGCCGGAAAAGAAGGAGAAGCGAGCAGGGGCGGTCATGGCGTTCAGGGGTGCGGCGGTGGCGCAGTGAGGCAGTGTCGCAGTGGAGAGGCGTAGGCGAGAGAGCAGATGCAGTTTGGAGCGGCGCAGTCACTGTCGCACCGCCGCACTGCAAAACCGCTGCACTCACCGCATGGTGAACTCGGAAGAGTCGTCGGTGTCCGCGTCGAGGCGGAGGGTGCCGGTGGCGCGTTCGAGGTTGGAGCGCGCGATGAGGAGGTCATGGACGGCCTGGAGGTAGGCCAGGCGCGACTGGTCGAGCGCGTTCGAGGCGTCGCGGACCTGGAGCGGCGTGGCGACGCCGTTCTCGAGGCGGGCCTCGGCGAAGCTGTAGGCGGTCTCGGCGCGCTGCACGTTCTGGTCCTGCGCCGCGATGCGCTGCTGCGCCGAGCGGAGGTCGCGCAGCGCCCGCGCCACGTCAAGGCGCGCGCCCTCCGTCGCCTGCGCGAGCGCGATCTCGGCCTGGTCGACGGCGATCTGGCGCTGCTGCATCCGGCGCGTCGTCTGGAAGCCATTGAAGAGGTTCCACCGCAGGCTCACGCCGACGTTGACGTTCGGCTGCCAGTAGGCGTCCGAGAAGAAGCCCTCCGTGTCGCTCTCGAAGAGGAACGGGTCGTTGGGGTCGGGCTGGAAGGTGAAGGTGCGGTTGTCAGGAACGTTGCCCGTGTAGGCGAACGTGGCGCTGGCCTCAATGGTGGGGAAGTACTGCGAGCGGGTGATCCCCTTGTCCACCTGGCGGAGGCGTACGCCGAGGCGGGCCTGGTCGAGGTCGGGCCGCCGCTCCATCGCCGTCTCGACGGCGTCGGCGAGCATCACCGACTGGAAGAGGGCGTCCGAGGGCAGGTCGAGGTCGCCGCGCAGCCGCACGCCCTCGGCGACGGGCAGGCCGAGCGTGAGCAGGAGGTTGTCCGACGCCAGTGCCGCCCCCGCTTCCGCGTCGATGAGCTGCGTCTCCAGGTTGGCGAGCTCGACCTCGGCGGTGAGGCGCTCGAACTTGGGCATCACGCCCTGCGCCACGCGCCGCGTCGTCTCGTCCACGTTCTGCGCCGTCCGCTCGACGCTGGCCGCGAGGACGCGCACCTGGTTCTGGGCGAGCAGCGCGCCGTAGAACGCCTCACGCGTCTGATGGAGCACGTCCTGCGTCTGCGTCTCGAACGCCGCCTGGTTGAAGTCCTTCAGGCTCTGCGCGCCCCGCACCGCAGCGAAGGCGCTGCCGCTGTAGAGCGTCTGGGTGACCGTGATTGCGCCCTGGAACTGGTTGTCGACGCCGAAGGGATTGGCGTCGTCATCGACCACGATCCCGGCGGCGTCGAGGCCGTCCTGCTGCCGCGACAGAAAGTCGCTGAACGGAATCGGATCCGTGTTCGGGTTGTCGTCCGTGCGTGCGTCCTCGTTGAACGCGAGCCAGTCGATCGCGCCGAGGCCGCTGAAGATGTTGCCCGCCGAGGAGCCGGCGAAGGGGTTGGCCTGCTTGAGGTTGCGGGTATAGCCCGCCGAGGCGTCGACCTGCGGGAAGAGTTGGCCCCAGGCCTCGCTCACCTGCGCGTCGGCGTTCTCCACGTCGAGGGCGGCCGTGAGGAGCGCGTAGTTGCGCTGGGTAGCGATCTGCATCGCCTCGTCGAGCGAGATCGAGACGACGTCGTCCTGCGCCTGACTCAGCGGCGCGAACAGCAGGGCCGCCAGGGCGACCGGGAAAAGGCGGGACATCAGCAACGTGGGCGTCCGAGAAGAACGGCGAGCTAGCGAGGAAAGGCGGGGCAGCGCGGGCGGGAGGGGCGAAGGCAACATCGGGAGCCAGGGTGCCAGCATGCTGTCGTGTGTGCGGGGTGTGTGCTACGCTTCCGCGTCAGGTAGCGCGCACAGACCATCGAAGAGGATGGTCGTGATAAAGTCGGCCGTCTCGTCGAGCGTATGGAACGACGTCTGCGCGGCGTACGGCTCGGGGCAGTCGGGCGGCGGTTCGAGGTACATCAGCATGCCCTTGACGTTGCCCATGATCGCGTGGGCGACGGCGCTGACCGGCAGGCGACGGATCGTGCCGGCGTCCATCGCGGCGCGCAGCGGAGCTTCCATCATCGCGATGGTTTCGTCGCGGCGCTCCATCAGGCCGGCTACCTTCGCGCCGTCGCCTTCGATCATCATGCGCTGCACCTCCTTGATGAGGAGGTAGAAGGCCGCCTGGTTGACCGAGAAATGGTGCAGCAGCCGCGCGATGAGGTCGCGGTAGACGGCACGGATCGGGCGGTCGTCGGCGTGGGCGAAGTGTTCGGCGAAGAGCGCGCGGAGGCCGTCGAAGAGGTCGTCGAAGACGGCGAAGAGGAGCTCCTCCTTGCCGCCGGGGAAGTAGTTGTAGAGCGTGCCCTTGCCAAACTCGGCGCGCTCGGCGACCTCGTCGAGGGTCGCGCTGGCGTAGCCCTTCTCGGCGAAGAGCGCGGTGGCGGCGTCGAGCATGGCGGCCCGGCGCGCGAGGCGCTCGCGCTCGCGGCGGGACAAGGCCGGGACCGGACGAGTAGCAGCAGAGGGGACGAGCGTCATGAGAGGAGGCGAAAGGCGGCTCACGCGGTGGCACATAACCACGAAGTGAACAGCCCGTATGAAAGGTGACCGATCAGTCACATTGCGACCCCTACGTCACATCGTTCACCTGGTTGCACCGGTCTCGTAAAGAGACCATGAAGCGTGCCGCGGGGTTTTCCCGAAGCGCTTTGGCCGTTTCAAAGCGTGCGGTCTACCCCGCTGTAGCGCGACATTTGGTTTGGCAGCGCGCGACATTTGGTTTGGCAGCGCGCGCCGCCGCTTCAACGGGCTGTTAACCCTCCGTCACGCTGTCGTCCACCACGGCCGTCCCTGTGCGTAGGCATAGTCCGCCTGGACCTCCTGAAGCGCTGTGACCCCGGAGGCCGTCGGATTGAGCAGATGCACCCGGTAGAGCGTGAGCGGGTTGGTCCCGTCCCAGTCGTTGTCGCTGCGGAATGCGAGCGCCTCAGCGATGGCCGTGCTCCCCGGCGCGCTGCTCCCTACTTGGGCTCCGTTGATGTACGCCTTGCCGGTCGAGTCGAGCGCGAACTGCGTCAGCGCGTTCACGGCCACGCTCGCACTGCCCGTCGAGACATTCGCCCCGCGTACCTGAGCCGTGAGGAGGTTGTCGATGCCACCTGGGTCGGCCGTCGTGCGCAGGTGCAGGAACGTCCCGCCCCACGGGTCGAGTAGGTAGCGGATACTCGTGTCGTCCGCGATCTCGCTCACTCGGAACCAAAACACCAGGAGCCACGGATTGGCTGCACAGTAGGCGTTGAACGCCGTCCCGAGCGAGACGCGCAAACCGTTGTTGGCGCGCATCCGTACGCCACCGCCAGGGCTGAATGAGAGCTGGCCGCCCGCTGGGTCTGAGAAGAGGCCAGCGTAGTTGCCTGCCCCGAGGAGCGCATCGGCCTGGGCCTCGGCGATGTTGCCGAACGGGTCTCCGTCGGCAGGTGCGACTGCGAGGTCTGCCCAGGTCACCGTCCGGCTGAACTCGCCGAGAAAGAGCGAGCCATCGCCGAGACGCGGGTAGGGCGAGATGATGGGCATGGCCAGATCACCCGAGGTGTAATCGTCGATTTCGAGAACGAGAGACATATAGAGTCGAGGGCTAGGCCTGCGGCGCGGCGATCCAGCCGAACGCCTCCAGGAGGTCTACGAAATGGTTCGCCAGCACGGTATTTCCGTCGGCGTTGAGGTGGGTCGGGTCGATGAGGCAGGCCACCCAGGCCGAGCCGTCCCAGACGACCACGTCGCCCGTGTTCGATGCGCGTCCATTCTCGATCACACCGCTGCCCGTCAGGATGACGTACTGCCCGGCCTCGGTGCCATTCGTGCCCGGCACGGCGTTGGTGTAGCCCTGGAATCGAGCCTGTGTCATCGCCGCTTGCTGCGCCAGGAAGGTGCCCTGATTCTCATAGAACGACGCGTACTGGATCGGATAGACGCCGCGCGCCTGAAACGACGTGCTCTGCGTGTCGCCCGGGAACTGGGGATCGGGAAGATCGCCGTCCTGCGCCTCGAAGAGGATCTGGCGCACGTTGACGAAGAGCTCACCGAATACCGCGAGGGCCTCCGACTCCAGCCGGATGACATCGTCCCACTCGCCATTGCCGATGCCATTTGTGGCTTCGAGCACGGAGCCCGTCCAGTTCATCTCGCGGCCCTGGAAGAGGCCCATGACCACGCTGCGGCGTACCGGCGTGGGGAGCGACTGGAGCGCCTCGATGCCGTCTGCCACGCAGGCCGGGTTGATGCCCCGGTCGAGGAAGAGCAGCGTGAGCCCTGTGAAGGCACCCTGGTTGAGCGCGTTGCCAGCGCCACGTACCTCGGCGATGATCTGGTCCGTGATCTGGCGCGTGTTCTGCGAGGCCTCGCCGAGGTTGAGTTCGGTCGGTGCGACCAGGCCAAGCGTGGTGAACCGGTCGGCGACGGTGGAGCCAGCCTTGCCGACAAGCTGATTCGCCATCGAGTCACCCACGTAGGTGATGAGTTGAGCGTTGCCCACCTGGCGCTCGACGCCCGCGCGGGTCGTGGCTGTGTCCACCGTTGCATAGGTGCGCTGCACGGTGCCTGCGCCGTTCGTGGCCACCACCGTGAGCCAGAGGCCATCCTCTGAGATCGACACCTCGGCGTGCTCATAGCCTGCGCCTACGTCGAGCGTCCGCTGCGTGCCCTGCACCTCATCGAGCAGGCGCACGAGACGCCGCTGCGTGTCGGCGTCGTCTTCGATCCACGCTGAGACCGTGTCGAGCGCGGCCACGTCGGCGTAGGGATAGACCGTGCCCGAGTCGCCATCCTGGCGTCGCCACTCGACCGGCCCGTCGCCGTCGATGGTGATGCTTCCGCCTGGTGCGACCGTGTAGATCTCGGGGCTCGGGATGCGCCGCCAGCTGTCGCCCTGTGTCCGGAGCAGCCGATCCCCGACGGCGTAAGTCACGCCGTCGAACGTGCCGATCTGGCTCACCTCATAGTAGTCGCCAGGCCGGAGGTTCGCGTCCGAGGGATAGGCCGAGACAGGTGCCCAGTTGCCTCGGTAGCAGAGCGAGAGCTCGCTCGCCTCGATGCGCTCATAGGTATTCTCGGTTTCGGTGTAGGGATGGCCGGATGAGGGCGCACGGAGGGCAATGAAAACGAGGCGATCACCCACGGCGAACGTCTCGCCGAGCGAGGTGCCTGCCGTCGCCGTGTGCCAGAAGTCGCCCCGGAGGAAATTCTGGCTGTTGGTTGGCTGCGTCGGTCGGGAGCCCGAGGCAGACCAGGTGCCCTGGTAGCGAACGCCTTCGGGCGCGGCCATCGCGCGGCGGACGAGGAGCGTCTCGGCGGTCGTGTTGCGCAGCGTGACCGAGCGGCGGGGCACAGTCGGGATGCGGCTCCAGACGTAGCCGTCGCCGGTCGTGCGGCTGGCTAGCGGCAGCGAGAACATGCGGCCCCGGTCCACGTGGCCCACGGCCACGGCTCCGGCTGCGGTGCCTCCACCTCCGCTCCCTGTTGCTGCGATCTCGAAGATGAGGTCGCTGCGCCGCGTGATCTGGATGCCGCTCCCGGCCTCGATGCCGAGGTTGGAGATGAACCGATCATCGGACTCGCGCACACCGAACAGAAGACGACGGAACCGATCCATGACGGCGAACCCATAGCCTGGCACCTCGTCGATGGGCACCTCCGTGGCTCCTGCCAGACCGCCCCCGCCGATCAGGTAGCTGTTGTCCGGCTGCCGCGTGAACGTGATCGCAGAGGCGGGATCAGCCGAAACGGCGAGCTGCGCAATGAGTGCCGCGTCCGAGGCGCGGACGCCAAGCAGCAGACGGCCATTCGCATCAACGATATAGTAGGCGAACTCGGCGGCATCGGAGCGGCGGTTCGGCACGCCGCCCTTCAAAATAGCCGCCGCCTCGACCGCGACGTCGCGCGCCGTCTCAATCTCCGCCAGGAGGGTGTTGGCCTGCGTGCTAGAGCCGTCGTTGTATTTGGTGACCTTAGTGCTCATCAGGACGTGAAGCTGTTTACGAAGTAGGTGCTGGGACGGTCTGAATCAGGAGCGCATCGGGCTCTGGCGCGGGTTGCGTTCGGACGGCTGCCATGAGCTCGTCGCCGAGCACGACCTCCCACGGCACGGTGTAGGTCACGCCGTCGAACGTGAGCTCGGCCGTCTCCTCGGTGAGCGTGGCATCGCCCGTCGCGCCGAGTTCGACACAGTCGGCTCCCTCGGAGACGATGTAGTAGCCGCCGGATACGACGTTCGGGAGCCGGTCATAGGTGGCCACAGAGACGAGTTCGACCTCGGCGCGCCACAGCCCTTGCGCCGCGCGCCAGAGCGGCTCCAGCGTGCGCACGGGGGATGTTAGGCGTACCTGGTAGGTGACTTCGGGCAGGAGGTCGCCTACGACGGCTGTGCGCGGGATGAAGTCGATCACACCGCCCGCGAGCGCCTCGCGCAGCGTGCGCGCCTGATCCGCTGTGAGCGCCTCCCAGCGCATCCGCCAGCGCGGCCGGTAGCGGCGCTCTAGCACCACACGGCGTAGCTGCCCGCCCGAGCGCACCGTCGTCGTTCGATTCTCCTGGACCCACTCGTCAGAGACGGGGCCACGAGCAGACGTGTAGGGCATGAGCACGCCCGCGATCCTCGGAGGTCCGTGGTTTTGCATGGCTACGATGCGGGCTGCGTAGGTGGGGCGGCGACGGTGGCCACCGTAACGAGCTCGACCTCGACGCGGCCAGCCTCGTCGCGGTCGAGGGCCGTGAGCGTCGAGAGGTCGGAGGCGACGTACACCTCATGCGTGTGCTCGACCAAGCCAATCAGATCGGACGCGGTGCGGGTGCGCGGGGTGAACATCAGCGGCTCCACTGAGAGGTCGGAGACTAGCGCCAGGCGCTCGCCTGGCGAGAGAGCTTCCCAGCCCAGCGTCCAACGGCCTTGCCAGCGCTCCGGACCGCGCCGCACCACCGCACCCCCTCGCCGCTCGCGGTACTCGCTCACGTCCTGCCATTCGTCACCGACTGGCGTCGTGATCGAGCAGTGAGGGCGCTCAATACCGCTGATGGCTGGAGGTCCACTGAGTTGCATCACGCCACCACGGCCTGGTTTTCGTTGCGGGCCGTGTCAAAGGCCCCGCTCTGGGCGTTGCTTCCCACCGTGACGTAGCCCTCGACCCACGCACTCCCGACGCCGCCGTACATCGCTCGCACGCGCACACCGTAGGTGCCGTCGCGCAGGCAGGCCGTACCGAACCAGCTGTAGGCCGTCGCCGCCGTGGCCACAGGCGTGGTCCAGTCGGGCTGGGTGCCCTCTCCTGTGAATGGGTCGGTTACAAGGAAGGGCTCGCGGATCGACACCTCGTAGCCATCAGGCGTAGGGAATCTCGCGGGTTCTGGTACGTCCCACTCAGCCTCGACGCTCTGGTCACCGGTCTGCGTGAACTCGTCGCACACACCGCCGAGATACACGTCGAGGTTGCGGGGCGGGCCAATACCAACGCCGTCTGGCTCGTCAGGCTCAGGGAGCGCACCCAGCGGCCGGATGATCTCTAGCTCTGTCCACTCAATGGCGTCTGGGTCTTCATCGATGCGGGCGACGATCCAGGCAAGGCCTCGGTACGCCACAAACGAGTCAGCCACGTCGAGGTCGGCCACGTCGAACGCGCCCGAGGCGCGCAACCAATCAGCGAGAGCTCCCGCGTGGAACGTCCAGAGGTTCTCCGCAAAGTGCTCGCCCACGACGGGGCGTTGGTTATCTGCGGGGTACGTCACGACGCGGCGGTGCAGCGCGCGGCCGTCCGAGAACAAGGTGCAGAGGTAGCAATCCTCGGAGGACGCATCGATGACGGGGAGGCCGGTGTCGCGCGTCTCCTGGTACTGGCCTGAACTACCGATGGTCGCGCTCGTAACGCCCGAGAGCGCAGGCAGACGAAACCGCATGTCCAGGCGGTCGGCAGCCTCCTGGAGCGGCTCGCCGCCCTCGCCGATCTGGTAGCGGTCGGCCGCGTAGACGGCGCGCGCCTCCGGTGGTGTGTCGGGGCTCGCGTCCTCACCCACCAGGTTGAGGTACATGAGCGCAAGCTCGTCACGCTCTGCGAGGTCGAACTTCTCCACGAGGTCACCGTCGCCCTGGCTCTCAGCGGCATCGAGGTCGGGTAAGCTAGCCAGACTAGGAGGCAGCCAGGTCCGCCGCACAGCGCGCAGCGACAGGCGACCCGAGGGGTATGCTTCCATACGCACGTCGAGCTGCCAGCCATACCTCCGGGCGAGCTCGTCGCGCAGCTCAGCGCCCGTCCAGTTGGGCAGCTTGAGCGCAAACAACCCTCCGCCTCCACCCGCGGGGAAATGGATGTAGGGGTCGGACTTGAACTGCTGGGACGTATCGGGACCCGTGCCGTCCGGGCGGTGCAAGATGCTCAGCACGTCCCAGGCACCAAACGCGACGGCTCCCTGGTAGCGGTCGTAGCCGTCGCCCTCCCAGTAGACGTTGATCGCGGTCAGGAGAGCCAGCCAAACTAGTCGCAGGTTATACCAGCTCACGCCGTTTGCGTCGTCGCGCGTAGCACCAAATCCTGCCACCAGAACGCGAACGAGGAACTCATCCACGAAGACATCGGCCAGTCGCTGCTCTAGCGATTCGTCCGCGCGGTTGATGACGCGCACGGTCCAGATGCTATCGCCAGATGTGCGCTGGGTGCGGTGCTGGACATCGTCCAGAGCGACGTAGCCGTTTTGGATGACGCGCTCGGCCGTGCCGTCGTTGGCCAGCAGCTCTAGCACCGCGCGCCAACCGGGCGTCTGTGGTTTGACAAGCTCACCCGGCCAGCTCGCGCCGAGGAAGGTGCCCGTCACGTTGATCTCGACATCGCTACGCTCGATCACATCAGTGACCTCCGAGGCCAGGGCGAGCCGCCCCGCCTCGATGTTGGCTTCGGTGTAGACGTACTCAACGCCGTCTGCTACAATGCGGAGTTGAAGACTAGCCACTATGGATTCCCTCGCTTGGTGGTGGCGTAGCGGGTGCCCTGGCGGTTGATGTCGCGCGCGGTGCGTGGGTCAACCACCACCGGCGCAGGCTGAGCCTTGAGGCGGGCGATCTCGTCGCCCTGGCGGGCGAGCTGGCGGCCTTGCTCCTGGAGCACGCGGTCGCGCGCCGCTAGGCCTAGCCGAAGGGCATGCACCTCGGCAGCCGTCTCGTCCGTCGAGACCGACGCCGCGGCCAAGCGTACCGGTGGGACCACGACGGAGGCGAGCGCCGACACCTCGCCACCACCCTCGTAGCTCAGGCCTGCGGATCGGAGCAGGTCGCTGAGCCTCAGGCCGCGCTGGGCCAGTTGGCGGAGCATCATCCACTCGCGCAGCTGTCCGTCCACGATCGCCTTCTCCATCACTACCTCGCCCCGGTGGTATTCGACGAGCCCAAACCCGGCCGACTCGTGGCGCGGGCCCGCTCCCGTATAGCCCCCGCCTCGTGGGAGCAACGCACTCCGTGGGAGTACCACGCCACCCTCGGCGAAGCCAGCGGCGGCAGCCGAGAGGCTCTTGATGAGCGCGGCATAGGTCGTCGTCCCGGCCACGGCCGCGGCGGTGCCAGCGCCTGCCGCTGCACCGAACGTGGCGATGGACGCCGCAGCGGCTGCCGGAGCATAGGCGGAGGCGATGGTCGTGGCCGCGGCCACCTGGGCGGTGGTCGCTGCGGCGGTCGTCGTCTGCGTGAGCGTGAGGCGCGCGAGTTGCTGCGCGATGAACTCACTTAAAAGCTCCGCCCCCGCCGAGAGCGCGAGATCGAGGAGTGCGCCGGAGGTGGCCTCGAAGAAGCTGAACTTGTCCGCCTCGACCTGCCTCTCGAACTCGGCCGTTTCCAGGGCAATCCGCTGGCGCTCCCGCTGGTAGTCTGCGTAGGTGATCGCGCGCTGGCTCAGCTGCTCTTCGAGGGTACGCGTCTCCTCTTCGAGGCTAGCCCGACGAAGGGCGACCTGCGCCTCGCTGAGCCCCTGCTCCGTGCGAAAGAGGTTGACCAGGTTGCCGATGATGATATCGGTGAAGCGGCGCACCTGGCGGACGCGGTCTTCGTAGAGCCGCTCTGCCTCCTGGGCGGCGTCGCGCTCGGCGTCTGCCGTCGCCTCGATGCGCGAAAGGTCGGCCTCCTGGAGGGCCTGGTTGAAGGCCGCGCGGGCGGCCTGAAGGCGACCGAGCTTCTCCTCCTCACTGGCCTCGGAGATCGAGATCAGCCGTTGCTCCAGAACGAAGGCCGCACGGGCCAGGCGGGTCTTCTCGGCGAACTCCAGTTCGGCGAGCGCGAGCACCCGCTCCGCCTCGTCCTCGATGAGAGCGACCCGGACCCGCTGCCGGGCGGCTTCGGTCGCGCTCTCGGCGTCGGCACGGGCGGCAGAGAGCTTGAGCAGCGTGGCCTGCGTCTCCTGCTCCTTCCTGAGCCGCTCGGCTGCCGCCTCATCGCGGACACGCTGCACCTCGCGGGCCTCGATCTCTGCGATCGCCGCAAGCGAACCGGCCTCGGTTTCGTCGATCGACGAGGCGAGGTCTGGACGCTGCTCGCGGGCCTTCGCGACCGTGCGCTCGATCTCCTCACGCTCTCGCTGGTACCGGGCCTCGATGGAGGCGATCTCACGGGCCTCATCGTCCGAAATCCGCTCGGCCTGGAGCTCACGCTGGCGCTCGACCAAGCGCTCAAAGGCGCGCTCTGTTTCCGAAGTACTCGAACCGCTGCCACCATCTTCATCATCGCCGCCATCTACCACGGTCGTCGTCTCGGTTTGGGAGAGACGGCGCCGTGTCTGCGCTAGGGCATCGAGGATGGCGATACGCTCACGTAGCGGCACATTCGCAGCTTCGAGTTCGGCCCCAAGTTGCTGGTAGTTCAGACCAGCGGCATCCTGAGCTTGGGCAAGCCTGAGAATGGCCACGCGCTGCTCATCCTGCAACGCTGTGCCACGCTGGACTGCTGCCTCCTGTCGATCGAGAGCGTCTTGCTGAGACAAGTCCTCGAATGACTGGGACGCAGGAACGAAACCTCCTGGTGAAAATGAGCCTCTACGACGCGAGCGGTTGGACTCCTGAAGGGCAGCCGCATCTGTAGCAAGTGAGGCGAAGCGCTCGGCCTCAGCACTCGCACCCTTGATCTGATTCGTGACGTCGCGGTATTCCTCGATGAACCCGCCGAGGCTCTCCTGCGCCGCCGCTTCCTTCAGCTCACGCTGGAGGTTCACCGCGATCCTAAGCTGATCGCTGAAAAGGCCCACGGCCACGCCCGCCGCGTTGGTCTCCCTGACATAGCCTGGGTACGCAGCAGCGAGTTGGTCCGTGACCCGGCGCAGCTCGGCCGTCTCTTCCTCCGAGAGTTCGGTGTTCTCGATCAGCGTCTCGTAGCGGTCGAGCAGCCGGTCGAGCTCGCGCGTCTGGCCAATCTCAGCGCGCAGCCGTCCATACTCCTCGGCGAAGTCCGCCGCCGAGAGTGTGCCCTGGTTGAGGAACCGAAGCACGCTCGTGATGGCCGGGAGGAACTGCTGCCCGAGCGCCGTCGCCGCCTTGGTGATGCGGGCGGTGAAAATGGCCCATTGGGCGCTTGCGCTCTCCAGGCTCGTGGCATACTCCTGGTTGAGGCTGGTCGCCTGGCGGAACGCGGTCGCGCTACGGTCGAGGTTGACCTCGAGGCGATCCACTTGGTCGGCGAGCGTGGCCACAGCGACTGTGTTCTCCCGACCGAAAACTTTCTCGATCTCGATCGTCCGGAGCGCGGGTGGCAGCTCGCGCAGCGCGAGCAGGTAGCGCCGTAGCGTGCCGATCGGGTCCTCCCCGAAGGCGGCCAAGAACTCGCTCGCCGTGATGCCCAAGACCTCGGCAACCTGCTCCGCCTCGGTCTGGACGATCGTGAGCACATTGCGCGTCGAGACCCCGGCCGTCTCAACCGCCACACCAGCATCGATGAGCGTGGCCGTAATGGCCGCCACCTGGTCCGCGGTGAGCCCGGCCTGGAGGCCCACAGCACCCACCTTCGAGACGGCATCGACGATCGCGCCTGCGCTCGCGGCCGTCGTGTTGGAGAGCTCGTTGAGCGCCGAGCCAAGCGCATCCACACCGCCCGCTGCGATGTCGAGGCGGAACGCATTCGAGACGGTGGCCAAGGCCTGCGCCGCCTCGCTCGCGGAGAGGTCCGTCACGCCTGCAAACTTGGCGACGGTCTCCGTGAACGCGAGGATGTTATCTCGCCCCTGGATGCCCAGCTGTCCGGCGGTGGCCGCGATCTCGGCGAGGCCGTCCTGCGGCGCGCCCAGCTCGGCTGCGAGGTCGAGAAGGTCTGCCCCGAGCGCGTCCGTCTCCTCGCGTGTGAGGCCCGTGGTCTTGCGCACCTCGACGAGCTGCTCCTCGAAACCGATAGCCAGCGCGATCGAGCGCTCCAGGCCACGCTGCACGGCCACACCGGCCACGATGCCCGCCCCGGCGAGGGCCGCCCCACCGCCCAGGCGGTTGAAGAGGGTCTGCTGCGGGACGGCCGCGAGCTGCTGATCTCGCCGAGTTCGCAGCTGCGTGTCGAAGTTGCGGAACTGCTGCTCGGCCTTGGCCGCCGAGATCTCACCGGCTTCAACGCGCTCCTTCAGGAGCAGCTTGATCCGGCGCGACTCAGCGCGGTACAGCTCCTCGATCTGGAGCTTCCGGCGACGGGTCTCGTCTTTGATCGTCTCGACCGCGAGCTGACGACGTCGCTGCGCCAGCTCCTCCGCGGCCTTACGAGCGCGCTGGTTGGCCTGCTGCTGATCCTTTGTCGCGCCCTGCTGGGCCCGCTTCCGTGCGGTCGCCTCCGCCTTCTGGAAGTCGCGCACGAATGCCGCGGTCGCCTCCTTCGTGCGGAAGCCGACCTTCAGTTCAAGGAGCGTATCGTCCTGGGCGAGTGGCACAGTCTAGGCAGCAGAGAGGAGATCGTCGATCGTCACGCCGTACAGCGTACAGAGCGCCATCAGCTTGGAGAGGCTGGGCTCACTGGCCGCTCCTGTTTCGAGTTGGCTGACGTAGGCGTTGGAGATGGGCGCTTGGTTCGCTACATCACGCAGGCTCCACCCTCTGCTCTTCCGCAGCAAGCGGAGCCGATACCCTACCTCCGACCAGTCTGCGTAGCATTGCGCCTCGCTACGATCACCGTCGCCTTTGCTTGAGTCGAGCGAGGTGCTTCTTGTGGGCATCAACTTCGTCCTGGTGGCGTTTCTGGAGGCGGGCGGCGTCGTCGAGGGCGGTGGTGAGCGGCTGCCGGCGGGCTTCGTTCATCGAGGCGTAGAGACCGCCCCCGGCGAGGTACTGAGCGGTGGCTCCGAGGTCGAGGTGGAAGGGGTTGGAAAGCTGTTGAGAATCGTCGCGCCTTACGCCCAATCGAGCACGGAGTCGAGCAGCACTCGCAAAGGCCCGTGGCAGCGCAGCGCGAAAGGGATGAAGGCCTCGGCCAACTCGGAGAGGGGCAGCGTCTCCAGCTGTTCATGGGAGGTATGCACGTTGAAGACGACGGCCGCGAGACGGCGGTAGGCACCGCGTGCGCCGATCTCGCGGAAGAGCTGCCCGAGGTCGAGCGTGACGGTGTCCGGAGCAGGCTCGTCGCCCTCACGCGCGCCGACCTGCTGCGCCATCGTGACCGGCTTCGTAGGATCGAACGACGGCTGGCTCGCCTCGGCATGGCGGCTGAAGGCCTCGTCGAAGCCGAGGTCGCAGAGGAGCGCGAAGAACCGTTCCGCCTGCCCGAGGGTGACCTGGGCAGGCGGAACGAGCGCGGGCGTGGTGGTCGCAGCAGCCATCGGCTACGCGTCTTTGAAGTCGTTGAACTTCGCGTCCCAGCCGGTCTGGTCGGCGTAGTTCACGATGCCGCGCACGTAGGCCGGGGTGCTCCCCTGCTTCGTCGAGCGAAGCGTCATCTGCCGCGTGCGCTTCGTGCCATCGGCCACCTCGATCGACCAGCCCTTGTCGATCTTGCCGTTGTAGATGCCGTAGAGCTTGTGGGCCGGACCCTTCACCTCGGGCGGCCCGGCGTCGGTAACGATCTCGCCTGCCGGGAGGGCATAGCGATAGTCGTGGAAGCTCTCCGAGAGGATGGTGTCGACCAGGTCTTCGGCCTCGTCCGACGTTTCCTTGAACGTGTTGGTGAGGACGAACTCGTCGCTAGACACGATGGTCTTGCCGGTGAGCTGCCCGGCCTCGTCCTTGTCCTCCTCGGCTTCGACCTCGTTGGCGATAGTGCCGCCCTCGAACGTGAATGGGATGTACCAGCCTGCGGCGCTGCCCGCGCCGTAGATCTGGATCGCCTCCTCTTCGGAGAGCTTGACCGCGAGGCCGATGTCGGAGCCGCCGACGTGCAGGTGCTCGACGGTGTTCTTCTTGCTGATGTCCATGATGGATGCGTGGTTGAAGGGCGGTCACCGCCCGATTGTGAGGATGGTGAAAGGCCTAGCTGTCGTCCTCTGACTCCGCTTCCCCGAGCACCTTCTTGGCCGCCTTGCTGTCGGGCCGGTTGAATGCACTCTTGTCTTCCTCCTTGACATGCTCGTACCAGGCGTCGTTGATGGTCTCACCCTTCCACAGGCGGATGTCACCCACGCCGGGGACGGTGAACGTGACGGATGGCTTCTTCGTGAGGACGCGAGGCATCGGAGTGAGCCGCTCTAGGCGGCAGGCTTAGTTGAGGAGTTGGAGGCGGAAGCGGACGAGGTGCTGGCTGATGCGGTCGGCCTCGTCGA
>JBCDFF010000023.1:0-22570 GCA_039178415.1 Bacteroidota bacterium
CTCCCCGGTCCTTCGGCTCCCCGGTCCTTCGGCTCCCCGGTCCTTCGGCTCCCCGGTCCTTCGGCTCCCCGGTCCTTCGGCTCCCCGGTCCTTCGGCTCCCCGGTCCTTCGGCTCCCCGGTCCTTCGGCTCCCCGGTCCGCCGCCGGGGTGGATCGGGGCCGCGTGCCACGCGTGGCTTCTTCGCTAGGCGCCGGTCGCCGACAGCCGACCTGCTTTTCGCAGCGGTTTAACGCATAACGGAGCCGGACGCGCGTTAAGGGCAGCGTACCTTTGCCCGCTTGACTCGTCCCATCCGTTTCGCTTTCTCGCTGCTGATGCTTCCTCGACGTTCCCTCTGGCTCGGCCTCGTGTGTGCCGGGCTTTTTGCTGCCTGCGGCACGCCGCGCCCCACCACCGCGCCCGTCGTAGCCACCGTCCCACCGCCGCCGCCCGTCGCCGCCGAGTTCGCGGGCGAGACGCTCTCGCTCGAAGAGTTCGAGGCGCAGTATGCCCGCTCAGTCGGCTCCGCCGAAGTCGCCGCCGCCGACACGCTCGGGGCCTACGAGGACTTCCTGGAGCGCTACGTCAACTTCCGCCTCAAGGTGCAGGCCGCGCGCGACCTCGGCCTCGACACGGACTCCAGCTACACCGCCGAGCTCGACAACTACCGCGAGCAGCTCGCCCGCCCCTACCTCCTCGAACAGGAGGTCACCGAGGAGGTCATCCAGACCCTCTTCGACCGCCAGCAGGAGGAGGTCCGCGCCAGCCACATCCTGCTGCGCGCCACGCCGGAGGCGTCGCCCGCCGACACGCTCGCTGCCTTCGCGAGGCTCTCGGCGCTCCGCGACTCCATCCTCGCCGGTGCCGACTTCGGGGCGCTCGCCCAGGCCGAGTCCGAGGACCCCTCGGCGGCAACCAACCAGGGCGACCTCGGGTACTTCTCCGCAGGCCGCATGATCGAGGCGTTCGAGGTGCAGGCCTACACGGTGCCCGTCGACAGCGTCTCCGAGGTCTTCCGCACGCGCTTCGGCTACCACGTCCTCAAGGTCACCGACCGCCGGGCAGCACGCGGCGACATCAGCGCCCGCCACATCCTCATCCGCTTCAGCGGCCAGACTGCCGCCGACTCCGCCGCAGCGCTCCAGACGATCACCGAACTGCAGGGCCGCATCGCGGGCGGCGAGGACTTCGCGACGCTCGCGCGGCAGTACTCCGAGGACCCCGGCTCCGCCGAGAACGGCGGCGACCTCGGCTTCTTCGGGACCGGCCGCATGGTGCCGGCCTTCGAGCAGGCCGCGTTCGCGCTCGCCAGCCCGGGCGACGTGTCCGACATCGTCGAGACGCGCTTCGGCTACCACCTCATCCAGCTCATCGAGGTCAAGCCGCCGCCGAGCTACGACGAGGCCTACCCGGAGCTGAAGCGGCTCGCCGAGCGCCTCCCGCGCACCGCGCGCCGCCGCGAGGCGCTCGCCCAGACCTACCAGGAAAAAGTCGGCTTCACGTTCGACTCGACGCTCGTGGCCAACGCCGTAGCGGACTTCCCGGCCGACTCTGTGGTGACGCGCGCCGACCAGGACGGCTTCGGCACCTTCACCGACAGCACCTTCGCCACGATTGGTGACGCGGGCTTCACGCTCGGGCAGTTCAAGGAGCAGCTCCGCGCCTCGCGCCCGACCGGCCCGACGCTCGACGCGCTCGTGGAGGCGATGACCCGCTACCTCGCCGAGGAGACCATCACCATCGCCGCGCGCGACCTAGAGGACACCGACGAGGACTTCGCCCGCATCATGCAGGAGTACGCCGACGGCATCCTCCTCTTCGCCATCTCCGAAGACTCCGTCTGGACGGTCGCGCAGACCGACACGACGGGCCTCGAAGCCTATTTCCAGGATCGCCAGGCGAGCTACCAGTTCCCGGAGCGCCGCCGCGTCGTGGCCTACTCCAGCCGCGTCGACTCCGTGCTCACGCGTGTGGCCGAGTTCATCGACGGGGGCGTCAGCCCGCTGGGCATCCAGGAGCGCCTGGCCGCCGACAGCCTGAGCGTCCGCGTCGACACGGTCTTCGTCTCGGAGCCCAGCGACACCGCCTACGACCGCGCCTTCGACCTCGACATCGGCGATCGCACGGAGCCCCTCGCCAACCGCTCCACGCGCACCATCCTCGTGCTCGACGGCATCGAGGCGCCGCGCGGCAAGACGCTGGAGGAGGCCCGCGCCGAGGTGCTCACCGATTACCAGGACCACCTCGAAGAGGCCTGGGTGGCGCGCCTCCGCGAGCGCTACGACGCCCGCACCTATCCGGACGTGCTCGCTGACGCCTTTGCCGAGGAGAAGGCCGCGCTCCCCGAGACCGCCACGGAATAGCCTCTTCGACGCAGCTTCTGCCTCGCCGCGCTGCAATATTCGGCCCCGCTCGACGGTTGTAGCGGGGCCGTTTTCCTTCCACCTCCGTCTGTGTCTCTCGCTCGCTTCCGCGCTCTCCGAGTCCCCGCTGCGGGCCTGTTGGTCGCCCTCGCTGCAGGGCTGGCCGCGTGCGAGCGTGTGGTTGTGCCGGACGACTACGTGGCGCGCGTGGGAGACCGCTACCTCTCGGAAGACGAGCTCGCCGTCGCGATGGAGGCACGGCCCGCCGGGCTGGACAGCCTCGCCGCCCGGATGCAGGTGATCGACCAGTGGGTAACGAGCGAGCTGCTCGCCCGCGCCGCCCGCGAGGACGACCTCGCCGACAAGCCGGAGGTGGAACGCCGCCTCCAGGACAGCGAGCGGGCGGTCCTCGCCGACGCCTACATCGAGTCGCTCTACGACGAGCGCCAGCCCGCCCTCGACGACAACGAGGTGCAAACGTACTTCGAGGCCAACCGGGGCCGGCTGCGGCTGCGCGAGCCGTACGTCCGCGTGCGCTACCTCCGCTTCGCCAGCGAGAGCGAGGCCCGGACGGCCCGCGCCGACCTCGTCCAGGCCGTCCGCTCCGCGACCCCGGACTCGCTCTGGCGGCAGGTGGCCCAGACCTATGCCGCCGTGCCCGCTACCGTCATTGGCTTGAGCGAGGCGTACTTCCCCGAAAGCCAACTCCGCCAGCGCCTTCCCGACGTGGGGACCGTGCTTCGGCAGTATGCCCCCGGCCAGATCGCGCCGGTGCTGGAGTTGGGCGACCAATACCACGTCTTCCAAGTCGTCGACCGCGCCGACGCGGGCACGTTGCCCGAACTGGACTGGATCGAGGAAGACCTGCGCCGCCAGATGCTCATCGACGCGCGCCGCCAGCTTGTCTCGCGCGAGGTGCAGGCCCTCAAGAGCGAAGCGCAGGCCGCGGGCGCCCTCGACCTGCCAGAATGACCATGCCTGCCGGAATGACCATGCCTGCCCACCCCGCCCGGACGCCCCCCTGCAACCCGTCCCGCGCCCCCAGACCCCGTCGGGATGGGTGTCCCCAACAGACTCTCTCCGTTTCACCTAGCCTCCTTCCCATGCATCGCCTTCGTCTCCTTGCGCTGCTCGTCGTCCTGCCGTTGGCCGCGCCGGCTGTCTCCGGGCAGGAGGGCCCGCTGCTCGACACCATCGTGGCCGTCGTGGACGGCGAGGTGGTGCTCCACTCCGAGGTCTACTTCGTCGCCCAGCAGCTCGCGCAGGGCCAGACCGTCACCGACGCCCTCTACAGCCAGGCGATCGACGAGTTGGTCGGCCAGAAGGTGCTCCTCGCCGAGGCGCAGCGCGACACGACCGTCATCGTGGAGGCCGACCAGGTGGACCAGGTGCTCGACCAGCAGGTGGAGCGGCTCACCCAGCAGCTCGGCAGCGAGGAGGCGGTCGAGGAGGCCTACAGCCGCCCCATCGCCCAGATCCGCCAGGACTTCCGCGACGAGATCGAGAAGCAACTGCTCACCCAGCAGGTCCGCGACCGCTTGATGCGGTCGGTGCGCGTGACCCCGTCGGAGGTGCAGGAGTTCTTCGACCAGATCCCCACCGATGAGCTGCCCGAGGTGCCCGAGATCGTCCGCGTGGCCCACATCGTGCGCCTCCCCACGCCCGACGAGAGCGCCCGCGAGGCCGCCGTCGCCGAGATCACGGCCATCCGCGACACCGTCCTCGCCGAGGAGGCTACCTTCGAGGAGATGGCCCAGCGCTACTCGGACGACCCGGGCTCGCGCACCCGGGGCGGGCGCATTGCCAACGTGAGCGTGCGCGACCTCGTGCCTGAGTTCGGGGCCGTGGCGGGCAACCTGGAGCCGGGCGCGGTGTCGCAGGTCTTCGAGACGAGCTTCGGCTTTCACATCATGCGCCTCAACGAGCGCCGCGGCGACGTGATCGACGTGAACCACGTGCTCATCCAGGTGGACGACAGCGCCGTGGACCCGGCCGAGGCGATCACGCTGCTGGGGGCGCTCCGCGATTCGCTCGTCACCCTGGACGTCCCCTTCGAGGCCCTCGCCAAGCGGCACTCCGAAGATCCCTTCTCCGCCACGCAGGGGGGCTACGTCACCGACCCCCGCACGGGCGACCGCAACCTCCAGCTTGGGCTCCTCGGCCCGCAGTGGCAGGCCACCGTGGACACGATGAGCGTGGACGAGATCAGCTTCCCCGCCGAGGTGCAGCTCCTCGACGGCACGCGCGCCTGGCACATCGTGCTGCTGCAGCGTCGCACCCCGCCGCACACGCTCGACCCGATCACCGACTATGCGCTCCTGAGCGAGTACGCCCTCCAAGAGAAACGCCAGCGTGAGCTGACCGACTACATCGCCCGCCTCCGCACACGCGTGCAGGTGATGATCACGTCCAACCGCTACGTCCCGCCGGAAGAGCGAGCACTCTGATTTCGGTTTGACGACGTCTGATGGCCGATTTCCGATTTAATGAAGGCCTTTCCCTTACGCACCACATGGAACATCACAAATCACAAATCACCAACCTTCCTGCCGCCTCCGACCCGGCGGCCGTGGAGGCGCTCGCCGCGGCGTACGGGCGGCTGCGCCGGGAGGTCGGCAAGGTGATCGTCGGGCAAGAGGCCATTGTGGAGGGCGTGACGGTGTGTCTGCTCGCCCAGGGACATTGCCTGCTCGTGGGCGTGCCGGGCCTCGCCAAGACGCTCCTCATCCGCACCCTCGCCGACGCGATCGACCTCTCGTTTAGCCGCATCCAGTTCACGCCCGACCTCATGCCGGGCGACATCACCGGCACCGAGATCATCGAGGAGGACCCCGCGACCGGCCGCCGCTCGTTCAAGTTTGTCAAGGGCCCGCTCTTCGCGCAGGTCATCCTCGCCGACGAGATCAACCGCACGCCGCCCAAGACGCAGGCTGCGCTCCTGGAGGCGATGCAGGAGCGCCACGTCACCGCCGCCGGGCAGACGTTCCCCCTCGACGCGCCGTTCTTCGTGCTCGCCACGCAAAACCCGATCGAGCAGGAGGGCACCTACCCGCTCCCCGAGGCGCAGCTCGACCGCTTCATGCTCAACCTCTGGCTCGACTACCCGAGCTTCGAGGACGAGGTGGCCGTCGTCCGCAATACGACCGGCGCGGCAAAGCCCGTCATCGAGCCGGTGCTGAGCCTCGACGAACTGAAGCTGTTCCAGGACCTCGTGCGCCAGGTGCCCGTGGCCGACAACGTGATCGAGTACGCCGTGCGGCTCGTTGCTCGGACGCGACCGGGCCGCACCGGGACGCCTGACTTCGTCAACGAGTACCTGTCGTACGGGGCAGGGCCGCGCGCGTCGCAGTACCTCATCCTCGGCGCGAAGGCGCGGGCGCTGCTCGACGGCCGCGTGACCCCGCTGCGCGAGGACGTGCAGGCGATGGCCGTGCCGGTGCTGCGCCACCGCATCGTGACCAACTTCAACGCGGAGGCGGAAGGCGTCTCGCCGGTGGACGTGATCGGGCGGATTGTGGACTTGTGATGGTCGATTGCCGATTTTGCGGCCGTCGAAAATCGTACATCACCCACCGAACATGACGCAGGCTCAGGCCCTTCCTGATCCGCTGGAAGCCGCTGTGGACTCCGCACAGGTCGACACCGCGCAAGCGGACACGTCGGCGATTGGGCAGCTCAACGAGGCCATCGAGGAGACGGGCCGCGCCCTCGCTGAGGGGCGCTTCGACCTCGTCTACGAGCAGCTCTCCGGCATCCTCGTCTCGTTCGTGCTGGAGAACCTCGTGCCCGCGTTGCTGGTGGGCGGGCTCTTCTGGGTGATCTACAAGCTCATCACGGGCGTGCTCGACCAGGCGCTCAAGCGCAGCAAGCGCCTCGACGCGGGCGTGCGGAGCCTGCTCGTGAAGTCGGCGCGGCTGCTGCTGGGCGTCTTCGGCGTGATCCTCGTGCTCGCTCAACTTGGCATCGACGTGACGGCGGCGGTGGCGGGCCTCGGGATCGCGGGCCTTGCCCTCGGCTTCGCCGCGCGCGACACGATGGAGAACCTCATCGCGGGCGTGACGGTGCTCCTCGACCAGCCCTTCCGCGTGGGCGACAACATCGAGGTGGACGGCATCTTCGGCACCGTCACCGAGATCACGCTCCGCTCGACGCGCCTGCGCACGCTCAACGCCGAGATCGCCATCTTCCCCAACACGGTCATGATCACGAGCCGCGTGGTCAACCACACGATGCTCGACACGCTGCGCGTGGTGGTGTCGTTCGGGATCGCCTACAAGGAGAGCCCCCAGCAGGCCCGCGAGGTGGTGCTAGGACTCACCGAGGGCGACGCGCGGCTGCACCCGTCGTATGCGCCGAAGGTGGTCGTCACGGAGATGAGCAGTTCGAGCGTGGACATGGAGCTGCGGGTCTACCTCAGCAATCCGCGCCAGGAGGTGATGGTCCGGCTCGACTACAAGGAGCAGATCTTCGAGGCGCTCAAGGCGGCCGACATCGAGATCCCGTTCCCGCACCTGCAGCTCTTCATCGACGAGGCGAAGGCATTCGACGACGCGCCGTTCCTGCAGCGGGCGCTCGGTGATGGCGGCGGAGCGGGCGCCCGGGCCGAGGCGTAGCTTCGCGGTATGGAGGTGTGCGCGCATGGACGTGAGCGACCTTCACATCTGCGTGCGTCCACACCTCCCTACTCCGCAACCGTGCTGCTCTGGTCCCGGCTCCGCGCTGAAGTGGCGGCGTACCCGCGTGCGTTCTGGGTGCTGTGGCTCGGGACGCTCGTCAACCGGCTCGGGCTGGTGGTGGTGCCGTTCCTGACGCTCTACCTCACGACGGAGCGCGGACTGCGTCCGAGCTGGGCGGCAGCGCTGCTCTCGGGCTACGGCCTCGGCGCGTTCGCGTCGAGCTTCGCGGGGGGCGTGCTGGCCGACCGCTGGGGGCGCCGCCCGGTGCTGCTGATGGGGCTGATGGGCGGCGCGGCGCTCGTGGCGCTGGTGCCGTTCGTGACGGCGCTGCCTGCGCTCGCCGTGCTGGTGATTGCGCTCGGGTTTGTCACGGAGTCCTACCGCCCCGCCGTGTCGGCGGCCATCGTCGACCTCGTGGCCGAGGAGCAGCGCACGCGCGCCTTCGCGCTGTTCTACTGGGTCATCAACGTCGGCACCGCCATCGCGCCGGTGCTCGGCGGCGTCCTCGTGCTGTGGTCCTACGACCTCCTCTTCGCGCTCGACGCCACGACCATGCTCGTCTACGGGTTTGTGGTGGCCGCGCTGATCCCGGAGACGCGCCCGTCCCGCAACGCCGAGGCCGATGCGTCAGAAGCGCCGCCGAAGGCGCGGGCGCTCGACGCACTCCGCGACCCGGCGCTGATGGGGCTCTCGGGGTGTACGCTGCTGCTGGCCGCGCTGATGTTCCAGAGCCTCTCGGTGCTGCCGCTCGTCATGGCCTCGCAGGGATTGCCCGAGACGGCCTACGGCTTCGTGGCGGCGACCAACGGGCTGGTGATCGTGCTGCTGAGCCTCCCGATCGCGCGGTTTGTGGAAGGGCGACGGCCAGGCCTGGTGCTCGTGAGCGCCGCGCTGCTGTTCGCCGCCGGCTTCGCACTGCACATCCCTGCCACGTCGATGGGAAGCCACGCTGCCGCCACAGCGGTGTGGACCCTCGGCGAGATCGCGCTCGTGACGGTCGCACCGGTGATCGTGGCGCGGCTCTCGCCGGATACACTGCGGGGGGCCTACCAGGGCGTCTACGGCGCGGCGTGGGGACTGGCCTTCCTGGTGGCCCCCTTGGCCGGCGGAGTCGTGTTCGAGGCGATGGGTCGTCAGGCACTCTGGACCGGCTGCGTGGGCGTGGGCCTCGTGGCAGCGGTGGGGTTTGCCAGCCTCGCCCGACGGGTGCAAACGTCCGCATAGGGGATCACCTGATCGGGCGGCCAGGGTGTTCGGCGAGACGGCGGCAGGTATTTCTGAGAGCGAACAGACTGAACGTTTTGGACGTTTTATTTCAGTCGTTTCTGAAACCACCGCCTGTTGGTTCCGTTGTACCAGTCCCTTCCCCCGCCGCATTTCTAGCTGCCCGGCCCATCTCTGGCTCCGCCATCGCGGGTCTCCCTGGCCCTTCGGCGCTCGGCCTCCAACCTCCGCCGCCATGACTTCCACGCCCCCCCGCTTCGACTTGCGCGGCCGCGTCGCGCTCGTGACGGGTGCCTCGTCCGGCATCGGTCGCGCCACCGCCATCGAACTCGCCCGCTCCGGCGCGCGGGTCGTCATCAACTACCCGTTCCTCTCCGAAGAGGGGGCTGCCCTTGAGACGCTTCGCCTCGTCGAGGAGGCGGCCCGCGCATCCGCCGCCCTGCACCGCCACACCGCAGGCGACGGCAGTTCGATCCCCGTCCCCGTCCTCGCCGATGACCTCACCGTGGGGGACCACCTCGACACGGCTGAGGCCGCGCCGGTCGGCCTGCTCGTGCGCGCCGACGTGTCGCAGGAGGACGAGGTCCACCGGATGTTTGAGGAGATCGCCGCCGTCTACGGCCCGCTCGACCTTCTGGTCAACAACGCGGGCATTCAGATCGAGGCTCCGTCGCACGAGGTCACGATGGACGACTTCGACCGGGTCCTCGACGTAAACCTGCGCGGCGCGTTCATGGTCGCGCAGGGTGCGATCCGTCAGTTCCGTGCGGCGGGCAAGCCCGGCACCATCGTCAACCTGTCGAGCGTGCACGAGAAGATTCCGCGTCCGAGCTACGTGTCATACTCGATCAGCAAGTTTGGCATCAAGGGCATGACGCAGACGCTCGCGCTCGAGTACGCCAACGACGGCATCCGCGTCAACGCGGTGGCCCCTGGCGCGACCGAGACGCCGATCCAGAGCTGGCTCCACGACGCTGCGCAGACGGCGGTCGTGGCGTCGCACATCCCGCAGAAGCGCATCGCGCAGCCGCAGGAGATCGCGCACGCCATCGCCTACCTCGCCTCGGACGCCGCGCGCTATATCACCGGCCAGACGCTCTTCATCGACGGCGGCCTGACGCTCTACGCTGACTTCCAAGAGCCCTGGAGCGGCTGAGAACCTGGAGCGGCTGAGGACGGCGCATCCGCACGCCTTCCACCATGCCTCAGCCGGCCTCCCTGCGGCCCTGCCCGAACCTGGGCAGGGCCGCTCCATTTTGGTGCAACCTGCGCCGCATGCACGCCCAGGCCAGGCCCCGTGCAGATCAGGCCCCGCCCACGTCGAACACGCGCGCTTCTTCGTGCTGGAGTGCCTCGATGACGCGTGCGATGTGCTCGCTCTCGTCTACACCAAGCTCGGCGATGCCCTGCTGGATGTCGGCGCGGCTGACGGCCGCAGCGAACGCCTTGTCCTTGAGCTTCTTGCGGACCGACTTCACCTTCATGCCGCCCATCCGGGTGGGTCGCACGAAGGCCACGGCGGTGACAAAGCCCGAGAGTTCGTCCACGGCGAAGAGCGCCTTGGCGAGCAGGCTTTCGCGGGGGGTGCCCGAGTAGAGCGCGTGCCCGAGGATGGCCGTGCGGATGTCCTCCGCGACGCCGAGGCGTTCGAGCTCGCGCACGCCGACGTACGGGTGCTCGTCCGTGCTCGGGTGGCGCTCGTAGTCGAGGTCGTGGAGCAGCCCGGTAATGCGCCAGGTCTCCTCGTCTTCGCCGAAGTGCTCGGCGTAGCGCGCCATGCTCGCGGCGACGGCGAGGCCGTGACGGCGCAGGCTCGCGGTGCGGGTCCATTCGAAGAAGAGCGCTTCGGCGTCGGCGTAGGTCATGAGCTAGACGTTTGAACGTGGGAAGGAAGTGGGAAGGGCGAAGGCGCACTCCGCCCCCCATCCGAGCAGAGCCGCGTGCTTCCCGATCAGATCGCCCCGCGGGCCTTCAAGGCAAGGTAGCGGTTGATCGTGTCCACGGTGAGCGTCTCGGGCGTTGTGAGCAGCGCGCCGATGCCGTGGCGCTGGAGCGTCCGTGCGATCTCCTCCTGCTCGTAGGCAAACTGCTCGGCGACCGTCTTGACGTAGACCTCGCTCACGCGCTCAGCGGGGCGTCCGCGCAGGTCCCGCAGCGCCGTGTTCTCGAAGAAGACAACCACGAGACGGTGCTGGCGGGCGATGGCGCGCAGGAGGGGCAGCCGCCGTTCGAGGCTAGCGCGCGTCTGGAGGTTGGTGAAGAGGAGCAGCAGGCCGCGCTGTGGCAATTGGCGGCGCACAGTCGCGTAGAGCGCCTCGAAGTTGGGGTCTTGGAAGCCCGGCTGCTGCGCGTAGAGCGCTTCGAGGAGGCGCGGCAGCTGCGTGCGGCGGCGCGAGGCGGGCAGCACCGTCTTCATGCGCGCGTCGAAGGTGACGAGGCCGGCCTTGTCGTTCTTGAGCAGCGCCACGTTGAGCAGCACCAGCGCTGCGTTGATCGCGTGGTCCACGAGCGTCATGCCGTCGAACGGGTCGCGCATGGCTCGGCCCATGTCGATCACGGCGTAGATCGGCTGCGCCCGCTCGTCCTGGTACTGGTTGACCATCAGCGTGCCGCCGTGGCGGAGGTCGCCGCTGCGGGCCGTGGCCTTCCAGTTGATCGCGCGGCGGTCGTCGCCGGGGACGTAGTCGCGGATCTGGTCGAACTCCATCGTGTGGCCGATGCGGCGGACGCGCTTGACGCCGACCTCGGCGAGGCGGTTGCTCTCGGCGAGGAACGCCCACCGCCGCATCTGGAGGAACGACGGGTAGACCTTGACCTCCTGGTCGGCCTCGGCGCGGACGCGGCGCAGCAGCAGCCCGATGGGCGAGGCGACATAGGCGTTGATCGCCCCGAAGTGGTAGACACCGCGTTCGACGGGCCGCACGGCGTAGTCGATCGTGTGCGCCGTGCCGGGGGCGAGCGGGAAGCGGAAGTCGAGGGTGCGCTCCTGGAACTGCACCGGCACCTCGTCGATGAGGCGCACGTGAACGGGGAACGGGTAGCGGCTCGTCACCCGCACCGCGATGGGGTTGGGGTCGCCGTTGGAGAGCTTGTCGGGGACCTCGCGCTCCAGCGCCAGACCGGCTCGGCCGCTGGCTCGGTCACCAGCTCGGTGGCCGGCACGGCCCAGACCGCCAAACCAAAGCAGCACCGCGTCCACGAGCGCCGCCGCGACAAGCCCGAGCACCGCCAGCCGTGCTAGGCTCTCCACGAACGGCACCCAGTAGCCGAGCACGAACAGCACCACGATCGTCCCGAGCGCGACGAACAGCCGCGTCGGGGCATACAGGTCGAGCACGCTACGCCAGCGCGCCGGGGGCTTCGGCGCGGCGCGGCGCGGCGCGGACGCCAGCCGCGGTTCAGCGGTGGAGGGGGACGCCGCCATCGTCTAGTCCTGGACGAGTTCGTCGCGCAGCGCGGCGAGGTGGTGCCACCGCTCCTCCACGAGGTAGGCCCGCCGCTCAGCGGCCAGCACGGCCCCCATCGCCCCCAGATCGGCATGCGCCGCGTCGAGCAGGGCGAACTCGGCATCGCGGAAGGCCAGCCAGGCGCGTTGCGCGGTGAGGAGCGCCGCCCGCCCGTCGGCGTCGAGCGCGCGGCGGAGCGACTGGTAGACGGCGTTGAGCTCCTCGTCCCAGCGCTCGTACTTCACCGCGAGGCAGTCGAGCAGGGGTGCCGTTGCCGAGTTGGACTGCGCGGTGTAGTCCTCGATGCACGCGTCGTACTCTGCCTGGATGTCGGGCGCCTGCGCGTGCGCGCGGGGCGCCCCCACGAGCAGCCACACCGCCAGCGTCAGCGCGCAGGAGGACCGTATGCTCATCGCGGCACCTCGACGCTCTGCACCACGCGGTCCACGACGGTGTCGATGCGGACGCCTTCGATCTCGCGCTCGGGCGTGAGCTGCAGGCGGTGTCGCAGCACGGGCGGCGCGATGGTGCGCACGTCGTCGGGCGTCACGAAGTCGCGGCCGGCCATCGCGGCGATGGCCTTGGCCCCCGTGAGCAGGGCCAGCGAGGCGCGAGGGCTGGCCCCGAGCGCCAGCGCCGGGTGGGTCCGCGTCTGCGCCACGATGGCCGCGATGTAGCCGAGCAGCTTCTCATCGACGTAGAGCGCGCGCACGGCGGCCTGCGTCGCGAGCACCTCGTCGGCGGTGAGGACGGGCTGCACCTGCGCCAGGTCGAGCCGTCCGCCCTGGGCTTGGAAGCCCGCCAGGATGCGCGCCTCCTCGGCAGGCGTCGGGTAGCCGACCTCGATCTTGAAGAGGAACCGGTCGAGCTGCGCCTCGGGGAGGCGGTACGTGCCCTCGTGCTCGATGGGATTCTGGGTGGCGAAGACGTGGAACGGCGCCTGCATCGGGTAGGTGGTGCCGTCCACGGTGACCTGCCGCTCTTCCATCACCTCGAAGAGGGCGGCCTGCGTCTTGGCCGGGGCGCGGTTGATCTCGTCAATGAGCACGAGCTGACCGAAGACGGGGCCGGGGTGGAAGTCGAAGGCGCGTGTCTCGGGGTTGAAGACGGTCGTGCCGACGACGTCAGCGGGCATGAGGTCGGGTGTGAACTGGAGGCGCGCGAAGTCGGCGGAGACGGCGCGGGCGAGCAGCTTCGCCGTGAGCGTCTTCGCCACGCCGGGCACGCCCTCGATGAGCACGTGCCCGCCCGCGAGCACCGCCGCGACGAGTTCGTCGAGGAACTGCGCCTGGCCGACGAGCAGCTTGCGGACCTCGGCCTTGAGCCGGCCCACCGACGCCGCGACGCCGGAGAGGTCGGTGCGGCCCTCGAAGAGCGGCGCGTAGGGCGAGGTAGGGCGAGGCGGCAGGGACCCGGCTGACGCGGGGGCGTCATGGGCCGAAGGGACCGCTGGCGGTGTGCCCTCGGCCCCGTCGGGCGGCGGGGGATTCGGAACGCGCGACCCATTGTCCATAACGGTCGGGGCGGGATTGTTTGGGGATGAAAACGACAGGGGCCAGACGGGGCAGCCGGGCGGAATCTACGGGTCCGGCTGCCTCCCGTTCGGCGTCGGTCGCCCTCGCTCTCCAACCACCCTCGACCCATGCCCCGTGTCATGCCTTGCGCCCTCGGCGTGCTGCTCGCCGCGTTCGTCGCCGGAGCCCTACCGCTGCGCGCCCAGATCACGCTGCCGTCGTCCCTCGAAACGGACCGCCTGGGCCGGACCGTCACCGTGGCCACGCGCCTCGTCCAGACCGACGTGAGCAGCCTGGCCGACCTCGACGGAGCGAACCAGACGTGGGACCTCTCCGGCCTACCCTTCGGCCCGGAGGCAACGACCGTAGACCTCGACTACCTCCCGTTCTCCAGCGACCTCCCGGCGGCCGGGGCCGACCCGATCAACACGTCGGACTACGTCGTCCGTTCGGAATTCCGCGTGGCCGACCAGGTGACGACGACCTTCAGCTACCGGGCGCTCTCGAACGACTCGCTCTCCACGACGGGCTCGCCCTCGGTCGGCGACGCCAACCTCGACGGCACGCCAGACACGACGGTCGTCCGCAACACGCCGCCGCTGCTCGACGCCGTCTACCCGATCGCGTTCGGGGGCGCGTGGACCGACTCGACCACGCAGCGCACGCAGATTCCAGGCCTTCCCATGGAGACGGAGTCGGCCGTCAAGACGGAGGTCGCGGTGGATGGCTGGGGCACGCTCGTCACCCCCGACGGGTCGTTTTCGTGCCTCCGCCTGTCGCGGACGACGACGGTGAGCTTCTTCGACACCGACTTCGTGACGGAGACCGTCGAGCTCGTCACAGCCGACGGCGTGAGCGCAGTTCTGGATGTGACCAACGGCAGCGCGTCCTACAGCGTGGCCACCCTCGGGACGACCGCCGAGGCACCTCCCACCACCACCACGCTCCACCTCGACGCGGCGTATCCGAACCCGTTCGTCGCCTCGACGCGGCTGAGCGCCGTGCTCCCCCGTGCTGCCGATGCCTCGCTCGCGGTCTACGACGTGCTGGGCCGCCGCGTCGCGGTGCTTGCCGACGGCCCGCTCACGGCGGGCACGCACTCGTTCGTGTGGGCCCCGGACGCGGCGCTGGCGAGCGGCCTCTACGTCGCGGTGCTGTACGCGGGCAACGAGGCGACAAGCCGTCGTCTCTTGCTTCAGCGCTGACCCGTGCCTCGGGTTCTCTGCACGTGCCGGGGTGGCGACATGGTGGTGCACGCTGCCCCGGCGCGTAGCGGAGGCGCACAGCGCCCCGCCTGCGTCAGCGTTCCACCTGCGTCAGCGCCCCGCCTGCATCAGCGTGTGGAGCCGCCGGTCAAGTTCGAGGAGGTCGTCGTCGGAGATGGCGCGGGTCTCGGCCCGGCGCAGGCGGGCGAAGAGCGCGGCGACCTCGTCTGCGTCTTGCCCGAGCCGCGCAGCGACGCGAGCGGCGCTCTCGTCGGAGAGGTCGAGGCCGTCGAGGTGGGTGCGGCGGCGGAGGCGGTCGAGGAGGACGCGGCGCTGCGTGGTGGCGAGTGCTCGCGTGTCGCCGCGTGTGTGGTAGAGCCGCCCCACGCTCTCCACGAAGCTCGCCATGGCGTTCGGCGGCGGCGCCACGACGGGTACGGCACGCTGCCACCGCCGCGCCCGCAGCAGGAAGAACAGCAGCACCGCCACGAGGGCCGTGACGTAGGCCCCGCGCAGTGCCGGCGTGGCGAAGACGTAGCGCAGGGGCGACGTGTCGAGGTCGCGGCCTGGCTTGTAGTAGCTGTCCCAAAGCAGCGGCTGGTCGGGGAGGTAGGCAAGCGCGGCGGCCAGGTAGGCCGCGGCCTCGCCCGTGCCGTCTAGGTCGGGGTCGTCGGCGAGCAGGATCGCGTTTGAGAACGCCGTGGGCGTAGTGAGCAGGAGGACCTGCCCCTCGCCGACGGGGAGCCGGGCGAAGTTGGCCGCCCCGCTCTCCGTAGTGCCGAGGACAGCCGCGCCGTCGTGTTCGAGGGTCGCCAGGTGCCAGACCGGGACCTGCGCGTCGAGGCGGTAGCGGCCGTCAGGGAGGCTGCCCTGGGCGAGCGAGGGGCTCGTCAGGCGCAGCGTCGTGTCGGTGCGGACGAAGCGCCAGCGCTGCGCGGCAGGGTCGTCCTCGGGGTCGAACGCGTCCGTGGAGCGGCGCCTGGAGAACTCCGTCTCGACGCCGAGCGTGTCCGCGAACGAGCCGACCACCCGCTCTGCGGCGACGAGCACGGTGCCGCCCGCGGCTGCGAAGCGAAGCAGCTCCGCCGTCTCGATGCGGTCGGGCGCGAAGGTGTCGGTGAGGAAGAAGTAGGTGTGCGGATCGGGCCGCTTTTGGTCCCGGCTCTCGGCGGCGAGCGCGCGGAGGCGGACGAAGGGCGGCTGCGTGACCCGCTCCGTCGGGAACCAGTCGTCTACGAGGGCCCACGCGACGGCGGCACCGTAGGGCCGGGCGTCGTCGTGGAGGAAGCTGTAGCGCCAGTCGATGGGTGTCTCGCGTGCCGCCTCGGCAAGGGCCAGCAGCACGACGAGCAGGGCGATGGCGACGAGGTATCCGCGGCGGCTCATCGGGACCCCTCAGGCTGCACAGGCACCGGCCGCGTCTGGGCGACGTCCTGCATGGACGTCTCGAAGCGGCGGCGGACCTCGGCGTAGAGCGCGTCGTCCACGTCGAAGTCGCCGTACCACGCGGCCTCGAAGAGGCGGGTCAGGTCGCGGAAGGCCGGGACGAGGTCGGCACGGGGCCCGCCTTCGAGCGCGAGCGCGTAGGCGCGGTTGGTGGTGGCGGGGGCCCAGACGATGAGGTCGCGCTCGGCGAGCGCCTGGAGGAGCCGGAGGTAGCGCAGGCGCACGGCGAGCGGCCACGCCTCCATGCGCTCGGCGTCAACGAGCAGCACGCCGAGGTCCACGTCGGTAAGCGCCGTGAGATCGTCCAGCGCCTCAACGGTCGCGGCGGCCCGCTCGCGCCGCTGGAAGACGCCGCCAAAGTCGGCACCGAGGAGCTTCAGCAGCGCAAACACGAGCGCAGCCATGGCGAGACCGTAGATGAGCCAGCGCTGCACGTCCGGGGGTACCGAATCGCCTGCCGGGCGCAGCAGGTGGTCGTTGACCCACTGCACGAACCGCTCCCACAGCGACGGCTGCTGCGTGACCACGCGGTCGTAGCTGAAGTCCGGATCCGCGCGGAAGCCCTTGAGGGCCGCGCCCGGGACGCTGCGCGGGGCGAGGGCCGACGAGTCGCGCGGGAGGCCGGCCACAGCCTGCCGCTCGCGCTCCAGGAGTAGAAGGCCCCGTTCGATCTTCTCGGCCCGCTCCGACGGCACGACCTCTGTGGGCTTCGTCTGCGCCCACCCAGGCGCGCTCGCGAGGAGCGCCAGCGCGAGCGTGCTGCGCCGAAGAAGCGAAAACGAGCGACAGGAGCGGTGCATGACGCCGCAAGCTACGCCTTCCGTGCACCGTCCGTCGCCTCGGCGTCACGTCCACGCAGGCATCGAGGGAGGCACCGGGGTGGCCGGAGATGTAGCCTCTTCAGGCGGGGGCGGAGGGGCTAGCGGAGGGGAAGGGGCCAGCGGAGGCGAAGGGGCCAGCGGGGGCGAAGGGGTTGGCCGGTCCCGTGCAAGGAGGTGGCCGTAGGCAAACGTGGCTGCGATCGTGGGGAGGGCGAGCAGCGGCACGAGCGTCAGCCCGAGCACCTCCACGGCCACGAGCACCGTGCCGCCGAAGACGCCCCCAACCGACGCGCCCATCCGCGCGACCACGCCGAGCACGAACGCGACGGGCTGCACCGCCACCGCAGCACCGGCTGCTACCACCACAATGCCCAGGGCGGGCCGGAGGCGCTGCCTGAGATCCTCCCGGAGAAGATCGCCCACGCGGCGGAGCGCGTCTGGCAGCGTGTCTGCCTCGTAGGCGAGCGCCACGAGCGCCAGCCCACCGACGGCCACGAGCACCGCCAGCCCACTCACCCAGAGCACCCCGCCTGCCATTGGCACCCGCGCGAGCAGCCAGAGCACCAGAAGCGCACCGACGAGCGCACCGTACCCCTGGCCCATCACGCCGAGGATCGGGCGGGCGGCGCGGCCCAGCACGTCCGGCGTGATGCCCCCCGCCTGCCCTTGCGTGTGGAGGCTGAGGTAAGCAAAGGCCCCTGCCGAGGCCACCGCGAGCTCCGCGACGCTGAGCGCATGCTGCGCCAGCCAGCGTAGTCCGCTCCCGTCGTCCCACGCGGCGAAGTCCACGAGCCCGGCAAGCGCCACGTTAGTGAGCGCGGCCACGGTGAGGTGGGGCGCACCCACGATGGCGCTCACGAGCGCATTCAGCAGCGCCAGCGGTGCCACCAGCACAACGACTCCTAGGCCAAACTCAAGCCCGTGGGCCTTCAGGAACGTCACGGTGTCGCGCACCACGTCGCCCATGGAGCGCTCGGCCACGAAGGCCACGTCCGCGTCGTCGGGCGCGGGCCCGTCCCACCAGTCAGGGTGCTCCCAGTAGTTCGCGTTGCTCATCGCCGTTGGACGGGGCTTGTCGATCGGATTTACCAGAAGGGTTCGGGGTTACCAGGAGGGTGGATCGGTCGGCGCATCGAGGTCGTCCAGCGCATCCACGCGGGCGCTCAGCGAGACGCCATCGGCCTGCTCGGCCAGCGATCCGTAGAGCAGCGTCGCCCCCGTGCTCAAAAAGAAGGCCCCTCCGAGGCCGAGCGCCCCCATCGTCAGCACCATCGGCACGAACGCGAGCGCGCCGAGGACCCCGCTCAGCCCCAGCGCCGCCACCGCCAGTCCGCCGATCATCCCTGGCACCAGCGCCGCAGCGAAGAACCCGACCAGCAACAGCAGATAGAGGAGCACCGCCGCCAAAAACGCCTCCCACCACCGCGGCTTGACCAGGTCCACGGCACGGGAGATGGAGGCCATCGCCCTGGCACTGCGCAGCGCGTAGATCGCAGGGGGCAGCATGAGCACAGGCAGCGTGAAGAGGTAGAGAGCCACGTAGAGGGCCGTCCCAATCAGCGGCACCACCGCGACGGTTTGCAGGACGAGCGAGAACAGCCCGATGAGGATGTTGAGTCCCAAGAGCGGCCAGAAGAGCCGCCCCACCTCCATCCGCAGCGCCTCTGGCGTCACATACCCTGGCCCTTCCTCGTGGTAGAGCCGCAGGTAGGCATAGCACGCGGTGTTGTAGAGCAGCATGGCGACGAGCAGGCCCACCCCCGCCAGGAGCATGAGCCCGACGCCCAGCCCCGTGCTGAGGTCACCGACGAGGAGCCACGTCGCGGCCGCTCCAGCGAGGAGCGCCACCGCGAAGACGGGGCCGACGAAGCGGCCTGATGCGCGCACGAGGTCGCCCAGGTTTTCTCGGACAAACTCGGTGGTGTCTCCAAGCACCTGCGTGGCGGAGCGCGGCGCGTAGACGCGCACCCCGGCGAAGCCAGCGCTGCCGCCGAAGGAGTCGTCGCGAAAGGGGTCGTCGGCGAAAGGGTCCGGGTCGTAAGCGTCGGTCATGGGAGGACGGTGGACGTGAGAGCGGCGGGGGCTGGAGCGCACGAGGCCGATGCGATCGGCGAGGCACCCGGTGAACGTACGGGGGCCGAAGGCGGTACGTCAGCACCCTAGCAAAAACGCCGCCGAACGGGCCGCCCCGACGCGCCCTACCGCGCAGGCCGCTCCGAGGGCTTCTGCGCATCGTCCGGGCCGTCGAAGCCGCGCCTCGGACGGGGGCTTAGCTCGAGGGCTTCTGCTGGACCGAGATCGCGCTCCAGGTCGCGAACGCGGCCCTGTAGCCGGATGCCTTCGCTGTGCTCCATGAGCGTGTAGTAGAACATCGCCAGCAGCACCGACCCGAGGGCTGCGAGGACCGTCCCCGCCACCGTCGCAACGCCCACGACGAGGCCGACGGCCCCGCCGAGCCAATCCGGACCACCCGCGAACGTCTGCCCGCTCCAGAGCAGCCCCTCGCCGAGGAACACGGGTCCGGCGCCCATGATCACCTGGTAGAAAAGCACGATCAGCGCGAGGCCGATCGCGGCATGCCACCGCCGCCCTGGTCGGGTGAGGTCCCACATCCGCGCGGCGTGGTTGCCGCGCGCCTCGTCCAGGCACCGCGCCGCAGGCCAGAGGCTTGCCACCGGCATCAGGGCAAGCAGCACCGCGACGCCCACCATCACCACCGTCGCGAGCCCGACGACGCTGTCCTGCATCGCCAGCACGAACAGCACCAGCACGAACCCGATGATCCCTCCGCCCACGCCCACGGCGAGCCCGATCCCGAAGAGCGGACCAAAGTTGGCCCGCGCGGCCACGGCCACGTCTGCCTCCGTCGGCGATTCCTTCTCGTTGACGTAGTGCTCGATGTAGCCGTAGGTCCCCCCCGCCAGTAGGAGCCCCGCCATCATCAGCGCAAGGTTGGCCAGCAGTTCCGTCCAGACGCCAAGGGCGATGTCTGCATAGCCCGCTGCCGTGAGCATGCTCCCGACAACGGCATAGGGCAGCATCGGACGGGCCACGGCTACCCAGAACGCACGCCCCTCTTGGCGAACGAACGCCACAGCGTCCGTGACCACCTCGCCGACCGAGCGGCGCGCGTAGAAGTCGATGCGGGCCTCGGCGCTGCCGGTCTCGTAGTAGGGGGCGAAATCGTCCATGCGGAAGCGGAAGAAGCGGGCAGAGGCTAGGCGGAGACGGTCACCTCCGGGGCTGCCTGTGGCGGCGCTCCGGCGCGCTGCTGGTCTTCACGGTGACGGCGGACCGGGAGCACCACGAAGTACCCCACCAGGAACGCCGCCGAGCCGCCGATGATGAGGAGGCTCAGCACGGTGGGCATCTCGGTGTAGCGCGTCACGAAGCTCTCCAGCAGACCGGCGGCCACAAAGATGGGCACCAGCCCGATGATGAGCTTGAGCCCTTGGCGCGCGCTGCGCAGGAAGGCCACGCCGCGCGGGTAGGTCCCCGGCGCGAGCATCCCGCGCGCCAGCACAAAGCCCGCGCCGCCTGCGAGGATGATCGCCGTGATTTCGAGCGTGCCGTGGATCCAGATGGTCAACACCGACTCCACGAAGACGCCTTCGTAGAAGGCGTTCTGCTGGTAGAAGAACCCCTGGAAAGCGCCGACCATCACCCCGTTGACGAGGAGGATGTAGACCGTCCCCAGCCCTGCGAGGATGCCCCCGGCGAAGGCGAGAAACGATACGCGGATGTTATTGATCGTAATGCCGAAGGTCATGTCCACCTGGTGCGCGTCTTTGTAGACGGCCATGGGGTCGCCCGCCTCGATGTTGGCGAGGGTCATGTTGACGTAGAAGTCGCCGAGGATGAGGCGGACGAAGGTGGGGTCGCCCATGGTGGAGAGCACGCCGATGGCGACCATCGTGAGGAAGAGCGCGGCGGCGGCCAGCAGCGGGACGCGCTCGGCGTAGACGACGCGCGGCAGTTCCTCGCTCCAGAAGTGGGCGACGCGGCCCCGGGCTTCGCGGCGGGTGCGGTGGAGGCGCGCGTGGGCTTGCCCGGCGAGATCGTTGAGGTAGCGCGTGGTGGGTGAGCGCGGGTAGAACGTGCGGCTGTAGGCGAGGTCATCGAGGAGGCGCACGTAGGCCTCGGCGAGCGCGTCGGGGGGCGCGGCGCGGTCGGCGAGCGTGGCTTCGAGGGCCTGCCAGGCCTCGGCATTCTGCCGGACGAAGGTGACTTCGCGCATGGGAGCGGGCGACGGGCCGTGGGCGATCAGCGGAAGGAAGGCAGCGGCCAGGCAGAAACCGGGCGCGCCAGAAGGTAGCTTCCAGAACAACGGGCCGCCTCGCTGCTGTAGGTTGCCCCGCTCCTCCGCTGCGTGCCCCCGATGCCCCCGATCCCCATCCCGACTGCGCTCAACGTCCCGCTGCGCTACAGCGCGTCGGGCGTCGGCCCCCGCCTGCTCGCGTGGCTGCTCGACACGCTGATCGCGGCCGGGTACGTCGTGCTGGTGACCGAGCTGCTCGACGCCGTGCCGCTGTGGGCGCTCCTCGGGCGCGGCACGGCAGTCTTCCTCGTGGTGGTCTACCTGCCGGTCGTGCTCTACCACCTGGTGTCGGAGATCGTCCTCGACGGGCAGAGCGTCGGCAAGAAGGCCCTCGGGCTGCGCGTCGTCCGCCTCGACGGCACCGCGCCGGGGCTCGGCGACTACCTCCTCCGGTGGCTCCTCCGCATTGTGGAGATCCTCTTTTTCTCTGGCGTCCCCGCCCTCGTCTCGATTGCCGTGACCAAACGCGGCCAGCGCCTAGGCGACCTCGCGGCAGGGACCACCGTCGTGAACACCCGGCAGCGGACGCACCTCACCGACACGATCTACAGCCGCCTCGGCGAACAGCACGTCCCCGCCTACCCCGAAGTCGAGTTCCTCTCGGACGCTGACGTGCAGACGGTCCGCGATGTGCTCACGCGGCTGCGTGCCGACGGCCGCACGGCAGGCGCGGAGAAGCTCGCCCGCCGCGCCAAGACGGCCATCGAGCGCAAGCTGGGCCTCGCGCCGGTGCGGGAGCCGCCCGCGGTGTTCCTCCAGCGCATCGTGAAGGACTACAACGCTGTGCTGGACACGTACACGCTGCCGACAGGCCCGAGGTCGTAGGCCACCCGTGGCGGGCCTAGGTCAGGAGGCGCAGGTCGCGGGTAGGGTTGAGTGCCGCGCCCGTGCGGTGTCGCGCCCGCGCGGTGTCGCGATCTGGGTTGACGCCGCGAACCGAGCGACCCACCTTACTCGACTCTCGACTCTCCGGATTGCCCTTGTCCTGTGCGGTCGATTGTGCGAGTTTAGCCGCCCGCCTAGCCTGCTGAGTTTGGCCTGCTTCTTGTCGCCGATCGGACTTCTGGTACGCCCCGTTTTCGTTCCCTGCACCGCCGCCGCTCCTGCGAGCGCGCTCCGGGTGCCTCGAACCTAGCTCGCACCGTCATGCGTCGCCGCCTGTCCCTCGTCTGCCTCACGCTCGCCCTCGGCCTGCTCGGGCTGTCGCCCGATGCCACCCGCGCCCAGACCGTCGTCAAGTACGGGGCGGAGTTCCTCGCCGGAGGCGTCGGCGCGCGGGCGCTGGGCATGGGCGGGGCCTACGTCGGGATGGCCGACGACGTGACTGCCGGCTACTGGAACCCGGCGGGCCTCGACGCCCTCGCCTACCCGCAGGGGGCCTACATGCACGCCGAGCGCTTCAGCGGCATCGTCTCGTTCGACTACGGCGCGGTCGCGTGGCCTGTCTCCAACCGCTCTACGCTGGGCGTCTCGTTCTTCCGCAGCGGCGTCGACGACATCGCCAACACGCTCCAGGCGTTCAACCCCGACACGGGCCTTCCGGTGCCGCGCCCCGAGAACAGCGTCACCTACTTCTC
>JBCDFF010000024.1:0-22382 GCA_039178415.1 Bacteroidota bacterium
CCACGATGGAGTCGCTCGCGGGGCTCCGCACCGCGTTCCGCAAGGAAGGCGTGCTGACGGCGGGCAACTCGTCGCAAATCTCCGACGGGGCGGCGGTGCTGCTCCTCGCCAGCGAGGACGCCGTGAAAGCGCACGGCCTCACGCCCCTCGCCAAGATCACCGGCTTCGCCTGGGCGGCGGGTGAGCCCTGGCGCTTCCCCGAGGCCCCCGTCCCGGCGGTCAAGAACGTGTTCAAGAAGACCGGGCTGGAGATGGGCGACGTCGATCTCGTGGAGAACAACGAGGCGTTCGCGATCAACTCGGTGCTCTTCAACCGCAAACTCGGCGTCTCGTACGACAAGCTCAACGTCCACGGCGGCGCGATCTCGCTCGGCCACCCCATCGGCTGCTCGGGCGCGCGCATCATCGTGACGCTCATCCACGCGCTGCGCCAGCACGACGGCCAGACGGGCCTCGCGAGCATCTGCCACGGCACCGGCGGCGGCACGGCGCTCACGCTTGAGCTCGCCTAGCCGCTCCACTTCGGTCACGTCCTGCGCGGGCGGTGGGCTTCGGCTCGCCGCCCGCGCTGCGTTGGGTGAAAGCCCGACGCGTCCGCTTGGGATACGTGGAGTTCGGATGGAGGCCACGACCCCCGATAGGTGTGAAGACGTCTCGACGGGTACCTCAAGCGCACGTCACCTGAGTCGAACGGCACGAACCTTGTCGCCTCTCGATTCCGCCCATCTCCTGTCTCCTTTCCATTCCCTTCTGACTATGCTATCCCTCCGACTTCCTCTGGCGTTCGCGCTTGCGCTCGCCGTGCTCCTCACCGCCTGCGACTCTACCGACACCGACCCACCACAGGTCGCCACCCCCGACATCGTTGAGGTGGCTCAAAGCAGCGCCGACCTCACTACCCTCGTTGCCGCGCTCGGCGCTGCTGACCTCGTCGAGACGCTGAAGGGCGAAGGCCCGTTCACGGTCTTCGCGCCCACCGACGGGGCCTTCGCTGACCTTCCCGACGGCGAACTCGACCGTCTTCTCCTGCCTGAGAACAAGGACGAGCTGCGCAGCCTCTTGCTCTACCACGTCCTCGACATCGAGGCCCTCTCGACGGCGCTCTCCGACGGACTGGCGCTCACGACCGAGAGTGGCAAGACGTTCACCATCGTTGCCAGCGCTGGCTCGGCGGTAGGCTTCGGGATCGACACCGACGGCGACGGCACCGCCGACGCGGACATCCAGACCGTCGACATCGACGCGGGCAACGGGATTGTCCACCTCATTGACGCTGTGCTGATTCCGCCGGCCGAGGTCGCCGGTCCGGACATCGTAGAGCTGGCGAGCGGCAACACCGACCTCGAAACGCTCGTGGCCGCGCTCGATGCCGCCGACCTCGTCGAGACGCTGGAGGAGCCGGGGCCGTTCACGGTCTTCGCGCCCACCGACGACGCGTTCGCCAAGCTCGGTGACACCGTGGCGACCTTGCTGGAGCCCGAGAACAAGGCGACCCTATCTACGATCCTGCTCTACCACGTTCTCGGGATCGAGGCGTTCGCCTCGGCCCTCTCCGACGGGCTCTCGCTTGAGACGGCCAACATGCTTACCTGGACGGTCATTGCCGCAGACGGTTCGCCGAGTGGCTTCGGGATCGACACCGACGGCGACGGCGACGCGGACGCCAACATCATCCAGACGGACATCACCGCCTCGAACGGCGTCGTCCACCTGATCGACCGGGTGCTGCTCCCGTCCCAGGTCGAGACCATCACGGACATTGCGATCAAGAACGCCAACTTCAAGGAGCTTGCTGGCGCTCTCGACGCTGTCGATCTCGACGAGACCCTTGCCACTGACGGGCCCTTCACGGTCTTCGCGCCGATCAACAGCGCGTTCGGAGAACTCGAGACCGTGCCGACAGGCAATGCTCTGCGCAGCGTCCTCCTCTACCACGTGCTCAACTTCGAGGCCTTCTCGACGGCCCTGTCCGACGGCCTCGTGCTCACGACCCAGAACGGCGGTGCCACGTTCACCATCGTCACCTCGTCGGCAGCAGCCAGCGGTTTCGGCATCGACACCGACGGCGACGGCACGGCCGACGCCAACATCCAGGCGGTTGATGTGGAGGCTGCGAACGGCGTCATCCACGTCATTGACGCGGTGCTGCTCCCGCCCAACTAGCGGCCCGCGCGGGGCGCAACGCCTCGCACCGTAGAGAGCGCGGTACTTCCGGAAGGAGGTACCGTGCTTTTTTTGTGGACGCTGTTGCTATGTTCGAATTAGGTGGTTCAATGTGGAACCGAGGGGAAACGGTCGTCTCTGATCCGTCGCTTTTGCCTCCCGGGGCGGTTCTGCCTAACAGAACTGTCACGTTTCTGTGACACCCCGTTCGCCTATACCGCTCCGCTCCCAAACCGGCGGTGCCCTTGCGTGCTCCGGCGCAAGCCTTCGGTCAAGTCTTGCGTTTCCGTGCCCGTGTTGCCGTAGCAATACGATACACAAAAATACGAGGTTGGCAGTTGACGACGCGCCCTCGCTGTCGGTTTCTTCCGGCACGGTGATCTCTTTTGGGTCGCCAATGCGCACGGTAGGCGTACCACCCTACCCGCCCTCTCACCCGCGCAGCCCTAGCAACACGCTCCCTCCTCGTGTTCGATCTCTACTTGCTACTCGCCAGCGACGACGCTGACGCGCACGACGCCACCCACCCGGCGTCCGCTCCGCCCATCTCGTCCCTCAGCGACATCGCCGAGGACGACGTACCCGAGCCGGTCCGGCTCGATATGATTGGCGGCGACGGTGACACAGGCGCCGTCTCGCTCGCGGCCTAGGTCGTCTTCTTCCGGAAGTCCGCCCGGACTGTCGCGCTCAGGAAACTATCCGGGGCCGCTACGCCGTTACGGAGAGCCCTGCCGCTCTCCAAACGCCCCCGCCTGTGCCCGCCTCGGACGCCGCCGCCCGCTACCTCCGCCCCGACGTCCTCTCGCAGCTCGACTCGATGGAGCTGCGCGCCCGGTTGATCGTCGAGGGCTTCATCACGGGTCTGCACAAAAGCCCCTACCATGGGTTCTCGGTCGAGTTTGCCGAGCATCGCCCCTACAACGCGGGCGACGAGCTCCGGCACATCGACTGGAAGGTCTACGCGAAGTCGGACCGGTACTTCGTCAAACAGTACGAGGAGGAGACCAACCTGCGGCACTTCGTCGTGCTCGACACGAGCGCGTCGATGCGCTATCGCGGCGAGAGCGCCCTGCGGAAGCTCGACTACGGAGCTTACCTCGCCGCCGGACTGCACTACCTGATGGCGCGCCAGCGCGACGCCACGGGCCTCGTTGGCTTCGACGAGACCGTGCACACGCTGCTGCCGCCGCGTTCCACGATGGGCCACGTGCGCGGTCTCCTCGCCACGCTCGACGGCTTCACCGAGAGCGCGCCCGCCAAGGGCGGGGCCGCACCGAAGACGGCGGCGGCGGCGGCGCTACACGAAGTCGCCGAGCGCATCGGGCGCCGGGCGATGGTGGTGGTCATCACGGACCTGTTCGAAAACGTTGCCGAGCACGACGCGCTCCTCAAGGCGCTCCAGCACCTCCGCTACCGCGGCCACGAGGTGCTCGTCTTCCACGTCCTCGACGCCGCCACGGAGCGCCGCTTCGCCTTCCCCGACGTGCCGCTGGTGATGCGCGACCTGGAGACCGGCGAGACGATGACGGTGCAGCCGGCGCAGCTCCGCGCGAGCTACACCGAGGCGGTGACCGCGTTCGCCGAGCGCTTCCGCCGCCGGTGCCGCGAGCAACGTATCGACTTCGTGGAACTGGACACCGCGCAGCCCTACGACGTGGCGCTGACGGCCTACCTCAACAAGCGCCGTCGGCTGTTTTAGTGCAGCAGTGACTCAGTGTCGCCGTGCGGAAGCGCATCCGACAGCCGTGAGCCTTGCCATGCTGCGCAGGATGTGATAAGGTGCTGAACCCCATCTTATCGGGTTGGGCCTGTCCCTTGGCAACCTCGTTCTGTCTGCCTGGTTGGACGCCCGCTTTTCTCACGCGACCTCACTACCATGTACCACCTTCTCTCTGCGGCGCTTGCGCTGCTCCTTGTCGTTCCGCCGCTGCTCGCGCAGGCTCCAGCCGAGATGACCGTTGACGCGCCGCCTGACCGGCCCATCGCGCTCGCGGACGGCGAGGGCACACCGACACCCACGCTCTACGACGACCCCGCGCTCGTACAGCGCTTCCAGGAGACCATCACGGAGCGCGAGCTAGAAGGGCTGCTCCACTTCTTCGCCTCCGACTACTTCGAGGGCCGTGAGACGACGGCGCGTGGGCAGAAGATGGCCGCCGCGTTCCTCGCTCAAGAGTTCATCGAGATGGGCGCGCTGCCGGCTGGGACTGTGGAGGACGGCGGGCCGCTCGCGGCGTACTACCAGCCGTTCCCGCTCCAGGCGCGCAAGCTCGACCGCAGCGTGCTTACCGTGTACGACACCGACAGCACCACCGCGCGCATGACCAGCACGTTCAGCCGCGACGGCATGGACGGCACGAGCTACCTCGCCTTCGGCGGGGCCAACGGAGCCCCCTCTGCAGCAGGCGTTGTCTTCGCGGGCTACGGCATCACCACAGAGGGCTACGACGACTTCGCTGCGCTCAGCGAGCAGGGCGTCGACGTGTCGGGCCAGTGGCTGCTCGTCCTGGACGCGGAGCCGATGAACGCGGACGGCACGGCGAGCCTGCTCACCGAAGACGGTGCCTTTACCACCTTCACCACGCAGTGGTGGACCAAGCTGCAGGCCGCCTACGGAGCCGGCGTCGGGCAGCCCGCGGGCTTCCTCATTGTCGCCGACCGCAACGCGCGCAACGCGACGCCTCTGGCCACCCGCGCGCAGGCGCGGCTCGACGCGGTCGGCAGCCTCTCGCTCGAAGGCGGTGACAGCGGCCAATCGTTTAGCCTCCCGCCGATCTTCAGCATCACCTCCAGCGTCGCCGATGCGATCCTCGGCGACCGTTCCATCGCGGAGGTGCAGGCGCAGATCGACGAGGCGCTCACGCCCCAGGTCTTCAGTGTTGACGGGGCCCTCGTCGGAGGTGAGGTCGCCTATGTGACCGAAACGGTGATGACCGAGAACGTCGTGGCGGTCGTGGAGGGCAGCGACCCGGTGCTGAAGGACGAGGTCGTCGTGCTCACGGCACACTACGACCACGTGGGCATGACGGCGGGCGAGGGCGACACGATCAGCAACGGCGCCGACGACGACGGTTCGGGCACGATGGCGCTCGTCGAGATGGCCGAGGCGTTCGCGCTCGCCGGCGAGGCAGGGTATGCGCCGCGCCGCACGGTCGTCTTCCTCGCGGTCTCGGGTGAAGAGAAAGGCCTGCTCGGCTCGGCCTACTACGCCGACACGGAGCCGCTCTTTCCTCTCGAAGACACCGTCGCCAACCTCAACATCGACATGATCGGGCGCACCGACCCGACCTACCCCGGCGAGCAGCTCGACAACTACGTCTACATTATCGGTGGCAAGCTCATCTCGGAGGAGATCCAGACCATCACCGAGCAGGCCAACGCGCTCACCGGCCTCGGCATGGACCTCAACGAGCGGTTCAACTCCCGCGACGACCCCAACCAGTTCTACCGCCGTTCCGACCACTGGAACTTCGGCAAGAATAACATCCCGTTCATCTTCTACTTCAACGGGACGCACGACGACTACCACCAGGTCGGCGACGAGCCGCAGAAGATCGACTACCCGCAGCTCACCCGCCGCGCGCAACTCATCTTTGCGACGGCGTGGCAGCTTGCCAACCAAGACGACCGCGTCGCGGTGTCGGGCACCGGGTTCAACTAGGCTAGCAAGAGTTCAGCGGTAAAGCGGTGCGGCGGTGTCGCGGTGGGTTTTGAATCATCCCACTGCAACACCGCCGCACTGCAACACCGCAACACTCACCGCACGACGACGACTTTCTGCGTGCGTTGCTGGTCCTGGGCGAGCAGGCGCAGAACGTAGACGCCAGCGGGCACGTCCAGCGCGGCCTCGATGGTCTGGCTGCCAGCGGGCTGTGTGCCGGCGGCGAGCGTGATCACGCGGCGGCCGAGCGCGTCGTAGAGCGCGAGGTCCACCTCAGCGGGCGTGTCGAGGGTCATCGGGACCGAAAGGGCTGCGCCGGTCTGGAATGGGTTCGGGTAGGCGCGGCCCAGCGCGAAGGCGGACACCACCGCGTCGTCGTCGGTGGATACGACAGACTCGCCGTCGAAGAGGAAGTCCTTCATCTCCACTGGGCCCTCGCTCTGCTGGAACGACGTGAGGTAGAGCGGCCACTGGTCGGCGTAGTGCGCGCTGGACTGGCCCATCACGTTCGTGAAGCCGCTCTGGCCCGGCGGGATCACGTTCTGCGCAACCACATTGCCCGCCGGCTTGAACTCGATCACCTGCTGGTACGACCCCGGGTACTCCTGGTAGTCCGGGTTGAAGCGCGGCACGCGGAAGAGCGCCTTCAGGTTGTCGAAGGAGAGCGGCGCGTTGGCGCGCACGAAGTCGTCGAGGAAGTCCACGCCGTCATAGGTGCGGAGGTAGCCGCCGGGGCGCGTCGCCGCCCAGTCCACGTTGTCGCCCTGGTTCCAGGACGCCGAGGGCTTGTTGTTCCAGTTGACGAAGTAGCCTTTGGCCGGGTTGACCTCCTGCGGGTGGTCGGCGAAGTCGAGGAACCCTTCCCACTCCTGCGTGCCGTCGCCCAGGGCTGGAAGGCGCGGGTCGACCGTGGCAGGCCGCTGCGGGTAGACGCCGATGTGCCAGAAGGCGATGGTCTGCGCGCGGTCGTTGTAGAACACGTTGAACGACATCGTGGCGCGCTCGATGGCGTCCACGTAGGCCTCGAAGCTCGACCCGCGCCAGACGTCGTAGAACGCCTCGACCATGTCGAGCTCGCGGTTCCAGAAAGCGAAGCGCCACGAGAAGGCGGTCCCGTTGTCCGCATCCACGAAGTAGACCGGACCATGGACCGTGCGAAAGCCCGTGTAGGGGACGGGCTCGCCCCCGGCGACGTTGATGGTGGACGAGAAGGGCATGAGCGGCTCCAACCCGCCGTTGAACTCATACTGCGTGCCCGTCTTGTCGAGCGTCTCGACGTAGGTATCGGTGTTGTCCGTGAAGCCCGTCGTGAGCGTCCAGGCACGGTCCGGCGTGCGGCCGATGATGACACCGGGGATGCCCGGCACTGTCATCCCGGCGATGTGGAGGCCACCTTCGACCTTGATCTCGACCTCGCTCGTGATCGAGGTGCGGGAGCGCACCTCGGGGTCGGGGGAGGGGACACCCATCTGCGGCGCGCCGAGGAGCATCGCGTTGCCCGAAGCCGACACACTCGGCGCGATGGCGGCCGCGAACGAGCCGAACGAACTCGGAATGCCATACGCCTGGTAGACCGCCTCGACGAGGGCCTCCCGCTCGTCGAGCTCGGCCACGGCGTTGCGGGCCGCCGCGAGGACACGGTCGGGGAAGTCGTGGTTGGCGTAGGTCGGGGTGTCGTCCACGACGGGGGCGGTCTGGCTCGTGATGGTCGTCGACGCCGTCGGGTCGTTGATCGGGCGGAGTTGGTTGAACATCTCGGGCCCCATCGCCTCGAATTCGGCGAGACGGGTTAGCTCGGAGCCGCCGATCTCGCCGAAGCGGCGCATGAAGAACTGCAGGACGGCCACCGTCTTGTCGTTCGTCCACGCTTCCGGCGTCCCCGAGAAGAGTGCGTACTCGATCGGCAGCTTCATCTGGTCGGTGGCGATCTCGCCGATGTAGAGGTTGATGCCGTCGCGGTAGGCTTCGAGAAGGGCCTTGAGGCCCGGCGAGAGCGCGTCGAACTGCGCGGCGCGCTCTTCTGGCGTATAGAACACCGTGAGGATGCCCTGGTCCTGGACGATGTTGCCGTTGCTCTCGCCCGCCCCGAAGAGCTCCGAGAACCGGCCGGTGGCGATGCGCCAGAACGTCTCCATCTGGAAGAGCCGGTCCTGGGCGACGGCATAGCCCTGGCCGTAGAACGCCGCCACCTCCGTCGGCGCGGAGATGTGCGGCACGCCGAAGTCGTCGCGGTCGATGACGACCTCGTTGCCGTCGGGAGCCGTCAGGGTGAGGTCGGTCGCGGTCTGGGCCGTTGCGGGGAGGGCGAGCACGAGGGCGAGGGCGCAGCAGAGCGCGCCGAGGCTGTAGCGTGGAGTCATGAGCGGACGCGTTGGTTAGACGGGGAGAAAAGCGCTTTCTTAGGCTCGGTGGTGCAATGTACGGGTGTCGTCCCGCAACCGCGAACGGTGCGCCGGATGGGGCGGAGCGCCGCTGCCGAAACCCCGCCCCCGATGGAGCGTGCTTGCTGCCCCCGTTTCCACTCACACCGAGCCCTGAAGCATCGTCCAGCTTCCCCTCGACCTTCGAGCCCGGCTTCAGTTCGTGAGCCCTCGGTTTGAGTGTGAACGTGTGCAGGTGTGACCGTGTGAACGAGGACAGCGACCTTCACACGTCCACACTTCCCTACCTCCACTCCGCAACCGGAGTGGGTGTCACTCCTCAGCAGTCTACCCCTCGGCGTCTGTCCATGGCGAACGCTCCCACCCGTCCCGCCCCCGGCTCCATCCAACTCAAGGCCGTCAAGCCCCCGATCACCGAGGTCGGCGGCGACGGCATGCTGGAGTTGCCCGTCGTCACCAAGCCGCTCACGACCAACCGGCCCGGCCAGCGGCCTGAGTGGCTCCGCGTGAAGCTGCCCTACGGCGACACCTTCCGCAACGTCCAGGACATTATCTCGAAGCACGACCTCCACACGGTCTGCCAGAGCGCGCGCTGCCCCAACATGGGCGAGTGCTGGACGGCGGGCACCGCCACGTTCATGATCCTCGGCAACGTCTGCACGCGCTCGTGCAGCTTCTGCGCCGTCATGACGGGCCGCCCCGGTAAGAAAGACCTCGACTGGGGCGAGCCGCGCCGCGTCACCGACGCCGCCAAGCTGATGGGCCTGCGCCACGTCGTCATCACGAGCGTCAACCGCGACGACCGCAAGGACGGCGGCGCACCCATCTTCGCCGAGTGCATCCGCCTCCTGAAGGAGGAGATCGACGGCGTCACCATCGAGGTGCTCACGCCCGACTTCCGCGGCGCCGAGGAGGCCATGGACATCGTCTTCGAAGCACGCCCCGACGTGTTCAACCACAACGTCGAGACGGTGCCGCGGCTCTACCGCCGCGTGCGCCCGCAGGCCGACTACCAGCGCTCGCTCGACGTGCTCCAGCGCGCCAAGGACGAGTTCGGCCTCCGCACCAAGTCCGGCATCATGGTCGGCCTCGGCGAGACGCGCGACGAGGTGCTGAGCCTCATGGAAGACTTTGCCGGGATTGGTCTCAACGTGATGACGATCGGGCAGTACCTCCAGCCCACCAAGATGCACCTGCCCGTCGAGGACTTCGTCCACCCGGACGTGTTCGCGTGGTACAAGGAGCAGGGCGAGGCCCTCGGCATCGAGCACGTCGAGAGCGGGCCGCTGGTGCGGTCGAGCTACCACGCCGAGCGCCATGTCTAGCTCCCGGCCCCCCGGGACGATGCGACGGCGTTGCTGCTGGGTGGCGCTGTTCATGGCCCTGTGGGTGCTCCCCGCGTGCAGCTCGGAGCCACTGGCGGGGCGCACCGCGGGTGTGGTGTTCCTGACACAGGACGACTGCAAGGCCTTCGTGGTGCAGGCCCTCACGGGCAGCTACGCGTTGCTCACGGCAGCGACGGACAACCTCACGCCCGAGCGCGGCGACGTGTTCGAGGGCGGCGTGTTGCGTCGCGGGCGCGTGACGTTCCGCTACCTCCCCACGAAGGGCAACCAAGACCGTCGAGAGGCGCGCCAGGTCATCCTCAACGTGGAAGAGAGCGGCCTCTCGGTGACAGACGCCCAGGCCTCCTTGCGCGCCGCGTGCTCGGTGCCTGGCTGAGGCCGTCGTTTCGTTTAGAAACGTGGTCGGTAAAAAAGTTGGGACGACTGCAGGATATGTAGGCCGTGCGCCTACACGGGCATCGTCCTAAAACGGCATGGGCTTCGCTGCGGGCCGTCCGTTCCCCTCCACCCGATCCTTCCTGCAGCATGACTCCGGTCGTCTCTGCCGCCTCGCCACGGACCTCCTCGCCACGGACCTCCTCGATCCCCCCTGCTCTTCCGCGCACGCCTTCCTCGCCGCATCTGCCCCACCGTGTTCTCGTCGTCGACGATTGCGCCGACCAGCGTCTCATCATCCGGAAGGTGCTGGAGCGCTCTGGCATCACCGTGGACGAAGCCAGCTCGGGCTTTGAGGGGCTGAAGCTGTACGACAAGGCCCGCCGGCAAGGCACCGACTATGAGGTGGTCCTGATGGATCTTCGGATGCCAGGCATGGACGGCATGGAGACCACGCGCCGCATGCTGGGTCGCAAGGCTACGGTGCGACCGCGCGTCGTGGGGGTCACGGCAGAGCCCCACGAGGCGTTCTTCGCCGCATGCAGGTCCGCGGGCATGGAGGCCATCGTCTCCAAGCCGTTCCGGGCGGGGTCGCTGCTCGTCGCCTGCATGAAGCGCCCCTGCGCGTGAGGCGCTGCTGAGGCGCCGCAACGGGGTGTTTCACAGCGCCGTGCTGCGCAGGAGGGAGCCCGGTACGATCTTGCAGCCTCGCCTGCCTGCTCTGCCTCATGCCCGACACGCCCTCGCCCTCTGACTCGACGCGCCCCTACGCGCTGGCGCGGGCCATTGTCTTCCAGGGCGTGCTCATGGTGGGTGGCCTGGCGGCGTTCTTCTTCCTGCTCTTCGAGATCGGGCAGGCCGTGAATCCGCTCCTGATCGGCGCGGTCGGCATGGCGATTCTCTGGCCGATCCGCAAGCAGCAGGCGGCGCGGGCGCTGCTCATCGCCGCAGGGCTGCTGCTGGCGTTCTGGCTGCTGCGCACGCTCGGTGGGGTGCTCGCGCCGTTCGTGCTCGTGTGGCTGCTGGCCTACCTCCTCGACCCGGCGGTGCAGTGGGCGGGGCGCAAGCTCAAGATGCCGCGCTGGGCAGCGTCGCTCCTGCTGACGCTCCTCGTGGTGGGGGTGCTCGTGCTGATCGTGCTGCTCTTCGTCCCGAACCTGATCGCGCAGGTGGAGACGCTCGCGCAGCGGGTGATCGAACTCCTCTCGACGCTGCCCGCCGCGCTCTCAGACAACGCACTCGTGCGCTACCTGGAGAACAACGGGCTCGTGGACCTGAGCGAGCTTGAGATGCAGCTCTCGGCGTTCCTCCCGGACCGCATCGCCGAGTTGGCGGGGCGCATCCCCGACGCGGTCGGCGGCATCTCGCGCTCCGTTGGTACCCTCATCGAGGCCATCACGATCATCGTGCTCGTGCCGGTGCTGCTCTTCTACGTGCTCAAGGACTATCCGAAGCTGCGCGACACGCTCACCGAGCAGTTCCCGACCTACCGCGGCGACCGCGCCTACCTCTTCCGCAGCACCGAGATCCTGGGCAACTACCTGCGCGGCCAGCTTCTCATCTCAGCGATCTCAGCGTTCAACGTGTCGCTCTTCCTCGCGCTCTTCGGCGTCCCCTTCGCGTTCGTGATCGGGTTGCTCGCGGGCGTACTCAACATGATCCCCAACCTCGGCGCGATCCTGACGAACGTCATCGCTGTGGCGATCACGCTAGCGTTCGGCTCCCTCGGCGATGTGGCGGTGGTGGTGATCGTACTGCTCGCGCAGAGCCTCCTAGAGCAGGCCGTGCTCACGCCGAACATCATGAGCCAGCAGGTGGGCCTGCACCCGGTGCTCATCATCCTCTCCCTGTTCGTCTTCGGCGCGCTGATGGGCTTCCTCGGGCTGCTCCTGGCCGTGCCCACCACGGCCATCCTCCTTACGTTCTACCGCGCCTGGCAGGAAAACCGCGGCGGTCAACTCGACGCACCAACGAACGTGTGAGTGTGTGCAGGTATGCACGTGTGAACGTGGTTTTGCCTCCGCCCACTCGTCTACGTCCACACCTTCACACGTGCATACGTCCACACTCACGTTCCGCGCCCCACGTTCGTTTCACCCGCCGGCCTCGCTCCTCGGACGTGGGCTGCGCCGGTGGATCGGCAACCCGCTCCGGGCCGAGGCGACGTACTGGATCGTGCTCGTGCTCACGGTGGCCGTAGCCGTGATGGGCACCCAGTGGGGCTGGCTGTGGCTGCGCGACATGACGACACCGGAGACGTTTCTCGACGCGGCGGTGTGGTATGCGGGGGCTCAAGCTGCTGCGCTGGTGGTGTTCGTGCTCGTGGCCTATGTCGGCTGGCGGCCCACTGTGGCGGTGAGGCTGACGGACGAGACCCTCCGCATCCAGCAAGGACCGGCCGCGTTGGAACTCCCCCGCTCGGTGCTTCGCACGGTGCGCCCCATCGACGCCACGGAGGAGCATCGTACGCTACGCCGCCGCGTCGACGTGCGGCGCTTCGTGGCGAAGGCCTACGACCCCCTGCTCGTTATGGACGTAGAAGACGAGCCCCTTATCGTCCTGGCGCTGCCCGTCGCGGAGCGCGAGCGCTTCGAGGAGGCCCTCGGACCTGCGACCTTCGACCCTCGACCTGCAACCTCGGCATGACCTTCACCCTCGCCGCCGAAGACCCGACGACCAACGCCCGCGCTGGCGTCGTGACGACCGACCACGGGGCCATCGAGACGCCCATCTTCATGCCCGTCGGGACGCTCGGCACCGTGAAGGCCGTCGAGCCGCGCCAGCTCCGCGACGACCTCGGCGCGCAGATCATCCTCGGCAACACCTACCACCTCTTCCTCCGCCCCGGCATGGAGGTCATGGAGGCGGCCGGCGGCCTGCACCGATTCATGCGCTGGGACGGGCCGATCCTGACCGACTCCGGCGGCTTCCAGGTCTTCTCGCTCGCCGACAGCCGCACCATCACTGAGGAGGGCGTCACCTTCCAGAGCCACCTCGACGGCAGCCGCCATCTCTTCACGCCCGAGTCGGTCGTGGACACGCAGCGCGCCATCGGCTCGGACATCATGATGGTGCTCGACGAGTGCCCGCCTGCCGACGTAGACGAGGCCTACGCGCGCACCTCAAACGCGCTCACGATGCGCTGGGCGAAGCGCTGCCAGGACCACTTCCGCGCCACCGAGCCGAAGTACGGGCACCGCCAGACGCTCTTCCCCATCGTGCAGGGCGTGACGTATCCCGCGGTGCGCCGCGAATCGGCCCGGCAACTCGTGGACATGGACTTCGAGGGCTACGCCATCGGCGGGCTCTCAGTGGGCGAGCCCGCGCCGGTGATGTACGAGGTCGTGGAGGTCGTCACCGCCGAGTTGCCCCGGACGAAGCCGCGCTACCTCATGGGCGTCGGGACGCCGGCCAACCTGATCGAGAACATCGCGCGCGGCGTGGACATGTTCGACTGCGTGCTCCCGACGCGCAACGGCCGCAACGGCACGATCTACACGACCGAGGGCCAACTCAACATCCGCAACGCGAAGTGGAAGACGGACTTCTCGCCCATCGATCCTGGCCTGGATCACTACGCGGGGCAGTTCTCGAAGAGCTACCTCCGCCACCTGCTGGGCGTCAACGAGGTGCTCGGGATGATGCTCGCCTCGCAGCAGAACTTGGCGCTGTTCCTCTGGCTCGTCGGCGAAGCCCGCCGCGCGATCACGGAGGGCCGCTACGGGGCATGGATGCGCGAGTGGCTGCCAAGGTTGTCACGGCGGTTGTAGATCTAGGTCCCACCTGATCGGTTTCTGGGCTACACCTCGCTCCGGAAATGGCTGGCTGCGTTCCACTGCATCGCCGTAGCGCTGCCAAGGTCGCTTAGCTGCGTAAACCAGCGGTTTGTGGGCCTTGTCAGCATCCTCCGGTTTGCACGGCTATGTAGTGACCACCGCGGCTAGGGTATTGCCTTCATTGATGACGACGTTTGGTTTGACGGTGTCGGTCGTCAGCCTATGCTTGTGTAGAGCCCATGTCCGGGAGCGCCGCAGCGCGTAGCGTGACGTGCCAACTCAACGCGCCGGCATCTCGGGAAGTCGCAGCGGGTTGGCTACCAGTTGCGGATTCCCAGGCCGATTCCCACATCGAAATACACGCCCCCGTAGTTCCAGGGAGACTCGATTCCATCGACCTCCACGGAACTCTGGGCTCGTTCCCCTCTCGACTCACCCCGAAAGAGAAGGCGGGTGTTGCCCTCCGAAATGGGAACGTAGAAGCCAGTGGCTGCTCGCAATTGAACGGCGGGCAGCACCTGAAAAAGCATGCTCACCTCGGGGCGCAGTGATGTGTATCCAGTCGCGAGATCTACGCTAACGTCTCCGTCGTAGACCTCGCCACCGTACCGTCCACCGCTTACCGAGGGCAAGTCGAACCGGGCACTGCCTAGCGATAAGCCTAGCGAAGGGATCACGGCGGTCGGTCCAAAGCTGGCAACCCGGTAGCCCAGCTTCAGTCCAACCGCAACGCCAGACGCCTCTTCACTGGTAGCGAATACATCGACGAAAATGCCAGCCGAAAACGCTCGACCAAAGGCCTCGGACTCGTAGTCAAAGCGGAGATTGAAGGCCTGCCCGACGGATTCCCGCGTGAGTACCGTCGAGTACCCCTCGCCATTGACGCGGAGTCCAGGGATCTCGTCGAACCCGGTCCGGCGTTGCCCCACGCTGATCGAAATTCGCGAGGTCGTCAGCACCTCCTGCACGATGGAAGGCGACGGCTCCTCGGGGTCTGGAGGTAGCTCGACTGGAGGCATGTTGATCCAGATACGTTGCCCGGACGCGTAGAGGAGGTAGGCTACCAGGCGGCGGTCGATGGCCTGGTCTCGGTTTTCGCGAAACGAGCGGTACCGAATGGCTTGCCCATCGTCCTCCAAGATTACCCCGCCTACACGCGTGCTGTCCAGGAGCACGATCACGTCCTGGACGTACTCTACCTGGGCTTGCTTTTGAATGCGGATCTCAACGCGGCGGTTGAGCGCCCGTCCGTCGTCGGTCTCGTTTGTGGAAATCGGTTCGTCTTCGCCTCGACCCTCTACAGCGATACGGTCACCCTCGATGCCTCCAGCCATGAGGTAGGCTTTCACTGATGTCGCCCGTCCCTCGGAGAGCACCTGGTTGTCGGACGGGTCCCCGACCGAGTCGGTGTGCCCGATCACAACCAGGTTGATTGTGGAAACACGCTCCATCAACCGAATTACGTAATCAAGGTAGGTCACGGTGGTCGCGCTCAAGACAGTGCTGTTGGTCTCGAAGTTCACGTCCCGCGTTGTGATCACGAGACGTTCTACGTTGAGACCCCGGTCTAGCCGGGCAAGAAACTCGTCGATCTGCTGCTCTGTGGTGCCTGTTAGGAATACGTCACTGGTGTCCGTCTCAGCATCGCCCAGCAGCCCCTGAGAGTGAGCAGGGGGGGCAAACGCGAGCATGCCACCTAGGGCTAGGGCGCCGATGAGATAGAAGGAGAGCGGGAGGGGCTGTGTTGCCGTGGAGCAAGACATGATGGGTCGCGAGGTCGTGTGGCTTAGGAGGTCTGGGGGCTGCTCTCGCTCGGGCCCATCCAGCCTGCACGACAGGCAATCGCTACGGCGTGTGCTCGGGTGCGTGCATTGAGCTTGGCGTGGATGCGCTCGACGTGAGTCGTCACAGTCCGGGGGGCGATCTGGAGACGCTCAGCAATGCGTGGGCTTTGGAAGCCCTGGGCGATCAATTCCAAGACTTGGCGCTCTCGAGTCGTGAGGGGACAGCACATGAGGAGTGGGTTCAGCAGCAGGGCTCTACACCTCTATCCGATATCGCCTGTCCTCGCCGGCCACTCCGCGGTCCATTTTTTATCTAGGGCACGCGATCAACCCTCCGTCCGTCTTTTTCGATTGACCGGCCCCTACGTCGTTTGACGTATTGGTAGCAGTCGGTTTTTCACCGTATGCTGTTTGCGATTCCGCCTTTGAGCTTCTCGCTTGTGTGATGGCCTATGTCTTCTAGCGACCCACGTGCTCTTGCTATCCTAGACGCTGCGCTCGCGTATGACCCCCCCAGGCGCGAAGCCTTCCTGAGCAAAGCCTGTGGGAATGACGAAGCACTCCGGCGTGCAGTCGATCAGATGCTCGAGCGTGACATTTCCACGGGTACCCTGATGAAGCCCCTTCATCCCTTCGTGACAGCGGAGCCGGGGCAGTTCATCAACGAATATGAGGTGGTACGCGTGCTTGGTGAAGGAGGAATGGGGATCGTGTATCTCGTCCGGAGTCCTACTGATCCTGAACGCCTGCTTGCTCTAAAGACCCCTAAGGTTCTTCGCCTTAGCCTGTCGTCGGAGACGCGGCGCCAGGCTCGCTTCGCTCAGGAGACTACGTTGGCGCACCGCCTTCGGCACCCAGGCATTGCCCGGTTCATCGATGCGGGCACCCATGAAGGACTACCCTACTTCGTGATGGAGTACGTCGATGGAGAGGCCATCACCACGTACTGCACCCAGCGGCGTCTCTCGATTCGAGAGCGGGTGTCTCTGTTCGTTCAAGCTTGCGACGCGGTCGCTCATGCCCATCAGCATCTGATCGTTCATCGCGATCTCAAGCCCTCAAATATCTTCGTCGTTGAGCGGGACCATATTGCACCACGCACCAAGCTGCTCGACTTTGGCATCGCGAAGCTGCTTGATGATGAAGGAGACCACCCTGCCCTCACAACGGCGACGCAGGCCCCCATGACGCGGCAGTACGCTGCGCCTGAACAGGTGCGCGGCGATGTCGTGTCGATAGCGACGGACACGTATGCGCTCGGCGTTGTCCTCTACGAGCTTCTCGTGGGCGCGCCTCCCTACGTTCTCGAGGGCGCGTCGCCTGCTAGGGCTGAGCACCTCATCCTGAACGCAGAGCCCGGAGCCCCGTCCCGAGCCGCTAGGCTTCGAGGCAAGGACGCAGCGGGGTACGTCAAGGCGCTACGGGGCGATCTGGATGCCATAGTCCTTAAGGCCCTTCAGAAAAACCCAGAGCAGCGCTACCGATCCGTGGGTGCGCTCGCCCGCGACCTCCGTCGGTACCTCCACGGTGAACCTGTGCTTGCGCGGCCGGGCGCGCTCCGCTTGCGAGCAGCTACCTATGTCCAACGACACACGACGAGCCTCGCGCTAACGGCCACGGCTCTGCTGCTGCTCGTTGTCTTTAGCGCGTTCCATGCAGTTAGGATTGGTGTAGAACGCGACCGAGCCGAGCGCGAAGCTGCTGCAGCGGAAGCATACGCGACTATTCTGGAGGACATCTTCGAATCGCCCGACCCCAACATCGCACAGGGAGAAGTCATCACCGCCCTGGACCTCCTCAGCCAAGGCACCGCTCGGGCTCGCGGACTCCCTGCGGAGTTGGAAGCGCGTGTTCTTCGCACCATCGGTCACACCTACATCCAACTCAGCGAGTATGGCCAAGCGGACTCGGTGCTTCTTCGTGCGTTGACGCTCCACGATAGCATTCCAGCCGTATCTCCAGCGGACCTGGTTCGGGCTCAGCTGGCCATGACCTCCTTGCGGCTGTACCAAGGGCAATATGCGGAAGCGGACAGTCTCTTGCGAGAAAGCTTCACGTTGCTCCGACCAGCAAATCCAGCTGATGGCTTCTTTCTCGCAGATGTCTACAATGGTATGAGCATCGTTGCACAGGCCCGCGGCGACTTCTACAGTGCAGACTCGCTTCTCTCCCGTGCTATTGCGGCGCACCAACGTGCCGAGGACGCAGACACACGGCCGTTTGACACCGGAGAGCAAGACTACCTGATCATGCTCACCAACCATGGCATAGCCCTCACAGGTCTGGGAGACTATGCGCGGGCAGATTCTGTGTACGTAGATGCCCTTGAGCAAGCCGAACTACACTTCGGGCCACAGAGCGTACAGACCGCCGCCCTCTGGCGCGAACGAGCCAGCCTAAGCCTCAGACGCGATCACTACGAGTTGGCTGAGAGGCAGGCTCGAAGCGCTGCTTCCATCTATCGTGCAGCGTTTGGGACAGGGCATATCGAGACGGCGGTTGCTGAGCAGGTACTGGGTGTGGCCCTGGTCCAGCGAGGCAAGCTAGAAGAGGCTCGAGCGTTCTTCGAGTCGAGCTTGCGCACCAGTGAAGCGTTGGTAGGGCCGAGTCATCGATACGCGTTGCAAAACCGCATTGAACTCGCGAAAGTGCACCAACGCCTTGGCCAGTTTGATACGGCGGCCCATCACTTTACCGAGCTGCTCGCGGCAGCCCGGAGTTCGCTCGGAGCAAACCACCCGGAGTTTGCTCAGTACTTGAGCAACTACGGGGCCTTCAACGTGGTCAGAGGTCGTCTGGACCTTGCCGAAGATGCCTACGAGGAGGCGCTAGCGATCCGGCAGGCGGCCCTGCCCGCCGAGCACCCCGGCATCGCCAGTACCCTGAGCGGGTTGGGAAACACCCTGACGCTACAAGGCAAGGCGGCAGCGGCTATTCCCGTGTTGACGGAAGCCGTGGCGATCTACGTTGTCACCTTGGACGCCAGCAATACGCGCCTGGCCAAAGCACGTCTTCGTCTCGGGCGGGCCTTGCTCCTCGAAGATCGCTGGGAGGAGGCCGAGCCGGTCCTACGTGCCAGCCACGAGGTGCTTGCCGCTGCACGCGGCACCGAACACACGGACACCGTAGACGCAGCAGGCCTCCTTGCGGAGCTCTACCGCCGCCAAGGCCGCGCGGCTGAGGCAGCTCACTATACCTCGCTTTGATCATCACAGCCGAGATCTTGCCATGCACGACACCACCTACGAAGCGTTGCGCCACATGTCACGCAAGTTTCTCCACCATCGCCATCGCCCGCCTGCTCTAGACACTACCGGGCTTGTGCACGAGACCTACTTTCGTATTCATGACGCTGAGCAAAAAGCGGCGTGGGCAAGTCCTGGGCATCGCTTTGCCACGTATGCCTCGATGATGCGCTCGGCCTTCGTGGACTACGCGCGCGCTTGGCAAGCGGAAAAGCGTGGAGGCCGAGTCCAGCATCGTTCTCTGGCCCTGATTTCGAACGAGGGGGCCTTTGCCCAGCACGCCGACGACTCCGCAGCATTTATTCTAGACCTGAATACAGCGCTCGATCGCCTGGGGCCGGATCGCGCCACTCACAAAGCCATCGCTGAAGCGCGCCTCTTTGGGGGGCTCGGCCTGGCAGAGACCGCCGCCGCGTTGAACCTTCCAGAGCGTACGGTCGGGCGATATTGGCGCTGGATAAAGCATTACCTCCATGGCGAGCTCCTCGCTGACTCTGCGGAGAGCGTCTCGAGCCACTCGAGGTCCACACGTTGAGTGGGCGGCGTCGACGCTGAGTCATTGGAGGGCCTCAAGCCAATCGCTGACAGCCCTCAGCCCCCATCTGCCATGTCCGACCCGCTCGCTCCTCGGATGAAGCGCCCGGATGGGCCGCCGCCGCGCGGCACGACGAGCCCGCGCAACCTCATCTCGCAGAAAAAGGCCGTCTACCCGCTCAGCGACTACGTCCTCGAGTACCTCGTGCGCTACGGCCGCCTCGTCACGCACGGCGCGGACTACGACAGCCTCCTTCGCTATGCCGGGGCGACCACGCTCTACGACGAGCACGGCAACGACACGCTCTGGAACACGGTCTACTACGGCCCCGCCGACCAGCGCGAGGTCAACGAGGCACTGCTGCTCACCTACGCGCTCATCAAGTCCGACGGCGACCTTTCCACCGTCGAGCACCTCCGCGTGGACCGCGTCGACGTGTGCCTCTATGGCAACACGCTCCCGTTCCGCGTCCGCATCGTCAACGCGCTGAATGAGAACTTCGACTACTTCTACGTCAAGCGCGTCGATGCCAACCGGGTCTACGGACTCGAACTGGAGCACATCCTCTCGCCCAACCGCATCCACTATCTCGTCCACCCGTCGCGTAGCGGCAATGACACGGGCACGCTCATCGAGGAGCACATCATCGGGATCCCCGCCGACCAGTTCATCCGCGAGGCGATGCCGACCAACCACTTCGACGAGGTGCGCCTGGCCAAGGAGTTCGTCAAGTTCAACGAGCGCTGCCTCGTCCGCCTCCTCGGCGACATGCACTCGGGCAACTACGTCATCGACATCACGCCGGACTTCGAGAAGATGCAGTACCGCATGCGCTCGATTGACTTCGACCAGCAGAGCCACCACTGGCGTAAGCAGGTCTACCTGCCGCAGTTCTTCGTGCAGAACAACGCCATCATCGAACTGGCGATGGCGCACATGAACGCGCAGACGCTCGACCAATACCAGCGCGAGGAGCGCGGCCTGATCGCCGGGCGCATCCGGTCGAGCGAGGGGCGCTTCGAGGCGCTCATGGAGGTCATGCGCGAGGACCTCATCGCCCCGGAGGCGCACGTGGCCCGGCTCGCGGCGCAGCTCGTCAACCACTACGGCGATCCGGCCTTCGAGGCGTGCCGGACGATGGGGGAACTCGTCTATGCGTCGCTCGACCGTCTCTTGCAGCGCACGCCCTAGCACACGGCTGTGCGGCCGCCGGCGGCGCGTCTGGCGGCGACGTGTCTAGCGATACACCTCGATCATGATGTCCCCGGGCTCAACGCCCGTCACCGTCGACGTGGCGATGATTTCCACATCTCGGCTGTTGACGCTGCTGCCTTGAGGGGTCATGAGGCTCCCCATCACATAGATCAACAGCTGGCCGTCGCCGCGGCGTGCACTCCACTGGGGAACCGGGCAGTAGAGGGTGCTCGGGTTGGAGCGGTAGCACTCCGTCCGCTCGCGCGACGCGTAGCCCGGCGTGTCGGGGTTCGACGCGGTGATGTCCATGCTGACGGTCTCCCAGCCCGTCTGCTCGAAGATCCGCTCCACGCCGTCGAAGCCGTCCAGTTCGCCGCCGCCGCCCATCGCCTTGTGCTTGAGCTTCCACGCCTGCGACGACACGGACAGGCGGACGAGGTCGTTGAGGATGATGTCCACCTCGGCCTTGCGCCGGTTCTCCATGAAGCTGTCGAGGGCCGTCGCGGTGGCGAGGCCTACGATCACGATGGTCAGGACGAGGAGGAGAAGTTGTTGCTGGCCCATGGCACGGTACCGAAGGAATGTGTACGACACCGAAGACATACCAAGTCCTGTGCCGACAATGAGCAAAGCCGCCCGACCTCCGGATACTCGTTCCTCCTGTCATGCGGGGATAACGCTGCCCCTAGGTCGAAGCCAGACCGGCCTACGCACAGCGCTCGGGCACGCCAGGCGAATGAGTACTTATGCGGCGCGAGTTTCAGATCACGTTGCATTATCAGTCGCCCCTCATTTCATTGCACTGGGCGTAGTCCCCAAGATTAGGACAGGCATCCGAAACCCTGGCTGCATGACGTTGTATTCGCTCATACCCGTGCAATTCCATTGACTCCGCACGGTCCTGCTCCTATTCTCTGGCTCCATTCATCGCAGCCCTCACCGGCGTCAACCTGCACCCCGATGCGTCTCGCGTTCGCCACGGCCGTCCTCGCGCTCTTGCTCATCGCCGCGCCTGCTGAGGCGCAGTTCCGCACCGATGCACCGGGTCGTCCAGCCCCGGTGATGGTGACGGAGAACCCAGGGGGCGCGTCACTGGGGCGCTTCTTCTCAGGCGACAAGTTCAAGTTCTCGCACAGCTACGAGATGTCCTATTCGTCGTTCGGCAGTGCGGGTGGATTTGGAATGGGCCTTTACACAACGTCGCTCCGCTGGCAGCCGACGGCCAACCTGGCGGGGCGCGTGGACGTGGGCGTTGCGCACGCGCCCTTCGGGGACAGCAACCTCCAGAGCGCCTTCGGCTTCAGCGAGGACCAGCCCGCCCAGGTCTTCATCCGCAACGCGGAACTGGCCTACCGCCCGTCGGAGAACAGCCTGATCCGGCTGCAGTTTAGCCAGAATCCGTTCGCGCGGGGCGGCTATGGCAACTACGGGATGTATGGCTACAACCCCTACTTCGGTGGCTCGTCGTTCCGCGCCAGCTATGGAGCGTCGGACTATGACACGCTCTTCTGGCGCAACTAGGCCGCGCCGCTAGCCTATGGCGACGACCCGCCGCGCCTCGTCGCCGATGGCGGGGGCGCTCCTCAACCTGGCCCTCGTCGTGTGTGGCGTGCTTGTGCTCGCGCTGCTCTACGCGCTCGCCAACCGATTCCTCGCACCGCGCGCCGATGCCGTTCGCGAGGGCAACCCGGCGCAGTTGCAGGGCGACATCATCCAGGTAGAGGTCCGCAACGGCTGCGGAGACGCCGGCCTCGCTGCCACGGCCACGGAATACCTCCGCGACCAGGGCTTCGATGTCGTCGCCAGTGGCAACGTCCCGGGCTTTGGCGTGGCGACGTCGGAGGTGATCGACCGGATCGGCGACCGCGCGGCGGCGCGCAAGGTCGCCGCGGCCCTTGGCGTGCCGGAGGTGCGCGTCCGCG
>JBCDFF010000025.1:0-22044 GCA_039178415.1 Bacteroidota bacterium
CGCCTCGTGGAAGCCGACAGCCTCGTGAGCGACTTCGTGGCCCTCTACCCCGACCTCGACGCGGAGGCGCTGCGCTACCGGCAGGCCGAGTTCCGCCTCCAGAGCGGCGATACGCAGGGCGGTATCTCGTCGCTGGAGACCCAGCTTGAACGCCCAGGCGTGACGCTGCAACAGCGCGCCGAGATCGGCCTCACGCTCGCGCGTGCCTACGCCGCCGAGGGCCGCGTCGACGATGCCATCGAGCAACTCACGGCGCTCCTCGATGACCTCCCGGAGGGCGCTAGCACGGCCGCGAACCGCTTCACCGCCTCGGCCGAACTGGGGCGCCTGTATCTCAATGCCGGGCGCTTCGCCGAAGCCCGCGACACGTTCGAGGCGCTTGAGCTGGACGCGCCGGACACGCAGTCCGTCCTCGCGGCGCGCATCGGCCAGGCGGCCGCGCTGGCAGGCCTCGGGCGCACGAGCGACGCCGCTGAACTCTACCAGACGGTCGTCGACGCCGGCGGTCCCGCGGGCGAACAGGCGCTGCTGGGCCTCGCCAAGGTCTACGACGACGACGCGCAGAGCGACAGCGCCGTGCAGACCTACGGGCGCCTGCTTGAAGCGCGCGACGCGGCCGTTCGCGCCGAGGCCACCGTCCGGCTCGGCGTGCTCTACCACGAACTCGCCGACCACAACCGCGCCCTCTCCGTTCTCGACGGCGTCGATCAGCGCTTCTCGGCGTTCCCGATGCTCGTGGCGGAGGGTCTGCTCACGACGGCGCGCGCCTACCGCGAACTCGGCCTGGATGACCAAGCCGAGTCCCGCTACCGCCGCGTCGCTACCGATTTCGACGGGACACCCTACGCCGCAGCCGCCCGTGCCGAGCAGCCTGGCCTCTGAGTCTTCGCTCTCAAGCAGGGCTCTCCTTCCGGCACGCCCACCGTTTCCGCTACCCCATCCGTAGCCTACCTATGCGTCTGACGCTCCCCCTCGTTGCCCTCGTTGCGGTGCTGGCCGCGCCCCTGGCTGTGGCCCAGACCGAAGCGCTCCCGGACCTCACACCCCGTGAGTTCGAAATCCAGGGCGAGCTCCAGGTCGACTTCTCCGGGATCCAGCGGCAACCACTCACCGGGTTTGGCCCTCCGCCACGTGCCTACGTGGTCCCCGCCGAGCGCGCGCCCATCGAATACGTCTACGGCTTCCCCGTCGAGCAGATCGCCCCGCCGATGCTGGCGGCGCAGCCGATCCCGAAGGTCGACCTCCTCAGCCCGCTCACGGGCCTCGTGGAGGGGCTCGCTGGGACTTACGCAGGCCGCGCTGCCCGCCTCCGCCTCCAGCAAAACGGAGCGTCCGGAGCATTCTACCTCGACGTCGACTACGACGGCCTGAGCACCTACACGCCGTTCGACGACGCCGAGTCTGACGGCACCGGGATCTACAACCGCGCCAGCGGCACGATCGGCTACGAAACCTACCAGGGCCTCCGCGTGGAAGCGGGCGGGCGCTTCGTGGACCATGAACTCTACGGAGCCGCCTTCGGGCAGCCTGGCGACGCTCCCGGTGCCGCGCTGCCCGGCCAGCCCACGCGCACCGCTGCAGGCGGTCACGCGCGCCTCGCCTACGAGAGCCCTACCCGCCCGCTCTCCGTTGAGGTGGCCTATGCCCTCGCGAGCGCCACCACCGACCTTGCCGAGTTCACCGTGCCGGCAACAGCCGCAGCCGAGGACCCGAGCGAGGGACGGGTCACCATCGCGGCTGAGGCCGGCTGGCGACGTCTCCATGTCGACGGCCGTGCCAGCCTGGCCGGGATCAACACTGCCTTCGGAAGCGACGTGCAGGGCTATGCCGCAGGCGGCACCTTCCAGGTCCGGGACACGCCGACTAACACCCTCGATGTCGGTGGGCGGCTCCTCGTTGCCGACGGCCCAATCGGCGACCTCGTCTCCGGCGGCCCCGTGATCCAGTTCGAGTTGCGTCCGCGCCGCAGCACCGTCCAGGTGTTTGCCCACAACGACCCGCGCGTCCTCGACCAGAGCCTCGGCAGCGCCTTTACCACGAACCCCTTTGTCGAAGTCGCCCCGGTGGTCATGCCGGAGGTGCAGCCTGTCAACGCCCGCGCCGGGATACAGACGCAGTTGGGAAGTGCTCGCGCCACGGTCTACGGCGGCGCGCAGTGGGGCCGCTTCACGCGGTTCTTCGAACGTGACGCCGCGACAGGCCTCTTTGCCGTGAACTATGGCGACACACAGCGCTACTTCGGCGGGATCGAGGCGGCCCTCGGTGCCCCGGACCGCGTCGAGGCGACGGTGGGCGTTGAGGTGCGAAGTGGCCGCCTCACCGACGCGGACGCCGACCTTCCCTACTACGCCCCAGTAGTCGCCCACGCGACCGTGACGGCCGCCCTCTTCGAGCAGCGGCTCCGCGTTGCCCTCCACGGCTTGGTCGAAGGGACCCGGCCTGCCGACCGCGCTGGCACCGACGTGGCCGGGTTGTTTGACCTCGGTGCCGAGGCGGCGTATCAGATCGCGGAGCGGTTTGCCGTGGTGGTGCGGGGCGGCGGCTTGGCGGGCGAAGTCGAGCGCTGGGCAGGCTACCCCGAGGCCCCCTTCACGGTGCTAGGCGGCGTCCGAGCGCGCTGGTAGGCTGCCCGTCGGACCCAAACCGGGAGGACGTCGTAGCTCTTCGCAGCCTTCGGGATGATGCTATCTTGCACGCATCCGCCATCAGGAACTTGCTGGGCACGCTGCCATGCCTGCTACCGACGCTGCCGTGCTTCGCGCGTTCGCCACCGCGATCCGCGAAGGCCTCACGAACGACCACACCGTGCACGTCGCTGGGCTGGGCACCTTCAGGCGCGAGCACGAGCCGAGTCGCTTCGACGACTCCGTGCTGCCTCCGCGGCTGTTGCCGCCCCGCGAGGTGGTGCACTTCGCCCCCGAGGCACCCCCGCGCCAGGCCACGCCGTCCGACTTGCCCAGGCGCTCTGCAGCGTCCTACGTCGCGGACCGCACCGCTGGCCCGAGCACCCTCGACTGAGTGTTCGTCCCCACCGGCTCTGCAGCGCGGACGCACCGTGGCCCCGTCGTTGTAGCTCCGGGCACCGGGTCACGAGCTCAGCCGCCCTCCCACTGCTCCACGCTCATGTCGCCTGACCTCATCGCTCGCTTCGCTGAACCCCTCGGCCTCTCGGCAGGCGAAGCCCGCCCCGTCCTCGCGCGGCTCGTCGAGAGCATCCACCGGCTCGTCCAGGAACGCGGCGGCGTCTTCGTGCCCGGCCTCGGCACCTTTCGCCAGGACGGCAGCGGCATCGCCTTCGAGCCTGCAGCCGACCTCGCGGACAGCGTGAACCACCGCTACGTTGGGCTCGACCCACTCGTGCCCCGCACCTCCACGCCGTCCGACGCCGCGCTCCCTGCGCTCGAGCTCGACGCGCCGCTCCGGCTCAACCTTCCCACCGAGCCCCCCCTTCGCGACCTCGGCGACCGTCCCGACCAGCCACCCGCCGAGGACGTGCGACTCCCCGACGAGTCGGTTCCAGACGAGCCTGCGCTCCCGGGCGCCGCGCTTCCCTCTGAGCCGTTCTCGCTGTCGCTTGACAGCGCGCCGGACGACGCCGACGCGGAGCCTGCCGCCTCCGACGACCTCTTCGGCGAGGTGTGGAGCCTGGACGACCTCCCCCCACTCGAACCCCTCGACTTGGACGCCCCACTGGACCGAAGCGGCACCGCCCCGGGACCCGGCGCCCTCGCGCTCTCGGAGGCGACTTCGTCCCCCGAGGACGCCGACGCCCCGGAGGCCGCATCTACCCCGCTAGTGAATCTCGACATCGAGGCTGCATCTGCTGAAGCAATGCCTGCTGAAGCAGCGCTTGCAGACGCGGTACCTGCAGACGCGACACCTACAGACGCCGTGCACGTAGAGGCGGGGACGGACGAGCCCGTGACGCTAGCGGACGCCGACGGGGCATCCGTCGCTGTTGACGAGGCCGTGTCCCTCGATGAGACCGAGGACACCGACGACGCGCTGGACGCCGACGACGCCCCACTGGACCACCTCAACGCTACGATGGACGTGCCCCCCTCGTCGGCTTCGGAGCCTGACGACGACCCCTCCCCCCCTGTCCACCCGCCGCCCCCCGCGGTGCCGAAAGCAGACCCGCTTCGGCCCCCTGCCTCCGAGTTTTTCGGTTTCGACCTCGGCGATTCGAACGACGACGACGACTCATTGGGAGCAGGCTGGGCCGACTGGGACGCAGCGCTCGACCCCACGGAGGTGCTGGGCACGGACGCGGCACTCCCCGACGCCGAGATTCCTAACGCCGAGCTACAGGACGATGAGCAGCAGGAAGCCGAGCTCCACCTGGACCCGACGCCAAACGAAGAGCCGTCGGATCCATCCTCAGCGTCCCCGACCGCTCTCTTCAGCGCCGCCCCTGACGTCGCACCGATCACTGAACTGCCTGCGTCGTCCGAGCCTGACACTCCGCTCGGCATCGTTCCGCCCGCTGAGACCCTCGGCTATGAAGCCGCCTCGCTGCTCAGCCTTGGCGCAGAGACGGATGCGGAGCCCGTTGACGCAGAACCGGCCAACTTGGGTGACTTCTCAGACGCCGACGTGCGTCGCGCGGTAGCCAGCGAGGCCCCTGACACCGCGCAGTCCGGAAGCGCCGACCCTCAACCTGACGGGGCGTTTGCCGACCTCGACATTGGCATAGACGCTGCCTGGGAAGCTGATTCGTGGGACGTGCCTCCGTCGGATCCGGCACCTGGGGACGTGGACAACGCAGCCGAAGAGGAGCGCACGTCCGCCTCAACGGGTTTGGGAGACGATGCCATCGACCCGCTCTTCGTTGGCCCGCCCATCTTCGAAGTGGAGTCGTCCGCCGACGATCCGTTCCTCGTGGATGAGGGCCGTGCCAGCGAGGACCGCCCAGATGAACGCACCGACGACAGCGAGGCCGCCGACGGGCTGGTGCCGGATCCTCTCACCCAGAGCGATGCGCTGCCCCCCGTGTCGCTGGACGACGCCCCGGCTTCCGCCTTCTCCGCACTCGACGCGGACTTCGCTGCGGATCCCGAACCGGAGACGCCTTCGCCCACGTGGACCGATCCGTCGACGCCAGTCCCTGCCACTTTCTTGGACGACGCGCTGGATCCGACTGCGTCCCTCGTGTCTCCGCCCCTCTTCGAGGAGCCTACCGGCGCGTTGCCAGCCGGCGACCTTACAGACGAGGTGCCCGACGCTGAGGCGTCTGATTCTGAAGTGTCCGATTCCGGGGCGTCTGCCCCTGAAATGATCGCAGGGGCCGGAGCGCTGGGTCTCGCGTTTCTCGGTGCCGCTGCCGCGTCCCGCGATGACGACCCGGACATCCCTGCCGAGGTGCCTTCGCCTGAATCCCCTGCGGACACCCACCGTGAAGACGCCCTGTACAGTGACAGCGTCTTGTACGGTGACGAGGCTGTGCCAAACCCCGATGTCCCGTTCGACGCACCCGCACAGGAGTCGAGGGCCCCCGACGCGCTCCCCGACGAGGACGCGTGGATCCCCGACGAGGCGATGGTTCCGCTCGACGCCATCCACGACGCCGAGCCTGTCCCGGAGGAGCCCATTTCGTCCACGGTCGACGTTGTGGAGCCTAACCCAGACGTTGCACCCGATTCCTTCGAGGGCTGGTCCACGCCCCCCGAGGCTACAACGCCGGAGGTGCTCAGCATCGACGACTGGCAGACGCCTGATCCTGTCGAAGCCACGACGCGGCCGGATCAGCTACCACTGGGACGGTTCGACGAGATGGGACCGAGCGCGCCGCCACTGGTTGGTTCGCTGCCCTTCCAGGACGGCTTGCCGGATGCGGACCCCGTGACGATGCCGCTCACGGCCGACCTCTTCGAAGAGGCCCCGGCCCCGGTCGCCGCGACGATGGGCGGGGACCCGCCTGCGGAGCGCACCCGGCGCTCGTCGTGGCCGTGGCTGCTGCTGCTTCTCCTCCTGCTCGCGCTCCCCGTGGCGGGCTACTACCTCTGGCAACAGCTCAACGGGTCGGCGGAGGCTCCCGTTGCGCTCACCCCGGCTGCTCCAGAGCTGGACGCCTCGTCAGGCTCCGACCTCGACCCGGTGACGGGAGAGCAGGGCACGCCTATCGCCGAGGCACCGCTCAGCGATGCAGACGCACCGGCCGACCCGTTCGACGACACGGCTTCCGAGGACGCCGCCCCTGAGGCCGCCTCCGACGCTGCGGCAGCCGACGATGCCGCGGAGACGCTGCTCGCCGACGAGCCTGAAGAAGAGGGCGCCCCCGAGCCCTCGCCTGTCGCCTCGGGCCTACGCGGTTCCGGGGGCATCGACGTGAGCCAGGGCGGCTACACCTGGGTGGTGACGACCGACGTGAACGCGGGGCCAAGCGCGCAGCAGCAGGTTGCGCAATACCGCGCCCAGGGCTTCCGTTCGGGCATCGTTCTGGGCACGGTCGACGGGCGCACCGTCGAGCGCGTGTGCGTCGGGCAGTTTGCCACGCTCGACGCGGCCCGCGAAGTCCGCGCCCAGCTCCCCGCAGGCGTCTCCGGATCGTCGTGGATGCTCAATCTCAACTCGCCGACGGTTCAGCGCTAGCCGCGCCGGCCTCACTCCCACCTTGTGCGTATGACCGCCTTCGCCTTCCTGCCCGCGTGGCAGGTTGCCCCCCTAGTCCCGGACTCGCTCGCGCAGACCATCGAGGTGGTCGAGCGGGTATCGCTGTTGGAGTTGCTCGTCAAGGGCGGCTGGACGATGGTGCCCATCGGGCTGCTCTCGGTGCTGACGGTGTACCTGTTCGTGGAGCGGATGCTCACGCTGCGCCGCGCCGACGCCGACCCGGAGTCGTTCACGCAGAGCGTCCGCGAGTACGTCCAGGCGGGCGACGTGGCGGGGGCCCGGCGCTACTGCCGCGAGTTCGACACGCCGATGGCGCGCATCATTCGGTCGGGCCTCGACCGCCTCGGGCGGCCCATCAGCGAGATCAAGGAGACCGTCCAGGCGGCCGGCAAGCACGAGACGTTCCTCCTGGAGCGCCGCCTCGACCTCATCGCCTCGTCCGCCGCCATCGCGCCCATGTTGGGCTTCCTCGGGACGGTGCTCGGCATGATCCGCGCGTTCCAGCAGATCCAGAACCTCCAGGGCAGCGTCAACCCGAGCGTGCTTGCCGAGGGCATCTGGGAAGCACTCGTCACCACGGCGGCTGGCCTGGCCGTGGGCGTGGTGGCCCTCTTCGCGTACAACTTTCTCGTCAACCGCATCAACCGCACCGTGAACGACCTGGAGCGCGCCTCGACAGACTTCATCGACTTGCTCCAGACGCCGTCGACGCCGCGCCCGCCGGCCGGCCCCCCACGCGACGCGCCGTTTGCTGCACCGTTCGCTTCCTAGCCGCTCGGCCCGATGAGCCTCGACTTCTCGACCGGTCGCAAGCCGCTCACCGTGTTCAGCCTCGCCGGGCTGACCGACATCGTGCTGCTGCTGCTGATCTTTTTCCTGCTCACGAGTTCGTTCGTGACCCAGCAGGGCATCCGGGTCAACTTGCCAGAGTCGGCAGCTGGCGTGCCCGAGGAGCAGCAGTATGTCAGCGTGGCGATCACCGCCGAGGGCCTGTTCTTCGTGGGGGACGAGGAGGTGCAAGAGGCCGAACTCACGACGGCCCTCGCTGAGGCGCGGGGGGACCGGGAGGCGCTTGTGCTCCGCGCCGACGCTGAGGCGACCGTCCGGCAGTTCGCCGCCGTGGCGAGCGCCGCGCAGGCCAACGCCCTCCGCGTGCTCATGGCGACGGCCCCGTTGGAGCGGTGACGGTGTGAGGGTATGAACGTGTGGACGTAGGTGAATGTCGACAGCACTTCAGCGCCTTGCGCTCCCCTCGAACAGCGGCTACAAGTCACTCACCGTCGGCGTGCGCGAGGTCGAGGCGGAGTTGTTTCGGTGCGACGTGCAGTTCTGGAGCGCCCTCCCCTACCTCTCCGAGACCGAGGAGGCGCGTGTAGCTGCAAAGGATGTGGTGCTTTCTTGGGTAGAGCTGCTCGCCTTTGTTCTCCGCATCGAATCGTGGTTGACCCTGCCGCTCAATGATATGGCTGTGACCCCGCTGGATGTCGTGGTCGACCTGGGAGTTACCCCGTTCTCCTCTCTGAACCTAGACGTGCAGGGAGGCCTACTCGGACATTCCTCGGTCTCGGTGGATCTTGACGTGCACGGGGTGTCTGCAAACATGGTGATGCAGTGCGATCAGTCGTGCTGGCGTCTGTTTTGCGAAGCCGTACGCGACCTTGAGGAAGAGCGCGGCAGCTAGCAACAGAAAACGTGTGCAGGCGGGACGTTCACACATCCACACCTGCACACGTTCAAACGGGATGCGCGGCGTCCGCTAGTCGCGGCTGAGAAAGAGGCTCAGGACGTACCAGAACATCAGCGCGACCGAGGCGAAGAGCTGCAGCGAGGCCGCCACGTGCTTGTCTTCGGGGTAGTGGTGCAGGATGTTCGAGGTGTCGTAGAGGATCGCGGCCCCCGCGAGGCCGATCATGCCAACGGCGAAGAAGGTGCCGAGCTCGAAGCCGAACAGGACGCCCGCCACGATCAGCACGATCGCGACAATGAACCCCCACCGGAGCAGCCCGCCGAGGAACGAGAAGTCCTTGCGCGTCACCACGGCGATAGCCGTGAGGCCCGTGAAGCCCAGCAGCGTGACCCACGCTGCCTTGTTGATGATGCCCGGGTCGCCGGAGTAGTAGGCCGCCATGAAGAGCAGCGGCACAAAGATGATGGCCTCGGCGAGGACGAAGCCGCCCAAGGCCGCGTACTGCGCGACCGGGCTGGAGGCGGTCGCCGCGACGCGGCTCGCGATCCAGCTCACCACCACGAAGCCGCCGAGCACGACGAGCCAGCCGCCCGGCATGTTCAGGAGCGTGGTCGCAATGGGTTCGGCGAGGCCGCTGGTGAAGAAGTACGCCTCGATGGCGACGAAGAGCAGGATCGCGCCGAAGAGGTGGATGTAGGTCCGCAGGACGAACGCGCCACGCGCGTCCGCATCGATTGCGGAAACGGGAAGCTGCGAGACAGCCGTGTTCATAGAGGTCGGAGTCGGGTGAGTGGACAGCGTGCACAGGGACGCCTCAGACGGCGTTAGCCTGGACTGCGCAAAGCTACGACGAGCGGCCCTGCAACGCCAGTCGGTCTCGTTGGTGCCCGCGCCGTTTTGGCCGCCCCCCTGCTTCATTCTGAAACACCAGAATGGGTCGCATGGTGGTCCGTGTTCGCCTGAGAGACGCGCTCGCCTGTCACACCACGGCAGCGGCACGTTTCCCGTGCCATTTGCTCACGCTGGATGCCCGCGGCATGTTTTATGGTCGAGATCGGGCTCCCACTACTACTTCCCCCTCGCTTCCATGGGCAGCAATAACCTGATGCTGATCGTCTTCGGCGTCGTCATCACTATGATCGCCTTCGTGGTCGGGCTGCAGATGTACCGCGCCCACGATCGGCAGAGCAGCTTCGACCGCATGACCGCCGAGTCGATGCGGGTGGCCAGCGACGTGCTGCTCTGGAAGGAGAAGGCCGACGCCATGGGGGGCGGCCGCGACACCCCCTACTTTTCGCGCCTGTCGCTTGACCAGATCGGCTACCCGAAGTACGACGACGCCCTCGACCTCGGCGGCACGCGCTACGGCTTCTTCGGCTTCGACTCGGTAGCTACCGAGGTCCCGCTCTTGGACTACTTCTCGACCGACTTTCCGGAGTTGCGGGTGCAGGTGCGCTTCAACGGGCTCACCGCCGACTGCATCCAGATTCGCCGCGCTCTCAACGCACAGCCGGACGGCAGCGGCACCTGGGAGTGGGTCGACTTGGTGAACACCCCCGACGCCTGCGACGGCTGGTAGCGGCGACGCCCGGTAGCCGTTACACGTGGTATCGCCTCGGCACAGAATCGCCTCGGCACAGGATCGTCTCGGTGCGGGATCGCGAGCGAATCCTCTTCGAAGCCCCCTCGCGGGCACGTGGACTCGGCGCGTTCTTTGCGTATTCTGCCGCGCTGCGCACCGCGCAGGTCGTGACCGCCTTCCGCCACCGAGTCTTTCTGGCTATGCCCCCTCGCTCGTTCCGCTTCGTCTCGGGCTGCGCCCTCTTCGTTTCGCTCCTGTGCGGCCTCGCCGGCCAGCCTGCGCATGCGCAGACGGAGGGACTGCTTCAGATCAACGACGATGTGCACGAATTCCTGCTGCGGCAGCACACGCGCGGGTTGCTCCCCAACGCGTTCCTGACCAACCAGCCGCTCTCGGCATACCAAGCGCAGGAATACCTCACGCTCCTCGCTGACTCGGACGAGGCGAAGGCAGCCATGACGGCCACGGACCGGCGGCTCCTCGCCGAGTATCGCGGCGAGACGTCAGGTGCGGGCGTGGGCTTCGTCCGCGACTACATCCCTGCCCTCTACCGCGACGGGCGCTCGTTCATCTCTGCTGAAGGCGAAGACTTCGTGTTCCAGGCCGAGCCTCTCGCCTACCTCTCGCTGGGCAGCGCCAGGCAGACCGGGTCGGCCACCAGCCTCGGCGAACAAGTCACGACCCTCCGCAACACGCGCGGCTTCCGCATTGCAGGGCACGTGGACCTCTCCGAATCGACGAAGCTGTTCGTGGAGTCGCGCGTGATGGACAACCAGTGGACCCTACCTCAGGCTGGGCTACCCGTTGCCGACCAACGCATCGGCAACCGCGACTTCGACAACGGCGACACCTACGACTTCTGGGTAGTCTCAGGCATCGTCGGGCTGCACACGAAGCACTTTGAGGCGCGCTTTGGCCGCGACCAGAACCGCTGGGGCCCTGGCTACGGGAGCCAACTGCTCTCCAACTTCGCCCCGACCTACGACTTCCTCCAGTTCCGCACGCGGTTTTGGCGCATCGAGTACGTCAACCTGTTCTCGGCCTTCGTCGACGTGACGCGCGAGCGGGACGCCTTCAGTACGCAGAGCCGTGCCAAGTATGGCTCCATGCACCGCCTCTCCATCGACCTGCCCTACGGGCTCCAGTTTGCGGTCTCCGAGTCGGCCATGCTCGCGCCGACCGACGAAGACCGTGGCCCCGAGTTCTACCTGGCGTACCTCAACCCTGTCATTTTCTACCGCGCGCTCGATTTTGAGTTGGGCAGTCCTGCCAACATGCTACTAGCGTTCGATGGCTCGTGGACCCTGCCGCCAGCGTGGCTCGGCAACGGAGGCGCGACGCTCTACTACCAGTTCATGTTCGACGAATTCAGGGCGTCTGAGTTTTTCTCGGGCAACGGCTGGCGCAACAACAAGTGGGGCGTGACGATCGGGGCACGCCTCGTGGATCTCCCCCTATCCAACCTGGACGTGACGGTTGAGTATGCGCGCGTCCGTCCGTTCACGTATTCGTCGGCCAACCCCAGCCGAGCCTACGTGAACCGGTTTGGCCTGCTAGGGCACCCGATCGGGCCCAACTCGCAAGATGTCTCCTTCTTGGCTAGCTTTCGGCCCCTCCCCCGCCTCACACTCGGACTTGGTGGGGCCTTTACGAGCGCTGGCCGCAATACCGCTGACACCCCCTTTACCGACGGCTTCTTCAACTTCGGCGGCGACCCCTTGGTGTCCTACAACGAGTGCTTTGAGCGGGACGACTCCTGCTTCGGCGCGGGCAACGAGTTCGGCAACGAGGTGGGGCAGGGCATCGCCCAGACGCGTACGCTTCTTGAGGCGCGTGTCGGCTACGAGGTGTTGCCCAAGCTCACGTTCGAGGTGACGGGTCGGTTCTACGAGCAGACGGATGAGCAGGACGCCCTCCGCGAGGCCGGGTTCGCCGATCTCTACGCGACGCTCCGCTGGGGCCTTCCCTTCCAAAGCTTCCGCTTCTAGACGCGAAGTCACCGCGTCCGCAGGATCATCGCAGGCGCGACGAGGAACCGGCGCTGTTGCTGTGCGACACGGCTCTGCTGGGAAGCACGGCTGCTAGGCAGCGCGGTCCGTCTGTACGCGGCTCGGTACGACAAGCACAGGCTCGGCTGTCCGATGGCCGTCGCCGCTGTGGCTGGGCAGCGCTGGGGTCGCGTCCTGCACCGACGGTGTGGGCACAGCCTGGGGATGCCCGAGTAGATCGAGGTATTGATTCACGATCCGACCCCACGTATAGCGCGACTCGATGCGTGCTACGGCCCGGTCCGAGAGCCTGGTCTGCAGCGTCGGATGCTCCTCGACTTGAGACAGCAGTGCTGGTAGCTCGGCAGCCTCGCGGAAGTAGAGCGCAGCGTCCCCTGCCACCTCTCGGTTAAACGGGTTGTCATGGGCGACGACGACGTTGCCGCAACCCAGCGCTTCAAGCAGGGACGGGTTCGTTCCGCCGACGGAGTGTCCGTGGAGGTACGAAACGCTATGGTAGCGCAGGGCCTGGAGCCGGTCTCGCTCGTAGACGGTACCGATCAGGCGTACACGCGGGTCGAGCGCGGCGGCCGTGCGGATGCGCTGGACGTACTCGGTCGGCTGCGTGTGGTCTCCCAGCACCACGAGCGGTAGGGGGCTGTCGGAGGCGATGTACCCCTCGATGATCTCCGTGACGTGGTTCTCCGGCTCGAAGCGGCACACCATGATGTGGTAGCCCTTGGGGGCCAGGTCCCACTCGGCCAGTAGGGCGGGGTCGGGACGATGGTGCAGCGCTGGTGCGCCGTACGCGATGACGTCGCACGGGGGCATGCGTCGGTAGCGTTCCCCTAGGTTCGTTTTAACGGCCGCCGCGTCCGCGATGAGGCGCGTGGGCGTGTGCATCGCGAAGCCCTCCATCATGCGGAGGTAGGCCTTGCCGATCCAGTTATACTTCTCGCGGGCCCACTCAATGCCGTCCATGTTGATCCACACCTCGCGCTTGTGCAGGCGCGGCAGCCAGCAGAAGGCGCTCGCACCGTAGCCGAGCATGTAGACCACGTCGAAGCGCTTGCGGGCGCGCCAGAGGCACCGGACGTCGTAGAGGACGGTGGTGAGGCTGCCCAGCCGCGGCGTCTCCACAAATTCGAGGCGGACACCCTTGTAGGTCTCGGGCGCGCGAGGCCCATCGCTCTCGCAGAACACGGTCACCTCAATGCCCCGTTCAACGAGGCGGGTGGACAGTTCGTCGGCGAACGTCTCAAAGCCGCCGTAGTGGGCTGGAATTCCGCGTGTACCTAAAATCGCAAGCGAGCGGACGGGAGTAGCGCGTGAGGTCACAGCGGTGGAGCAGCGGGTGGGGTGGGGACGCACCGACAGTGGGCGAGTGAGGGAGGGAGCACCGTGGGGGGGAGCGCCCTGGGCACGTAGTCTAGCGCACGCTGGCAGAAGGCTCAAGAATACATACCACGCCTTTGGGGAACAAGCGGGCGCTCGGGCCTCCGCCAAAAATGGGCCAACCTTCGCAGTTCCTCCGATCTCACTTGAACTCTGCCCTTCACGCCGTCTTCCATCGGCTCGTTTGCTTTACTTCGCCCCCATGTAACCAAGACGTTCCATGGTGTGGTGGAAGAACGGAGCGATTTCGGCGCGCAACGTGAACGCGTCGTGCGCCTGTCCGTCCCTGAGCGTTGCCACGGCGAAGGACCGGCAGACTGGGTCGTCTCGTAACCCAACGTTCTCCAACAGCGTCCGTAGGGTGGCGTCCGGGGAAGCGGTGAAGTCTTCGTACCGCACGCGGTGAATGCATTCGGGGTGCGCGCGCTCGGCCTCCCGCCCTGCCCTCATGGCCAGCACCCACTCGACTGCGGCGCGCTGGCGATGGTCCGCCTCGTGGCGCAGGCTCGGCACGATCGGGCGCAGATCGGGCTCGTGGGCGGCGGCGTAATCCAGGAGCAGATGCCACTTGCGGTCGTCGCGTCCCCACCAGTCGTGCACCTCGCTCTTCTGCTCCACCCCCAGCCGCTCAGACCAGTTCTGGATGGAGGCGCAGGCGTCCCATCCGTTGCGCACCAGAAAGACCAAGCGCGCATCTGGGAAGAGCGCGCGGACAAACGGAATGCGAAAGACCAGTTCCGGGTACTTGTCGACCAAGCGTTGGCCCCGCACCGCGGCAAGGTATGCGCCGAAAAGGCGTCGGGCGACAGCGGCCCGCGCTGGCGTAGCCTCGGACGCGTCTAAACGAAAGCGTGCCGGGCCGTTGGCGTAGCTCCCGATCACGTCCTCCTCAGGATGGATGCGGTGCCATACGGCTTTGGGCTCGTTCAAGAACGCCACGTCGCGATGCATGGAGAGCACCGTGCCCAGCACGGTGGTTCCGCTGCGGCCGGTCCCAATGACGAAAATGGGGCGATCGACGGGGCGTTGAAGCGGCAAGGTCAACGCCGCCCGCTGCAATCCGAAGACGACGGGATTGATCCACTGACCACGCGTGGTGAGCGGACGCCCCTCCACGAGCGCCCAACTCACGAGGCGGCTCAGCGCTTTGGTAGGCCGGGTACGAACGTAGCGTTTGCTGAGTTGGGCGGGCATCAGTCGGATGTTCGGGCGGAGGAGCTACGCGCGGAGCACCTGATCGTAGACGGCACAGATCTGCGAATAGTGGACCTCAGGACTAAACCGCTGCTTCACTTTCGTTCGCCCTGCCTGCCCCATCTCGATGGTTCGCCCAGGCTCGACAAGGAACTCCTGAAGGATGGTGCGGAGTTGCTCGACGTTGCCCGGCTCGAATAGAAAACCGTCAACGCCGTGATCAATGAGCTCCGGGATGCCACCGATGTGGCTGCCGACTACGGGCCGCGCGTAGGCAAGCGCTTCGAGAACCGACATGGGACAGTTCTCGTACCACTCGGCAGGCAAGACGGTGCAGCGGGCACCGCGGATCAGGTCTTCTAGGGCTTGACCACGCTGAAAGCCAAGAAAACGAATGTGGGTCCACCCTTGGCGCTCGACCTCAGCTTCGAGTTCTGCTCGGGCTTTGCCCTCGCCTGCAATCCAGAGTGGTAGCTCCGGCACTGCCCCCGCCGCTTCGATGAGCGTATACAAGCCCTTGAGTCGTTCCAGCCGTCCAAAGTAAAACGCATAGTCGCCTGCGTCCGTGGCGGGCACCACGGCGTTGGCATCGACGAAGTTGTGAACGGTGGTGATGCGGCCAGCTCCGAGCCCGTATTCCTCCATCTTGCGGCGCATGAAGTCGCTTACTGCGATGAAGTGATCCACGTGACGCAGATCGCCTGCCCACCTGGAGATGTATGCTTCGGCCACGCTAGCCGCTGTCCGAACTACGCTCCCTCGGTTGCAACGCCGTGGCAGCGCACGCCAAAACGACTGGCCCGCGCACGCTTCACACACCGCTCCGTTGGAGATGAACGAGTACACGGGGCAGGCCAGCTTGTACTCGTGCAGGCTTTGCACGACGGGCACGCCTGCGTCATGCAGCGGCCCCAGAATCGAGGCGGTGAGCTGGCCGTAGTAGATGTGAAGATGGGCGACATCAGGGTGGGCCTCGGCGAGCACGCGCTGCATCGCGGTGCGCGCATCAGATGACCAGAGAAAGCGGAACGCGTCAGACAACCCTGGTCTACTCGGATTGACGCCTGCTGGAAAATAATCGGCCCACCGAGTCGGCTCGTTCCGCTCGTGGGCCGTAGCGAACGGTATCACATCGTGCCCATGGCTTTCCAGCAGGGCCCCCAAGGCGAGCAGATAGCGATCGGACCCACCCCCCACGAAGTAGTGGTGGCCCACATTCAGCACGCTTGGAAGCGTTGGCGCTGCCACAGGATCTACGGAGTACTGGAGGGGGGACGACGTCACAGGGGGACGCGTGGCGACTAAAACAACAGCCGTCGCCTACACTTTATATAGGGTCGACATTACAAGGCGGCGGCTTCGGACCGCTGCCGCGCGTGCTCGTCAAGGCTTACACGGTACAGCGCCACAAGTGCCAACGCGAGATAGAGGTAGAGGTAGCTGTAGGGGACGCTCACAAACACCATCGTTATGAGGACAGCGACCACAAGGCTGCGAAGCGCGACCGAGATTCGCTGTGCCTCCTTCTGGGGGTGCCTCCCAAGCCGGGCTGCGCACGTGAAGAGTACGTAGCAAAGAAACAACAAAGCACCTACGCCAAAGAGGCCACCCTCCAACGCAACGCGGAGGTAGTAGTTGTCGAGGTTGACCAGTTCATCGCGGGCCTCGATCATGTTGCGTTGCATACCAAAGCCAAGCGCCAGGTTCGTCGGATGTGCCGTCAACATCTCCCCGACAATCACGTACTGCGCTAAGCGGTAAAGCGCGCTCTTGTCTTCGGTGATGTCAATGGACTGCTCAACCGTTGCCTTGTTGACAGCGTCAAGCACCGCTAGCCCGCTGTAGGCGGCCCCGACCAGGGCAACGGCCAGTACGATAAAGCGCAGCGTACGATCAATGCGACTACGCTGGTAGAATACAAACAGTAGGTACGATGCGGCGACGATACCGAGCGTCAGGAGACCCGACCGACTCAGCGTCCAAAAAGTCGAGACGGGCGTGAGTGCGAGGGCAGGAATCACGACCGCCCACCGCGTTAACCGTCGGCGCGCACGGAGAGCAATCACTGCGAACGGCGCCGCGATGCAGAGAAAGGACGACAATTGGAGCGGGTTGGTAAAGGTGCCCATCACCCGGTAGCCCATCTCCCTGTACTTCCCCTCGACGCTGAGCGTGCCCACCACCTTGTAGGAAATCTCGATGATGCCTTCGAAGAGAGAGCCGCCTTTCAGTTGCTCGGCAATCGTCCAGACTTCGTTGAACAGCATTGACCCTGCGATGACGATGCAGACGATTACCACGTCCCGTCCCGTGCGCACTACCATGGCAGCAAAGAGTGCCACGTTGATGGTGATGAGGTATTCGTTGACGAGCGCCGAGATAACGCCCACCTCAAACCGCGTGTGGACCGCGGACGCAATCACCTTCACGACAAAGACGCCCCACAACGCGACCCATATCCAATGATCGCGTCGAAGTCGCCGGAGCCCTTCATGTACGCGGGTGTCACCAAGCAGCCAAAGCGTGATCCACACACCCAGGAGCGCCAGCGACGTAAGGAACTGTACTGAGAGCGCGAACCCTTCGTCCGATACACCTACCGCGAGAAAGCGAGAGAAGGTCGAATAGAGGAATAGAAAGCCCAAGAACGCCCACCGCGGGTAGGCGAAGGCCGCTCCCACGAAGCCCAGGGTCCCGATGAGATACACACCAATCATGGGGACGGAGTGCGTGGCTCTACTGTGGAACTCGCTTCAGCTTGGGAGTGGAATGCCTCTTCAATCACATGTGCGCGGGAGAGGGGAACGCCTATCCCTGATTTACGGAGCAGTCCCTTCGTGTGCTCCATGGCACCGCGCACGTACCGAAAAGCGGGCATACGCAGCGGGGCCCCGAGTGCGACTGTGAGTCGGGACTGAGAAGGGACATCGTAGCCCCACCGTTCGAGGGCTGGCCCCATGATCGCGTGAAGGACGCGTTGCTGGGCAAGGGTTGCCTTACGCTGCCACCCTCCTATGCGCGACGGATCGAGTTGTCCTGTCACCTTTCCCTTCCAGGCTTGCTCCCACGCTGGCACCGTGCTCCCTCCCTGTTCGGGATCGAGCATACGTGGTTCGAATGAGATGTCCAGATAGGTACAGAGGGCCCTGAACGTCTGGACCGGTGTCGTCAGCACGTCCTCGTACCGGATGATGTGCACCCGGTCTGGATGTGTATGGAGGAGCTTGGCCCCCATGTCCATGCGGTATGTCCACTCGGCCGCGTGCAAGGCTAGCACGTCGTGTGCCCATGGCATGCCCAGCATCGAGAGGACCGCGTCGCGTCCGTCTCTGATGATCCAGACAAACCGGCAGGCAGGAAACCAGTCGACCAGGGTCGCTGCGTAGAGCAGGTGCACGGGGCTCTTCTCGATCACGTAGGGCTTCCCCTGCTGCTCGGCATACTCTTCGAGCACGGCTCGAAGCAGTTGGGGTGGGTCCGCTTCATAAGCGCCACGGCCCGCTGCGCCGTGATCCGCTTCGCCGTTGCGTGCGTGCTCTATGCGTTGCGTGACCCGGCTCCAGTCCACGTCTACGTCGCGTAGGCGCGGGTAGGTGTGCAAGACCCCCTCCACGAACTCGGCTGGGGTCGATGGCTGTGGCAATCCCGCTGGCTGGTAATGTTCGTGGATGGCTGCCGCAAACCGAGTCTCGGGGGGCACGGCCACCTGCGAGTGGCGTCCTAGCAGATCCGCGAGCAAGGTCGTGCCTGAGCGGGGGTATCCAATGACAAAGGTGGGGGCAGACATGCAAGTCTTCAGCAGGACCAGGCGCTGTGGAATAGCAGGCTGCCTAGTCTAAGCGCGGCGTGGGGGTTGGTAGGAAGAACAGCGGGTTGATTCGAAACGTCCGCCAGACCCACCACGCCGCGATGCTGTTCTGCACGGCGAGCGCAGCACTAACTGCAATGGCGGCCCCGAGCATCCCGTACGGCGGAATCAAGACCACGCACCCTGTCGCCAGCAGCCCTGTCGAGAAGAGCGTGACACTTTGCATGGCGCGCTCGCGCCCGCTCATCACGAGCAGTGTACCTACAGCACCGGTCACCAGGTTGACCGTGTAACCGATCGCCAAGATGCGAAGGACGGGCACGCCCACCACGAACGACTCCCCGAAGAGCCCGAGTACGAACCGCGGCATGGCAAGCAGCGCGATCAAGATCGGTATTGCCAGCACCGTCGTGTAGAGCGACGTCTGGCGCACCAGGCTGGATAGTTCGGTGCCATCGCCCTGATGGTAGAGTGCCGCAAACTGAGGGGCCGCCATGACGTTGATGGCCATCAAGACGAGTCCAGCCAGGCTGACCACGCGCATGGCGATGGCGAACACACCGGTCTCCGCGCTCGTGGCGAGGGCGCCCAGGAGCAACACGGGCAGCCATTGCGTGAGGATGCCCATGAGCGCCACCCCGAAGAGTGGGGCGCTCGTCGACAGGAGCTCTCGGGCCGGAAATCGGGACGCCGCCTCGGACGGCATCGCGCGGTGCCACCACAGCACCCCGGCAAGCAGCGTCCCCCCGGTGGCCACCGCGTACGCCAGCACGGCATGCTCGACCGTGAGCCTACCCGTCGCGTGCAGCCCCCACAGCAGCGGGAGCGCGATCAGCTGGCTGAGCACGGCCTGCACGGTCTGCGACGCCGCGATATCGCGGCGACCACGCAGCAACGCCGCGTAGACCCACGCAAGCCCCATCGGCACAACCCCCCACGCGACCGCTCGAAACACCGGGGCCAACTCCTCCCGACCGAACACGACTGTGGCGAGCCACTCTGCTCCCAGCCCGAGACTTAGCGCACACAGCAAGAGCAACCCACCTGCCACCTTGATGCTGGTCTGGGCGACGCTCCGCACCCGCCCCCAGGCATCCTCGGAAGCCTCAGCCGCGACGAAACGCACGACCGCTTGGTCGAGACCGAACCGCCCCACCGTCGCGACTACCGAGAGCATCCCCAGCGCGAGAAAAAAGTCGCCGGTCCCCTCCGCGCCCAGGAGTTGGGCGACGAGCACACTGAGGGCAAACCCAGCGCCCGCGCCCACGACCTTCGCTGCAAACGCGACCGATGCACCGCTGAGCAGATCGCGCGTATGCGTACCGCGCCGGTCGAGCCAGCGGGTGACGGGCGAGCGACGCGGCGACGGTTCTGAGGCGGGCACCCCTCAGGAGGCAGTGGGTGAGGCAGGATGGACGGCCGCCACAACGTCGGCCAGCGCCGAGCGCCAGTCGGCAGGCGCGATGCCGAAAGTACGCGCGATCCGCGCCATGTCCATCCTAGAGTTGGCCGGTCGGGCCGCTGGTGTCGGATAGGCCGATGCCGGGATCGCCTCGACGGTCTGCACCGCCAACGGCTCGTGGGCGCGGGCCTCAGCGAAGATGGCCTCGGCGAATCCATGCCACGTCGTGAAGGGCGCGCCGCAGAAGTGGTAGGTGCCCCAGTCGGCGTCTCGCGCGAGCGCCTGCGTGAGGGCGGCGTAGGCGGCCTCGGCGATGGCACCGGCCGGCGTTGGCCCGCCGTGCTGGTCCGCGACGACGCGAAGGGCCTCGCGCTCGCGCCCGAGCCGCAGCATCGTCTTGACGAAGTTGCCGCCGTGCTGCGAGAACACCCAACTCACACGGAGAATCAGGCAGCGGTCGTGCTCCTCCCGTACGGCCTCCTCCCCTGCCCACTTGCTCTGCCCGTACACCCCGAGCGGAGTCGCTGGGTCGCCTTCCAGATACGGCTCTTGCTTCGTCCCATCGAACACGTAATCCGTCGAGAAGTGGACGAGCGGGATGCCAAGCTCGGCGCACGCTGAAGCGAGTGCGGCAGGCCCGTCGCGATTGACGGCGAAGGCGAGGTCGTGCTCGGTCTCGGCGCGGTCCACGGCGGTGTACGCCGCAGCATTGATGACGGCATCGGGCCGGTGCGCCGCAACGACAGACCGCACCGCCTCCGCATCGGTGAGGTCGAGGTCGGTACGCGTCAGGGGGATAGGCTCCACGCCGTGCCGCGCGGCGCACGCAACGAGTTCGCGGCCGACCTGGCCGTTGGCTCCGGGAATCAGAACGCGCATCGAGCTAGCGGACCCCATCGCCGACGGACTCAGCGGGCAGCTCGGCTAGCGACAGCGCTGCGAGCGGCTTGAGCGCCTGGTCCTTCTTCGAGAGCGTCGGCTCGGCAAACGGCCAGTCGATGCCGAGCGCGGGATCGTTCCAGAGCACCCCGCCCTCGTCCTCGGGGTGGTAATAGTCCGTGCATTTGTACTGGAAGTCCGCGACCTCGCTGAGCACGCAGAATCCGTGCGCGAAGCCGGGCGGGATCCAGAGCTGCCGGTGGTTGTCCTCGGACAATTCGGTCCCGGTCCACTGCCCGAAGGTCGCCGAGCCGGGGCGCACGTCCACAGCGACATCGTACACCGCGCCGCGCGGGACAGAGACGAGCTTGCCCTGTGGATACTGCTTCTGAAAGTGGAGCCCGCGCAGCACGCCGCGCCGTGAGCGCGAGTGGTTGTCCTGCACGAAGCGGTACGGGATGCCCGCGTCCTCGTAGCGTTCGGCGTTGAACGTCTCCAGGAAGAACCCCCGCGCGTCGCCAAACACACGCGGCTCGACGATCAGCACGCCGGGGAGGTTGGTCTCGATGATGGTCATGTTGGACTTGAGATGTACGATTGCAGATGTGCCCTTCAATCAAAAATCGAACATCCTAAATCACCAAATCCGAGGGGTGGCGCTGGGCTGCCGCCTGGTCGAGGAGCGTCAGCAGATACTGCCCGTAGGTGCTCTTCGCCAGCGGCGTGGCGAGCGCGCGCAGTGCGTCGGCGTCGATGTAGCCCATCCGGTAGGCGACCTCCTCGGGGCAGGCGATCTTGAGCCCCTGCCGCGCCTCGACCACCTCGACAAAGGTCGCGGCCTCGTGGAGCGACTGATGCGTGCCGGTGTCGAGCCAGGCGGTCCCGCGCCCGAGCACCTCCACGTCGAGCATGCCACGCTGGAGGTACGTCTTGTTGACGTCCGTGATTTCGAGTTCGCCGCGTGCGGAGGGCTCCAGGTTGCGCGCGATGTCGGTCACGGCCCCATCGTAGAAGTAGAGCCCCACGACGGCGTAGTTCGACTTCGGCTTGGCGGGCTTCTCCTCGATGTCGAGCGCACGCCCGTCGGCGTCGAAGTGGACGACGCCGTAGCGTTCGGGGTCGCTGACGTAGTAACCGAAGACGGTTGCGCCACCCTGCTCTTCGACGCGCGTGCGGGCGCGGCGGAGCGTGTTCGTGAGGCCCTGGCCATAGAAGATGTTGTCGCCCAGGATGAGGCTCGCCGGTTCGCCCGCGAGGAACTCCTCGCCGATCACGAACGCCTCCGCGATGCCGTTGGGCGCGTCCTGAACCGCGTACTGCAGGTCGAGGCCCCACGCATGACCGTCGCCGAGGAGGCGCTGGAAGTGCGGCAGGTCGTGCGGCGTCGAGATGATCAGGATCTCCCGGATGCCCGCCAGCATGAGCGTGGTGAGCGGGTAGTAGATCATCGGCTTGTCGTAGACCGGCATGAGCTGCTTGCTGAACGCGAGCGTCAGC
>JBCDFF010000026.1:0-21982 GCA_039178415.1 Bacteroidota bacterium
CTCTACTTCGGCATCGGCCGTGAGCACCCGCTCACGCTCGAAGAGATCGGCCAGCGCTTCAGCCTGACCCGCGAGCGCGTCCGGCAGATCAAGGAGAAGGCGCTGCGCAAGCTCCGCCAAAAGCACCGCCGCGAAGACCTCCAGATGCACGTCGGCTCCTGAGAGCACGAGGGCGAACGGCGCTGCGGGAAGAGAGCACTGCCTGCTGACACCGCCGCATGGGAACCGTGGGCACGCCGTGTCCGTCGCGTCGAGACTGTTCCCCCACCCGATGTGCCGTGCTCAACAACGGAGAACTCGACCTCGTCTTCGCCCTCGACGTAGGGGGCGTGCTCGCTGCGGCGGCGTTCACGGTGTTCTTCGGCCGTGCGTTCTGGGCCAACCGCAGACTCCTAGCCCCCGACGAGCCGCGCTTCTCGGATCCGGAGCTGCGGCGTCTCCTCGGCCGCGCCGAACTGAGCGCCTCGGAGCGCGCCGGTGCCAAGGCCCGCCGGACCCGCTTCGGCCTGGCGTTCATCGCCTCGCTCGTCTGGCTGGGCGTTGCCCTGACGTTCCTGCTGCAGCACGCCTAGGGAGGAGCCCAAGACGCAGGAGCCCGAGAAGCGGGAGCCGAAGAGGCGAGAGAACCGAGGCGCGACGCTGAACCTGCCGTACGTGCCGCACCGTAGCACCGCAACGGAGTGCGCGGGGGAGCGTCGCGACCTCCGTCCCGTACGCGATCCCCACGAATCCCAGCAGCCCGCGTCACCCCCGTCCTCATCGTGCCCTCTGATCCTGCATCGCCAACGGCCTCGGAGTCCCCGGTGCCCACGGAGGCCCCGGTGCCCCCGGAGGTCCCAGAGCCTGCGGATGCCTCGACGCCCACGGAGTCTCGGGCGTCCCCGGAGCCGTCGGCGACGCCCACCCGCTGCGCGAACTGCGGGCAGCCGCTCTCCGGCGCGTACTGCGCCGCGTGCGGGCAGAAGGACCAGCCGCTCCGCCAGCCGTTCCACCGCGTCGCGGCGGAGGCCGTCACCGAGCTGCTCGGCATCGACGGGCGGCTCTGGCGCTCGATCGCACGGCTCGTGCTGCCAGGGCGGCTCACGCGCGCCTACCTCGACGGCCGACGCGTCCGCTACGTCCGCCCGCTGCGGCTCTACCTCCTCTCGACGCTGCTCTTTTTCTTCCTCGTCAACGTCGTCGTCGCCGACGAATTCACCGAGGGGTTCAGCAGCGCGTTTGAGTCCGACTCGACAACGACCGTCGCGGCGCGCCTCGCCGAGCTCGACGAGGTGCTGGACGCGCACCGCCAGGACGTTGCCGAGCGGCAGGCAGTCCTCGACTCGCTGCGGGCGATCGCTGACACGGCCTCAACGAAGCCGCCGCCCGACGTCGTGTCCGCACTCCGTCGAGCCGAAGACCGCCTGGACGACTTCGTCGACGAGAGCACCGTGCGGGAGCAGAACCGGCTCGCGTGGCAGCGCTCGTTCCTCGCCACGCTCTCCCCAGACAGCCTCGTGAACCCGATGGACTACGAGACGGCCGCGGCCTACCTCTTCCCGGGCTCCAACGTGGAGGTCGACCTGCCGGCGTGGGCGCGTCGGGGCGCTAGCATCCAGCGCATCACGGCTGCGCGGACGGAGGCGGAGCGCGGTGCGGCCTTCGCCGACTTCATGCGCAGTGCCCTCCGGCAGGTGCCCACGGTGATGTTCCTGCTGCTGCCGGTCTTCGCGCTCGTGCTCAAGGTGGTCTACCTCCGCCGCAACTGGTACTACGGCGAGCACCTTGTCTTCGCGTTGCACGTGCACGCGTTCGCGTTTGGCGTCTTCACGCTGTTTGCGCTCGGGGCGATGACGCCGCTGGGCGGGCGGGCGGCCTGGCTGCTGGTGCTCATTCCGCTCTACGTCTACCTCGCCCAGAAGCACGTCTACCGCCAGGGCTGGATCAAGACCGCCGTGAAAGGCGGTGTCCTGGGGATGCTCTACTCCTTCGCGCTGGCGTTCGGCGTGGTGCTCGCGGTCCTCCTCGCCGCAGCGGTGGGCTGACCTAGGTCATGCTTCGATGCCGCAGACGGCGTCGAGGGCCGTGCGGAACGCGCGCGTCGCGGCCTCGGGGTCCGGCGCTGTGCTGATCGCTGTCATGATCGCGACGCCATGCGCCCCCGCGTTGAGCACATCGGCCACGCGGCTCGCCGTCACCCCGCCGATGGCGATGACGGGGATGGAGACGGCCGCGCAGACGGCGGCGAGGCCTCCGAGCCCCTTCGTGGAGGCAGGTGCGGCCTTCGAACGGCCCGAGAAGACCGGGCCGAAGCCGATGTAGGTCGCGCCGCATGCCTCGGCTTGCCGCGCTTGCGCGAGCGTCGTGGCGGTGGCCCCCAGGATGGCGTCGGGGCCGAAGATGCGCCGCGCATCCGGGATCGGGAGGTCAGTCTGGCCGAGGTGCACGCCGTCGGCCTCCACGGCGAGCGCGAGGTCGAGGTGGTCGTCCACGAGCAGCGTCGCGCCAGCCGCCCGGCACACGTCGGCCACAGGGCGGAGCTCGTGCAGCTTTGCGCGGACGGTGCCGTCCTTCTGGCGGAACTGGATCACGTCGGCCCCCCCCGCCGTCGCGAGCCTCGCAAGCTCCGCGTGCGAAAAGCGCTGCTGGAAGACAAAGTCAGTGAGGACGTGCAGGCGACCGAGCATCGGAGGGCGGCGGGATGAGAGAACGACGAGACGAAGAACCGGCGTGATGGAGAATAGGCGAGACAGGGCAAACGAGGTCGGCGTATCTCCGCGTCGTACGCGTCACGCGCGAAGCAGCGTCCGTGCTCGTCGCTGCAGCGCCACGAGGTCGGCTTTCATCCCGCCGATGAGATCATCGGGCCACGGCAGCACGGCGACGGGGCGCATGAAGCCGGGTACGTCGAGGTCGGTGCGTAGGGCGTCGAGGTCGGTGTCAGTGTCGGCCTCCACGAAGGCGACGGGGCGGTGGCCGAACTCGGCGTCGGCGACGGGCACGACGGCGGCGCGGCGCACGCTCGGCAGCCGCAGCAGCGCCGCCTCGATGGCCTCGGGCTGGATGTTCTCGCCGCCCGAGATGAACATGCGGTCCTTGCGTCCGACCACCCGCAGCAGTAGCTGCCCGTCGATCTCGACCCAGGCCCCGATGTCGCGCGTGGCGAACCAACCGTCGGCATCGAACGGTTCGTTCAGCGTGTCTCTCCCGTTGTCGTCCTGGGTGAGGTAGCCTGCGAAGCGCGTCCGGCCTCGCACGAGGATCTCGCCATCGTCGGCTAGCCGTACTTCCCGATGAGGCAGCACGGCCCCGGCAGTACGCAGTGCCTCGAAGCCCGCATCAGGCGGCGTGGCGGTCACGGTCGAGCTCATCTCCGTCATGCCGTAGCTCGTAAGGACGGGCAGCCCGGCGTCGTAGGCCTCGCGCAGGAGGTCGTCGGGGATCGCGCTGCCGCCGAGGAGGAGCGCGTCCATCCCGCGCAGCGCGCCAAGGTCGGCGGGTGTCGCGGTGTCGAGTGCGCGGCGGAGCTGCGTGGCGACGAGCGAGGCGTGTGTAACGCCAAACCGTCGCACCGCATCCGCGAGCGGCGTCGCGGGGGGAGCCAGCACGACCGCCGCGCCTGCAAGCGCGCACCGCACCAGCACGGCCAACCCGCCGACGTGGTAGAGCGGCAGGTCGAGCCACCAGCGGTGCCCAGGCCCTAGGCGGAGGCGCTCTACCCAGCCCCGAGCGCTCCAGGCGTGGTTGCCCCACGTGTGCAGCGCCGCCTTTGGCGTGCCCGACGAGCCGGAGGTGTGGACGAGGGTGGTCGGGGTTGAAGGTTGGAGGTTGGAGGTTGAAGGTGTAGGCCGAACCGGAAGAGGAGAGAGGGAATAGGTCGGTACGTCAAGTGCTAAGTCCGGTCGATCCGTGACGAGAGCCGCCGGGGCAAGCCGCGCAAGCAGGGCGGCGAGCGCCGCGTCGGGCAGGCGGAGGCTCACCGGGGCTGCGACGACGCCCGCGCGCCAGCAGCCCCACAGCAGCGCGATGAGGTCGCTCGACGGAGCCGCGAGGAGGGCCAGCCGGTCGCCGGGTTCAAGGTCCCGATCGCCCAGCCAGGCCGCGGCCCCATCCACGCGCGCCTCGAAGTCGGCATAGGTAACCACGCGGTCGCTCAGCACCAGCGCAGGTGCCATCGGGGCGCGCCGGGCCGCATCGCGGACAGGGTCGAGGGTAGGCGGGGTCACGGTGCTACGGGCGTGAGGCGATCCGGATCGAGGGCACGCGGGGCGACCGCGTCGGCAACGTCTACCGTCGGGATGCCGAGCCGGAGCGGGGCGGCGTCGGCCGCGAACACGTCGGCGGCGAGCCAGCGGTAGGTGTCGAGGCCTGCCGGTTTCGGCCTCATGGCGGGCGTTCCCGTGGCGGCTGCCAGCGCCACAAGGCCCCGCAGACCGACGCCGCTCTCGAACGCGGCGCTCCAGGTCACCCGCAGCCCCCGCGCCCGCGCCCGCGTCGCCAGCGCCCACGCGCGTTCGCCCCCGAGAAACGTCGGCTTGAGCACGACGGCCTGGGCATAGGCGTGGGCGTCGAGGTCGTCCGGCTGCATCGCCGTCACCGACTCGTCGAGGGCGACGGGGAGGCCCGTCTCGGCCGCGAAGACGGCGAGCCGCTTGGGGTCCGCGAGCGGCTCCTCGACGTATTCGATCTCGGCATCGCCCAGCGCTCCGGCGAAGCGGCACGCCTCGTCGAAGGTCCACGCACGGTTGGCGTCGAGGCGCAAGGCTACGGTGGGGTGGGCGGCGTGGAGGTCGCGCACGAGGGCGGCCTCCTCCGGCACCGGGCCTCGTCCCACCTTCAGCTTGAGCGCGTGGTAGCCCGCTCCCGCGAGGCGGGCCGCATCGCGGTGGACCGTGGCGGCCTCGCCCGCGAGCAAGCCGTTGAGCGGGACGATGGGCGATGGTTCGTTGGCCAGCACGGCGGGAAGCGGCACCGCGCGTCGGTGTGCGTCGAGGTCCCAGGTGGCGAGCGCGAGGCCGTAGCGCACCGACGGCGGCAGCGCCTCGTCGTGCAGGGCCCCCGCCAGATCATCCGCATCCAACCGCCCGAGCGCCCGGACGGCGTCGCCCACCGTTTCGGCGCTGAAGCCGGGCAGCGGGGCCACGTCGCCCCAGCCCGTGTGCCCGGCGTCCTCCAGCCGCACGAGCAGGCCCTCGCGTACCGTCACGGTATGCGTCCGCAGAGGCAACGGGCGCACGAGGGGCAGATGGTACCGAAAGACCGAGAGCGTGGGCATAGGCGGAGCAGAGGGCCAGCCGTTGACAGCCGAGAGCCTCGCTACAGGTTCCACCCGACGGCGAGCAGCACGCTGTAGACGAGCAGCGCTCGTGCCGTGGCTCCGAGCACCGGCGCGATGGTCGCGGGGTCGTCGGTGCGGGCGAGCGTGCGGATCGGGCCGACGACGAGCGGCAGCGCCAGGCAGCCCAGCAGCGCGCCCAAGGGGGCGTCGAAGCCGTAGACGAGCACCAGCGGCCACAGTACGCCGACCAGCGTCCAAGCGGCGTACATCGCCACGCCCGCGCGGCGGCCCAGCCGGACGACCAGCGTGCGCTTGCCTGCCGCCGCGTCTGTCTCCAGGTCGCGGAGGTTGTTCGCCAGCAGGATCGCCGTCGAGAGCAGCCCGGGCCCCACGCCCGCGAGCACGACGACCAGCGGCAGCGCCGAGCCGCCCACGATGTCTGCCGCCTGCACGTAGTAGGTACCCCCCACCGCGACAGGGCCGAAGAAGGCGAACACAAACAGGTCCGCGATGCCGAGGTAGGCCAGCGACTTGCGCCCGGCGGTGTAGAGCCACCCGCACGCCAGCGACGCCACGCCGACGGCCACGATGGGCCAGCCGCCGCGCACCATGAGGTAGGCCCCCGCGAGCGTCGCCAGCACGAACATCAGGATCGCGGCGCGGCGCACGGCCTGCGGCGTGGCCAGCCCGGCCTGCGTCACCCGCGTCGGCCCGACGCGCCGCTCGGTGTCCGCGCCGAGCAGGAAGTCGTGGTAGTCGTTGGCGAAGTTGGTGCCGATCTGGATGAAGACCGCGCCGAAGAAGGCGCAGCCCCAGGCGAGCGGGTGGAAGAGGTCGGCCTCCCACGCCAGCGCCCCGCCGAGCACCACGGGCGCGACGGCGGCCCACAGCGTCTTCGGCCGCGCGGCAAGCGTCCAGAGGCGCACGGGAGAGAGCGAGGTGGGCGACGAGGGCATAGGCAGGCGCAAGTGGGAAGACGCCCAAGCTACCGATCTGCCGGGCCCGTCAGCGCGCCAGCGTCAGCCGCGTCGTGACGGCCTGCGTCCCGGCGGTCAGCCGCACGAGGTAGGGCCCGTTCGCGAGACCGGTGTCGGGCGTCCACGACCGCGTGTGCGTGCCGCTGGTCTGCGCGTCGTCAGCGAGCGTGGCGACGCGCCGCCCGGTCACGTCGAACACCTCCAGCCGGACCGGCCCTGGGCTGCCGAGCACGTACTGCACCGTCGTAGAGGTCGCGACGGGGTTCGGCCACGGCGCGAGGAGGGCGAGGCCTGTGGACGCGCGGTCGGCCTCGGTCGCCACGGGGGTCGTCGGCAACGGGAGGGTCCACAGCGAGCGGGCATGCGTTCCGGCTGCGAGGTAGCGCGCCGTTGGGTGCACCTTCAGGTCGAACACGGCGACCGCCGGGATGCCGGTGCCGAGCGCCTCCCACGACGCCCCGGCGTCCGGGCTCACGAAGGGGCCGACATCGGTGCCCACGAACACGGTGTCCGGCGCGAGCGGGTCGACGGCGAGCGCGTTCACGGGGGCGTCGGGAAGGCCGTCGCTGATGGACGTCCATGTCGCGCCGCTGTCCGTCGTGCGGAACACGCGTGGCTCCGGGTCGCGCCAGCGCAGGCCCGACTGCGTGACGTAGGCCGACGCCACGTCGGTGGGGTGCGCGAGGACGCGGGTGACGAAGCGGAACGGCAGCGTGCCCGTGCGGTCGGTCCACGTCGCGCCGCCGTCGGCCGTCGTCCAGACCTTGCCGTCGCCGGTGCCGACCCAGAGCACGTCCGGGTCGAGCGGCGACACCGAGATCGCCGTGACCACGCTCAGGCGGCCTGCCTCGCCGGTGGTGAGGTCGGGCGAGGCGGCGTTCCAGAAGGCCGCGCCGTCCGTTGTCCGGTAGACGCGGTTGGTCCCGTAATAGAGCGTTTGCGGGTCGCTCGGATCCATCACCACGGGCGTGGACCAGTTCGTCGGCTCGCTCTCGTCGATGCCGTTGAGCGCGAAGTCGAACGAGAAGCCGCCGTCGGTCGACTTGCCGAGGACGCCAAACTGCGACTCGGCGTAGATCACGTCGGGGTTGGTCGGGTCCACGATCACGTAGAAGCCGTCGCCGCCGAAGATGGTGTCGTAGTCGTCGAGCGCGCCGGTGCGGGTGCGGACGGTGCCGTTGTCCTGCGTGCCGCCGTAGAGCCGCTCGGGGTTGGTCGCGTCGAGGCCGATCTCGTAGAACTGCGTGATGGCGAGGCCGTTGACGGGGTCCCACGAGAGGCCGCCGTCGGTGCTGATGTCGAAGCCGCCGTCGTTGCCCGAGATCACGTACGTCGGGTCGTCCGGCTTGAAGGCGAGCGCATGGTGGTCCACGTGGAGGACCTCATAGCCGTATTGGTCGACCCAGCCGTTGCCCTCCCACACCGCGAGCGGCACGTCGAGGACGAAGACGCGCTCGGGGTCGGTGGGGTCGCAGCGGACGTTGCCGAAGTACCACGAGAAGCCGCCGCTGAAACCGGGGAGCGCGCTCGATCGGGCGTCCCGCGCCCACGAGACGCCGCCGTCCTCGGAGCGGTAGAGGTCGGTCAGGACGCGGCCGTCGTTGTAGAGCGCATACATCCGGTCGGGGTCGCTCTCGCACGTCGCCAGGCCGATGCGGCCGATGTCGTCAGCGGGTCCGGGCAGGCCGTCCGTTTCGTCGAGAAGGGTCCACGTATCGCCGCCGTCGGCGGAGCGGTAGACGCCGCTCGACGAGCCGGAGAGGAAGGCCGTCGTTGGGGTGCGCTCGCGCTCCCACATCGCCGCGTAGAGCGTGTCGGGCGAGGTCGGGTGCATCACCAGGTCGATGGCAGCCGTGCGGTCCGAGACGAAGAGGACCTGCTCCCACGTGTCGCCGCCGTCGGCGGAGCGGTAGACGCCGCGCGCGGGCGACGTGCCGAAGTAGGCCCCCGTGCCCATCACGAAGACGCGGTCCGGGTCGCGCGGGTCGATGCGGATGCGGCCGATGGTGATGGTCTCCTCCAGCCCGAGCGGGGTCCAGGTCGCGCCGCCGTCCTCGGTGCGGAAGACACCGCCGCCCGAGAGGTTGTACGAGCCGCCGTTCGACTCGCCCGTGCCCACGAAGACGCGGTCGGGGTCGGTGGGGTCCACGGCCACGGCCCCGACGGGGAGCACGGCCTGGTCGTCAAAGATGGGGGTCCACGTCCGCCCCGCATCCATCGACTTGAACGCGCCGCCGGTCGCGGCCCCGGCGTACACCACGTCGGGCGCGCTCGGGGCAAAGGCGATGCTCGTGATCCGCCCGCCGATGTTGGTAGGGCCAGCCTGTCGCCACACGCCGAAGGTCGAGCCGCGCCGGGCAGTCTCGCGCATCTGGAGGGCCTGCGCGTGTGCTGCGCGGAACGCCGCCGCGTCGTGCTCGAAGTGGGGGAAGAGCCGCTGCTCGGCGAGCCACGTCGCGGGGCGCTGGTCGGGGCCCGGGGCTTCCTTCCCGGCGCGCTCGGACAGCGGCCTGGGGTCGGCGTCCGGGACCTGGGGCGCCGGGGCGTCGCCAGAGGGGGTGTCGCCGGCGGGGGGGAGGCTGGGAAGCTGGAGCGCCAGGAGGGCGACCGCCAAGACACAGGCGAGGGCGACGAGGTACCGCATGAGACGAGGGGTGAAGCTGAGACGGGCACCGCCACGATACGGCGCAGCGTCCGTGGATGGAAGTGCCTCCTCTACCCGCCTCGTCTCCGCAGTGCCCACGTGGGCGCACGAGGGACCACGCGCCTACACGGTCGCCTCCGGCCGCCACGCCTCCAACTCGTCCAGCAGGTCGTAGACGTCCTCGCGGTATTGCTTCTTGATCTTCAGCTTCACCCGGTCCTTGTGCTTGCCGGGGAGTTCCGTGAGCAGGTCGAGGTGGGAGGGGCGTAGGAACAGCGAGTCCTTGAAGGCACCGCGCTTGAAGCGCACCTCGGTGAGGCCGGCCAGCGGCACGGCGACCACCCTCGGCGCCTGCTTCACGAGGCCGAGCCACGCGAGCTGCACCTCTAGCACCAGCACAGCGCCCGCCGGGCCTGGGTCCACGCGCATCAGGCCGTGGCCCTCAGCGAGGCCGTCGTAGACGTTGGGGAGTGTAAACGGGATGCTCATGATGAGTGAGGCAGGGGTACGGTGGGGCCGTGTCGGGGTGGGCTTCGATACTGAAAACGGCCGATGGGGTTACATCCAACGCGACCCTACGGACCACAGCGAGCATCGCGAGCGTCCCGCGGACTGCAGGCGGCGTAGCCGTCGCTTCGCGGACTACGGCCGATACCCGTCCGCGTCGAAGTCGGGCTTGCGGCGCTCGTTGTAGGCGTTTTTGCCCTCCTGGCCCTCCTCGGTCATGTAGAAGAGCATCGTCGCGTGGCCGGCGAGTTGCTGGAGGCCCGCGCCGCCGTCCTCGTCGGCGTTGGCGGCGGCTTTGAGCATGCGGATCGCGATGTTCGAGTTCTGGAGGATCTCGCGGCTCCACTGGACATACTCGCGCTCGAGGTCAGCGAGCGGGACGACCGTGTTGACGAGGCCCATGTCGAGGGCTTCCTGCGCGGAGTAGTCGCGGCAGAGGAACCAGATCTCGCGGGCCTTCTTCTGCCCGACGATGCGCGCGAGGTGGGTGGTGCCGTAGCCCGCGTCGAACGAGCCCACCTTCGGGCCGGTCTGCATGAAGCGCGCGTTGTCTGAGGCGATGGTGAGGTCGCACACCACGTGGAGCACGTGTCCGCCGCCGACGGCCCAGCCGTTGACCGCCGCGATGACGGGCTTCGGGATGACGCGGATGCGCGTCTGGAAGTCGAGCACGTTGAGGCGCTGCATGCCCGTCTCCGAGCCGCCCGCCATCTCCTTGTAGCCGTGGTCGCCGCGGATGCGTTGGTCGCCGCCCGAGCAGAACGCCTTGTCGCCCGCGCCGGTGATAACCACCACGCCGACCGACGGGTCGTCCCGCGCGTCGTCGATGGCGCGGATCATCTCGGTGACGGTGGTGGGGCGGAACGCGTTGCGGACTTCGGGGCGGTTGATCGTGATGCGGGCGATCCCGGCGGTGTTCGTGTCCGCGGTGCCCTTCTCGTAGACGATGTCCTCGAAGCCGTCGAGGGCCTGCCAAGTGAAGGGGCCTTCGACCGTGGGGCGGTGGGTGAAGTGGTGGCGCTTAGAGGTGCCGTTGGGAGACGCCATGGGGCAGCGGGGGAATCCAGAAACGAAAAGGAAGGGAGCCCCCAGAACGAGTCGGAGCCGTGCCGGTGTTCCGCAGGACGGCGGGGTGGAGAACAGGGCTAGAGGTTGAGCCGAAACAAGGGTGTATGAAAAAGACAGGGCGGGGCGCGTTCATCTTTCAAGGTGTGTGATTTCGCGGTCCCACCCTGAGAGAGGCCGTCAGGCTCTCCAACGTGCCTGTGGGGCGGGCACGTTTCGGTTGCAATGGTGGGACCCAAAGCGAGAAACGACCTCGCGGAACAGAATTGCTACGAGGAGCCGCATCCCCCCCGAACAAGGCTCACCAGCCGACGTGCCCCCCACGCACGTACGTCCATGCAACAGACCCTCTTCAGTCTCGCCGCGATCTTCTCGTTTTCGATCCTGGGGTACACCATGCACCGCAACGCGATCGAGACGGAGCAGGAGGCCTACATGGCCGAGATCGAGGCGCAGGCGTTCGACCACGCCCTGTTTGTGGCCAACGAGATCAAGCAGCTCGCCTTCGACGAGGCCGACGTGGGCCGGACGCAGATGCGCTCCGACGGCGACACCGCCGGGCTCACGCCGCCCGCGGCGCTCGGCCGCGACGCGGACGAGCGGACGTTCCGAGACGTCGACGACCTTGACGACCTCCGGCAGGGGGCCTACAAGAGAAACTGGCGCCTCGGCAACGGCCAGGTCCGCCTCCGCACGAGGTTCGACGTGGTCTACGTGGACCCGATGAACTTCGAGCGGGAGATCGGCCCCGAGGAGGGCCCCACGACCGCGAAGATGGTCACCATCATCGTCACCGAGGAGGACCCGATCCCGGGGGCCTCGGCCCCGATCGAGGTCACGCTCAAGGTGCCGCTCACGCCGTCGAAGCTGTTCCTCCACCACTAGGCTGTGCCTCCACCTTTGGGCCGTCCCTGCTCCGTCGTAGGCATCGCCCACCCACACGCATCGCCCAACCGCAGGCGTCGCCCACCCACCCACGAGCCTCCGGCTCCTTCGCCCTCGTGCCGTCATGCAAGCCATCCTCGACCACCTCAGCGCCGTCGTCGTGGGGACCATCCTCCTCGTCGCGCTGCTCACGCTGCAGATCCGCGAGAAGCTCGACGCGACCGACCAGGCGCTCCAGTACCAACTCCGCTCCCGCGCCGAGACGCTGCTCGACACCTTTGGGCGCGACATCGACAACATGATGACGCAGGAGGAGGCCATCGCGGCCGGCGTCTCGCCGAGCACGTGCAAGGTGCACTACGCCGGCGGGCGGCTGCGGGCGTTCTGGTTCCCGAGCTACGTCGAGCGCGTGAAGGTGGTGGGCACCAACGTGGACGGGGGCCCTCAGTACGAATCGTTCTACGAGCCGATGTCGGTGCGCTACAACGTCAACTGGACTCCGCGCACGATTACGGCAGGCGACTCCACGCGGTCGGTCTACCGCCTCGTCCGGCGGGAGTACCGCGCGGGCGTCGGCGGCAACATCGCGGCGACGGCCGCCGCCGAGGTCGAGATCGGGACCATCATCGAGTCCAACAGCATCCGCCTCTCCGAGCCGGTCACCGACTTCAACGTGCAGCTCTTCGGAGCGGCGGGCCGCCTCAGCTCGCGCGGCGTGGAGTCGGGGTTTGCGCCCAGCGACGTGGCCTACCTCCGCCTCTCCGCCGAGCTCGCCCACGACGCGCTCGCCAACCTGGCCACGGACCAGCAGTCGCAGCGGCTGGTGAACCTGGCCCGCGTCTCGCAGACGTTCCGGCCGCCCGACCTCGTCTACAGCAACTAGGCCGCCAGCAGCGAACGCCCTCCTTCACCCACCCTTCGATCGGTCCCGCCGCCACGGTGCTCGGTCGTGCTCGCGCGCAGGTCGTGCCTGCCGCTTCCGAAACAGCGACACACCCATGGGACGCTTCCTTCTGCTCATCGTCGTCGGGGCCACCGTGCTCACCACCGCGACGATGTACCGCAACCAAGACATCCGCATCGCCTCGAAGCAGCAGCAGGTCGAGTCGTACGACAAGGCGCTCGCCCGCGAGGCCGCCGACGCGGGCCACACGGCGGTGCTCACGGCGATGCTCAGCGGCGGGCGCGTCAACCCGGAGCTGCCCCTCGACTCCACGCGCGCCTTCACGATCGACGGGCGCGAGGTGCGCATCGAGCACTACCAGATCGACGGCGACATCATCTCGTTTTCGGTCGTGGGGATGCACGGCGGGGTGGAGCACCGCATCACGAGCTCCTACCGGCTCGACGCAGCCGACCTGCCCGGCCCGCTGTGGGTCGACGCGCCCGTGGTCAGCGCGGTGGCCGACAGCCGGGCCGAGATCCGCGGCATCGACCGCGAAGGCGCGCGCCGCCCGATCTACCTAGACGGGGACAAGGTGGGCGAATACAGCCTCAACGGCTTCCTCTCGGTGAGCCAGATGCGGCAGGCGCTCGGTGCCACCATGGCGCAGGTCAGCCTGGGCAACCCGGCGCACGGCGGGGTGCAGGCCCTCCTGGGCTCCGACGTCGGGCGCGTGCTCGACCAGCACAACACCCCGCCCCTCGAAGAGCTCTACGGGCGCGCCCTCGCCAGCATCGGCCCGGACGACATCACCTATGCCGGCACCCTCGTCGTCAACAGCGCGCTGTCCTTCGGCAACTGGAACAACCTCCTCAACCCCGACCCGCGCATCGTGCGCGTGCGGGGCGACCTGGTGATCCCGTCCGGCCAAAGCATCACCGGCAGCGGCGTCCTGCTCATCGAAGGCAACCTCACCGTCCAGGGGGCGCTCCGGTGGGACGGGCTGGTCTACATGCAGTCGTTCGAGCAGGAGCTCGGCGCGGACCTCAGCACCGGCCTCGTCGAGATCCGGGGGACGCTCATCGCCGAGCAGGAAGCGCCGCCGCCCGGCGGACACATGGACATGACCGTCTACCGCGACATGACGGGCGACTGGAACGCCCCCTCGGGGGAGTCGCGCCCGAACAACTGGCTCCGGCACACGCACCGCATCGACGGACCCATCGCCGACCAGCGCTTTGTCTTCTTCGGCGAGGGCAACCCGCACGAGGGCTACACCCGCTTCGGCGAGACGCTCAGCAGGCTCAGCAGCACCGACGAGGTCTACCTCCGCTTCCGCAACACGGAGAACCACGGGTTCGCCTTCTTCGAGGTGCAGCTCGACGACTACGAGCACGCCAACGGCTCCACGTCGGACGACATCATCTTCGAGGGCACGGTGCGCGGCGGCTTCGGCGCGCTTGCCGAGAGCGCCGAGAACGAGTACCGCACGAAGGCCTTCGCGGTGCAAGACCTGGACCGCTTCGTGGTGGACATCCAGAGCCGCCGCATGCTCCGCCACCTCTTCGACGACATCCCGAACACGCACCCGGAGGTCAACTGCGCGTGGGACGGGTGGCCGTGGCGTCAAGGCTGCATCCCGCTCGACTCGCCGCGCACGACCTCGTGGCTCCACGCCCGGGGCGGGGCCTTGCAAGTGCAGCTCTACGAGGCTGACGACGACGAACTGGTCTACGACGCGGTGATGTACTGGCACCGGCGCGGGGCGTGGGACACCCGCGAGCGCGATGCGGAGATCCGGGCCGACAGCCTCTGGCGCGAGTCGATCCGGAACGGCACGGCGGACTATGGCACCCGGCTCAACTTCGGGCCGAACGTGCAGCTCTCGTTCAGCCAGGCCCACCTCTATCCCGCCCTCAACCGCCTCGGCCTCTCGTCGGACGCGATCACGCACCTGGCGTCCTCGGCCGACCACTACGTGGAGGGCGGCGACGTGGACCAGGACCGCAACCGCTCGCACAAGGGCAAGCAGAAGATCTGCTTCGACGGCAACACGATCCTGGTCAGCATCCGCTCCGTGCAGGACTACCTCGCCCAGGGAGCCTACGTGGGCGCCTGTGGCGTCGACACGAGGGGCAACTACGGCGAGGAGGGCGGCCAGAGCGGACCCGGCTGAGCGTTGATCCGGCTGAGCGCCGCAGGCCGTCCCGAAAGGGGGACGCCTCACAGACGAGCCGATGGAGCGGGGCGGGTGCCAGTGGGGTGCCCGCCCCGTCGTTCTTGGAGGAGACGCGCGCCCACCCGGCCGGGAGGAGGGGGCAAAGCGATACGTTGGTGGGTAGGTTGTTCCGGGCCGCCGAGGCCGGCTCGGTTCAGTCGGGCCGGGAGGCACGGAGGCGTGCCAAACGCCGCTGCCAAGCGGCGATGCGGGAGCCGCGCGCGGCGTTTGCAAGAGCCGTCCTCGTTCTCTCACCCGATCCGGCTCTCTACCCATGGCGCAGACGTTCTACGCCCTCGTTGCGGTCTTCTCGTTCTCTCTCCTCGGCCTCACCATGCACCGCCAGACGGCGGACACCGAACGCCACGCCATCGAGGCGGAGGTGGAGGCGGCGGCGCTGGACCTGGCGCTCCTGTGGGGCAACAAAGTCAAGGCGCTCGCCTTCGACGAGGCCGACGTGGACGCGACCACCATACGGCCCGTCGCCAACGTGGACGGCCTCACGCCCGTCGCGGCGTTCGGCCCCGACGCCACCGAAGCGACGCTCGCCGACTACGACGACGTGGACGACATGCACGGCCTCACGGTCCAGGTGGAGCAGCCGCTCGGCAACGGGATCTACGTGTTCGACGTCCACGTCGCGGTACGCTACGCCGACCCGCTCGACTTCGAGCGCACGGGCGTCGCCGGGCCAACGACGGCGAAGATGGTCACGCTCACCATCGCGGACCAGGGCACCGACCTGAGCCAGCCCGACCCCGCTGGACGGCACGTGCAGCTCGCGCTGCCCGTCACCTCGGTGAAGCGGCACATCCACTGGTAGGCCCGTCCAGCGGATTCCGCGCCACGCACTACGCAACGCCCCCGCAGCGGTCCAGACCTCGGCGGACCGCAAGCACACCACGGCCGGACCACCCCGCGCCGACGTCATAGCGCGGCGATCCAGTCACGCACGGTCTGGGCGAAGGCAGCGGGGCGCTCGCGGTGAACGCTGTGGCCCGCCTCGGGGACAAGGCGCGCCGTGACCGAAGGCGCGGCTGCCATCGCGTTGACGATGCCGACGTATTTCGCGTCGAGTCTGCCTGCGAGCGCGAGCGTGGGCGGGAGGTCGCCGAGGCGGTCCCAGTAGGACGGCTGGCGCGCCACGGTGAGGCCGCGCAGCGCCCGCGCTAGCTCGGGCGGGTCGCCCCGGAGCCGCTCCGCAATGGTCGCGTCCACCCGGCCGGGCACGGTCGCCAGCGAGGCGAAGAGCGGCAACCGGTACCAGCCCGCGAGAAACCCCGCCAGGTCGCGCTCCACGTGCGCGGCCCGGGCCTCGTCCATGGCACGCCGCGCCGCGCGCTCGGCGTCAGAGCGGAGCCCCGGGGAGGCCGACTCCAGCACGAGCGCGCGGAAGCGACCTGGATGGCGGAGGGCGGCCGTCATCGCCACGCGCCCGCCCATCGAATAGCCGACGAGCACGGGCCGCCCGACGTGAGGGTGGTCGGCGGCGGCGCGTTCGACGGCATCGACGACGGCATCGACGACGGCGTCGGCTGCGCCCGCGAGCGAGTACGCCGCCTCGGGCAGGTGCCGCGCCGCGCCGTGGCCAGGCAACTCGAGCGCGAGGCCGGGCAGCAGGGGCTGGACCGCGTCCCAGTCAGACGCGCTCCCGAGCCAGCCGTGGAGGTAGACGACCGGCGTCTGGGACGGCGATGTAGGCATGAGACGGACAAGCATGGTGTAAAAGGGGGCACCCCGGCCATCTCATCGTGAGAGCGAGCCGGGGGCTTCTCACTTCAAGCCTCGCAATGGTACACCTACTGAGAGGATCAGACAGGGTGATACCCAGAATGAGACGCTGGGAATGTCCTTGGCAGGGGCGGGAGGCACCTCAAACCGCCTCGCCGCCCCCTACTCCTATGCCACAGACCCTCTCCGCACTCTTCGCCCTTGGTGCCGCGATCATGCTCGCGCTCAACATGCAGCAGTCGTCCGTGAAGACCAAGATGGACCTCGTCAACGAGGAGGTCACCACCTTCGCCTCCAGCGTCGCGCTCGACGTGCTCGGCCACATCGGCGCGCAGGACTTCGACGCCGCTACCCGGAGCGCCACCGTCACCGACGCCAGCAACCTGTCGAGCCTGCCCTTCTCCACGGGCAACACCTATGAGAATGCGGACGACATCGATGACTTCCACCGAATGCGTACCTACACCTACGTCTCTGACTACGACGGGATGACGTTCGACGTCGATGTCGAGGTCGAGTACGTGAGCGAGACCGACGGGACGACCGTCCTGTCCACCCAGTCGTTCGCCAAGCTCGTGACGGTGACCGTGACCAACGACGTGCTCCGCGACCGCGAGGCCGAGGTCGTCCTGAGCCAGGTCTTCACCTACCCCTGATCGCCCCCGTCTCCCGCTTCTGACCGGGTTCTGCCCCGGGCCGCTTCGTCCCGCCTCGCCCTCTTGCCACCCTACCCATGCAATCCGTCCTCGATCACCTCAACGCCAGCATCGTCGGCACCGGCGTGCTGCTCGTCCTCGTCGGGATCACGCTCGTCGGGAACGAGACGACCGTCGATCAGAGCTTCTTCACCGCCGCCCGCACCCAGGCCCAGGCCTTCGCCGACGTGCTCGAAGAGGACCTCATCAACATCGGCTCCGGCGTGCCCACGGCGCTCGACGACCTCGTCACCTTCGACGCGGCCAACACGCTCACCTTCCGCCGCAAGCTCGACCCCGCCGACACCACGTTTGCCGAGATCAGCTACCAGTGGGCTGCCGTCAACAGCATCCAGATGGCGTTCGACGACGGGACGACGCGGGCCGTGCCCCTCTACCAGGTCACGCGCACCGTGGACGGCGTGGCCAGCGGCGCAAGCCCGGCTACCCTCTCCGAGTTTGTCGTCGATCTCCGCGACAGCGCGGGCACGTCCACCACGACGCTGGGCGACGCCAGCCGCATCCACGTCCGCTTCGAGGCGCTCTACGCCGGGGCCAACGAAGTGTCCGAGCACACCGAGCGGCGCTCCCGCTGGGCGCGCACCTACCACCCGCCGAACCTGAACCGCTAACCAGCGCCTCCCTGGCCTTCTCGCGGGCCGCCCCGCCACACGCGGCACGGCTCCACGCTCCCGAAACCACGCTCAACTATGAATAAGGTGGCCCTCCTGGCTGTCGCGGCAGCCACGATCTTCGTCTCGACGATCGTGACCAACAGCAACCTCACGGGCGCTGAGATCACCGAGGACTCCCGGCTCACCGAGCAGGAAGCCCTCGCCCAGCGGGCAGCCAACAGCGGCCTGGAGCTCGCCCTCAGCCAGGTCCACCGCGACTTCGACGGCTGGCGCAGCGTGCTCAACTCGGCGGGCGGAGCCGGGGCGGCGTTCGAGGCGACGGCAGCGGGCCCCACGGCCGGCCCCATCGTGGTGGCCGCGACCGGCACCGTGGACACGACCTCCTTCGACGTCTACCGCATGATGGCCCGGCTGGCCTCCCTGCCCGCCGCGCTCACGATTGATGCTGCTGTCACGGACGTGACGCTCACCGGGACCGACTGGCTCATCTCGGGACGCGACACGCCGCTATTCTCCGAGCCGACGCACACGGAGGGCTACGGCTTGGCAGGCACCCGCGTGCCGGCCGTCTGGGCAGGCTCGGCGGACACGGAGACCGCCTTCCAAGACGCGCTCACCAACAGCACCCGCGACCAGGTGCGCGGCGTCAACGACAACGCGGACATCGTCCAGAGCCTCAGCGGTGACCTGAGCGTGCTCGTGGCCGAGGCGAAGAGCAGCGTCACCAACGACTACGCGCAGCCGCAGACGTTCTCGAACGCCTCGTTCGGTAGCCTCGGCAGCCCCGTGATCGTGCGCGTCCAGGGCGACGCGTCCTTCGCGGGCACCTCCACGGGCTACGGCATGCTCATCGTCGAGGGCGACCTGCAGGTGCGCGACACGTTCGAGTGGCACGGGCTGCTCGTGGTGGAGGGCGAGGACGAGATGAAGGTGGACCTCGGCGGCGAGGCGACGATCTACGGAGCGGTGTACGTGGACCACGAGAGCACGCAGGCCCCGGCCTGCGTGGATGCGGCCGACCAGCAGCGCCAGGCGCTCGCCGCCGTCGCGCCGCTCGCCAGCTTCCCAGCCCGCTCGGGCCGGGGCACCCAGACGCGCACGATCGCGTGGCCGGGATACCCCTCCGTTGAGGTGCAGACCCAACTCTCGAAGAGCGGAGGCCGGTACCGCCAGGCCGAGGTGGGAGGCACCACGCTCCAGGGCGCGGCGCAAGACGCCACCGTTGGCGGCGTGAGCACAGGCAATTCCGACATCAACAACCCCGACTACACCGGGCCGCGCGACCTGCAACTGCTGAGCGTCCACCCAGGGCTGGCGAGCAACTGGACCCAGTCCGATGTCCGCTTCACCTTCGACGCGGCCATGACGCAGCCGTTCTACCTGCACGTCTTCGATCTGGACCAGGTATCGATGACGATCAAGGCCTACGACGAGAACGGTGACCGCGTCTCGACGGCCTCGTGGAGCCTCTCCAACTCGATGGACGTGCTGCTCACCAGCGGGCAGGCCGACGACGTCGTCTACGAGTGGGATGCGCAGGCCGGATCGATCCGCCCCTCGCAGTATGGGGACACGGAGATGATCGCGGGGCAGTTGCTCGTGAGCAACTTCGCCGAGGTACGCGAGATCCGGGTGGAGATGCGCAACGCCACGCGGAACCGGGGCGAACTGGTCTACCTCGCGCTCTCCACCGAGCCGCTCGCCGACACGAACGTGCGGATCTGCCCGCCGGAGGGCGGGGCCCCCGGCGGACCCGCACAGGCGGCCCCGCCGGTCCACATCGGCGATACCCAGACGCCTCAGTATGCCGGGTGGGCCTCGGACGACCACACGGGTCAGCTCATGTACTACATCGTGGAGGACGGCCAGACCACCCAGCACATCGAGGGCAGCTTCGCGGGCATCGAAGAGCCAGGCAACACCGACATCGTGGATGCCGAGGCGATGACCTTCGCCGACGACGGCACGCTCTACTTCATCAACGACGGCGAATCGCACCCAAGCGGCGACGCCAACCAGCGGAACGCGCTCTACCGGGTCGCCCCTTCCCAGTTTGACGGCAACCCGAACACGCCGGTGCAAGTCCACCGCGTCGGGGGCGTCCGCCAGACCCAGACGTCCAACGAGGTGATGGGCCTGCTCTTCCAGGACGACGTCCTCTACGGCCTCTCGCTCTCGAGCGACCGGATCTACCGGATGAACACCTCGACCGGCGAGGCCGTCACCTACCGCACCTTCAGCGACCAGGGCCGTTCCTGGGGCGGCTTGACGCGCGGCATCGACGGCACGGTCTACATGCTGGGCAACCGGAGCGGCCAGAGCCCCGAGCTGTGGCGGTTCGACAACTTCCCGGACGGCACCCCAACGCGCCTGGTTACCCTGAGCGGAGTCGGGTTCTCCGAAGCGATGTCGGCCCACCCCGACGGGTCGCTCTACATCCTCGAAGGCGGGTCCCAGGGCGGGGACCGCGTCGTCCGGGTCAACCCAAAGGACGGCACGTTCACGACCCAGGCGCTGAGCCACGAAGACGTGCAGGCGTTCGCGTTCTACTTCCAGGGCGAGGCGCAGGCGCTCGGCGTTGACATCGTCGCGCCGCTGGCAGGCTTGGCCAAGAAGACCGGCATCGGCACGCACACGCACGCCGTGTCGTGGAGCGGCCAGCCGGACCTCACCATCACCTCCCAGCTCAAGAAGCTCAGCGGCTACTATCTGATGTGGGCCGAAGTCGGCGGGACGACCCTGGCCGGCATGGCCCAAGAGGCGGACCGCGACGAGGTCAACCTCGGCTACGTGGACATCAACAACCCGGACTACACGGGACCCGAAAACCTGCAGCTGTTCCGCGTGGGGCCGGGTGCCTCCGCTGCGTCCTCGGGCGGCCGGACGGAAGCCGATGTCCGGATCGCGTTCAGCGAGGCGTTCACCCAGCCTTTCCACCTCCACGTCATGGACCTCGACTGGGGACCGATGACCATCGAGGCGTACGACGCCGACGGCCGGAAGATCTCGACCGCCTCCTGGACGCTCTCGAAGACGACCGACCTCCTCCTGGAGGACGGGGAAGCCGAGTCCGTCACCTACCAGTGGGATGCCGACCAGGGGCGCCTCGTGCCCACCAGCTTCCGTGACTCGGAGGTGATCGCCGGCCAGCTCACGATCAACAATTACGAAGACGTGCGCGAGATCCGCATGCGCCACTGGAGCGAGTCGACCTGGATCGAATACTTCTCCGACTTCGTCATGATCGGCATCTCGGTGGAGCCGCTCTACGAGCAGGTCGAGAAGCCGCTGCACTTTACGATGGCAAACGATGCCGAGATCTACTACTCGTCGGAGGCGCTCGGCCAACTCGCCGCGCTGCTGCCGTCCCTGGAGGGGACCTCCCGGATCGTCGAGTACGACCAGTTTGGGATGGACCTCCGCGCGGTCTTTGAGCACGCCCAGGACCAGGGTGGCGGCTCCGTCGCCGGGGCACCCACGCCTCGCCAGGAGGACGAGAACCGCGTGCTCGTCTGCATCGACGGCTTGGAGCGCAAGGTCTCGTCGCTCGGGCTGAGCACGTACCTCGCGCGCGGGGCCACCGAGGGCGCGTGCCCGCGCGTGACCGGGGAGACCGGCCTGCCCTCGAACCCGAACACGGTCATCGACATCTGCTACCAGGAGCGCTCGAAGCGCATCCGCGCGGGCGACGCCGACTACTGGCTCGGCCTGGGCGCGCGCCTCGGGGCGTGCTCCGCTCCGCCGCAGGAGCGGGCCGGGGTGGTCCCGACTCTCGGTGGCGGTGACAACGACGACGATGATGATGACGACGACGATGACCAGGACGACGATGATGACGATGACCGGGACGACGATGACGACGACTGAGGCGACGGAGTCCGACGCCCGTTGACCTGGACTTGACTTAGCGAGGGCGCGCTTCTGAGGAGGCGCGCCCTCGTCGCGTGAGAGCGCGTCTCGCTTCGGGATCCCATGCCGAGACGAGCTGTGGGCCTCGTCTTGAGTCTCGAAACACATCTCGAACCGGGAATCCCTCCACGTCAATCCCGCCGCCCGACCTCGCCGCTGCCAGCCTGGTCCGCTTCTTGGAGTAGCGCAACCAAAGCGTCCACCCCAGTCTACTTGGGTCCACTCCTACACCCCCATGCAGAAAGTCGCCTTCCTGGCTGTCGCCGCAGCCACCGTCTTCGTCTCGACCATCGTGGCCAACAGCAACTTCACGGGCGCTGAGATCACGGAAGACTCCCGCCTCACCGAGCAAGAAGTCCTCGCCCAGCGCGTCGCCAACAGCGGCCTCGAACTGGCGCTCAGCCAGGTCCACCGCGACTTCGACGGCTGGCGCAGCACGCTCTCCTCGGCGGGCGGCGCGGCCAACGCCTTCGATGCCGCCGCCGCCGGCACGGCAGCCGGCCCGGTGGTCGTTGCGGCGACGGGCACGGTGGACACGACGTCGTTCGACGTCTACCGCATGGTGGCCCGGCTGGC
>JBCDFF010000027.1:0-21706 GCA_039178415.1 Bacteroidota bacterium
GCTGCCGACCTCGGCATGAAGGTGCACGCCGGACACGGGCTCGACTACACCAACTACGCGCTCTTCGCCCGCCACGTCCCGCAGGTCGAAGAGGTCTCCATCGGCTTCGCCGTGATCGCGCGGGCCGTGCTCGTGGGCATGTCCGAGGCCGTCCGCGCCATGCGCCAAGTCATCACCGACGCCTCCGCTCGGTGAGACGGCACGCCCTCTTTTTCCAGGGCGGAACCTGGTGGTTCACAACGCTACATCTTGAGGGCACGTCTTGTCCCCCTATCGTGGCGGGGCCTATACTCCATGCTCCTACGCTCCTCCCCCAACCACCTACGCTTTCTACTGCTATGAGCAAGTTCGATGACGCAATGGCCACCTATAAGTCCGCCATGGACAAGATCGGCGCGTCCTACGACGAGGCCCTCCTGAAGGCCGTCGCGAAAGGCCTCGGCCCCGCGATCTACAACAACGACTCGAAGCTCGTCTCCTGCTCCGACCCCGAGGAGCTGAAGCGCGTCAAGGACAACTTCCTCGTCAAGAAGCTCGGCATGGCCGACAGCGACGACCTGATGGACGCCGTCCACGCGACCTGCGAGACCACGAAGGACCTCAAGTCGAACAAGTACCGCGCGGTGTTCTACTACCTCCTCGTCAAGCACTACGGCAAGGAGGGCGTGTACGCCGGCTAAGCGCCGCGCCTCCCCGCTCTGCCTGCGCGCCCGGTGGCCTCCGCTGCCGGGCGCGTTTTTCGTGGACCCACCCGCCGCAGAAACGGATGTCAGAGGCTGTCGTTTGCTCAGATCAAGCCCTCCTCCTGGACAGGAGGGGGCGGGGGTGGTCGTACATGAAGCTGGATGACGCTGTAGCGCTCCGTACCCCCTCTGTCTCCCCCTGTCTAGGGGGAGAACTTCCTAGGCTACCGCTTACCATTCTAATCCCCATGGAATCGCCGCTTCTCGACCTCTCCGCCGTGCCCGACGGCTTCCGCAGCGGATACGTGGCACTCGTCGGCGCGCCGAATGCGGGCAAAAGCACGCTCATGAACGCGCTGCTCGGCACCAAGCTGTCCATCGTCACCGACAAGCCGAGCACGACGCGCCACCGCGTCCTCGGCATCCTCACCGGCGACACGCATCAGGTCATCTTCCTCGACACGCCGGGCGTCGTCAAGCCGCGCTACAAGCTCCACGAGCACATGATGCATGACGTGGAGCGCGCCCTCGCGGACGCCGATCTCGTCCTCTTCCTCTCCGACGCTGAGAAGCGCTCCGTGGCCGACCGCGCCCTCGCCCGCCTCTCCGACCAGATCGCGGACACGCCCTGCCTGCTCGTCCTCACGAAGATGGACCTCATCTCGCACGAGGAGGCGCTGCCGCTCGTGGAGGAGTACGTCGCCCTGCGCGCGTTCGACGCCGTGCTCCCGACCTCGGCCGTGAGCGGCTTCAACCTCGACGCGCTGCGCGACGCCATCGTGGAGCGGCTGCCGCAGGGGCCGGCCTACTATCCACCCGACCAACTCTCGGAGCACCCGGAGCGCTTCTTCATCGCCGAGATCGTACGCGAGCAGATCTTCAAGCAGTTCCGTGCCGAGGTCCCCTACTCGACGCAGGTGAACGTCACCGTCTACGAGGAACGCGAGGGCCAGAAGGACTTCTGCGACTGCGAAATCGTCGTCGAGCGGGACGCGCAGAAGGGCATTCTGATCGGCAAGCGCGGCGCGGCGCTGAAGCGGCTCGGGGCCGCCGCCCGCCGCGAGATCGAGGCGTTCACCAGGCGCGCGCTCTACCTCCAGCTCCACGTCAAGACCCGCGCCGACTGGCGCAACCGCGACGGCTTCCTCCGCAGCTACGGGTATGGGTCATAGGCCAGACACATGAACGATGGCTTTCGTGACTTCCTTCAGGGTATGGCTCGCCGACCAGCGATGTATGTCGGTACCGGTTCACTCAAGGATGTGTCGCACTTCCTTGCAGGGTACCGACAGGCCTGCCTCCTACTGAAAGCACCCGACCCAATGGAAGGATGGAGTCGATGGGTCGAGATGCGCTTTGTGGTATCACACCCAGGGTGGAACTGGACTCGAATTCTCCTCCATCACTACGGAACGGATGCGCGTTGCTTCGAGAAACTTATCGATCTCTATGACGAGTTCAATCGAGATCGCGGGCAAATGAACGCAGAGGAACTCGAAGACGAGCGACATAGGAGACTGGTTGAGCGATACGGTCGTAGCTGGGGTCAGCCAGCAGATCAACGGGGTTGACCTTATTAGCCCTGGAAACCGAGGCCCTTCGTCACGGCATCGTGGAGGTCGTCTGGGATCTTGCCAACGACGATGGAGCGGTCGAAGTGGCGGCGTTGCGGATAGGTCTTGCGTAGGTCGCGGAAGTAGGCGGCGTGCTCCGACGTAGATAGGTCGAGGAGCTTGCGAAAGCGCGCGTCGTCCGCGCGAAGGTCGTAGGCCTGCTGCACGAGCGAGCGTAGCGCATCGTCCTCCGAGGCCTCGCCCTCTGGTGCTTTGACAGTCAGGGTTGTGTCAGGAACAAGCACCTCCTCCGCATCCCATTTCTCCGGAATGCCATGGGAGAGGCGAGCAGCCTCGTCGGGACGCGCTCGGAGCCAAGCATCGAGAGCGTCCGCCAGCATCGTCGTCCCCGCGACTTTGCCGTCGTAGGCGTACCCTGCGATGTGGGGCGTCCCGATGTTGACGAGAGGGATCAGGTCAGGGTCGGGCGTCGGCTCGTTTTCCCACACGTCGAGGACGGCTCCGCCGAGCGTTTCGCGTTCCAGCGCATCGTGGAGGGCGCGGTTGTCCACGACGGCACCCCGCGCGGCATTGATGAGGAGCACGTCCCGCCCGGATAGGCGCTCCAGTTCCTGTTCGCCGATGAGGTGATACGTCGGATGTAGCCCCGTGTGCGTCAACGGCGTGTGCAGCGTGACGATGTCCGATTCGTCGAGAACGTGGTCGAGCGAGACGAAGCCGTGCCGTTCACCTCGCGCCTCTGCAGCCTCGGCGAGCGGCGGATCGCAGGCCAGAACGTGGCAGCCGAGGTGCGTCAATCGTCTCACCAATCGTCCGCCGACCTGCCCGCAGCCGACCACACCGATGGTCTTGCCCGACAGCGCGCCGAGTGGCTTCTGAGCACCGTGTAGGCTGAACAATGCCGCGAGGACGTACTCCACCACCGACTGAGCGTTGGAGCCGGGTGCGGAGGCAAAGGCGATACCCTGAGCCGCCAGCCAGGCGGTGTCCACGTGGTCCGTCCCCGCCGTGGCCGTGCCGACGAAGCGGACGGGGGTGTCCGCGAGCAGGGCTTCGTTGACCGGCGTGACGCTGCGGACGAGCAGGATGTCAGTTTCGGCCAGCGTGCCGGGTAGAATCGCGGCCCCGGGGCGCACCTCGACGGGGCCGTAGCGTTCGAACGCCTTGTGAAGAAACGGGATGTTGGCATCGGCGAGGAGCCGGAGCGGGCGTGCGGGCATGGGCAGTGTGCAGTCGAGCGGTCAGGGGCGTGCACGGCTGTGCACTCGGGGGGACACCTCGGCGGGGCCGGATTGGCCGGAAGCGCTTCGTGCATGGTATGTGCACATCGAGATGGTGTGAAAGCGCGTCAGAATCGCTTCACCAAAGCTCCCAACGCCTCAAGGCGCTCGTGCGACGCCTTGTGAATCGCTCAGAAACGCGGCTCCTGTGCATCCGCACCGCCCGTTGACCGTAGCGCCATGCGGTCTTCACAGCCCTCGTCTCAAAATGGGACCCCGGTCTTCCAATTTGGTAAGGTCTTGGCACAGCATGCGGACCATCCTGATGACGCCCCTGTTGGACCGGCCCTCGGTTTGACGCGCCTTCCCTTCGCGTCGTGCGCCGAGCACGCCTCCCGACACTCTCCCAAGAGGCGTTGTTTGTTGAACGAGCACACCTTCGCATGAAGATCTTCACCCGTAAGCCGCTCCTGGGCTTCTACTCGCTGGCCGCGATCGGCATCCTGCCGCTCCTCGCCACGATCATGACGCCGACGGCTAACGACCTGGGGGCCTCCGCCCCCATTCCGACCGAGCTCTCGGCCCCAATGGTCGAGCGCGTGCCGGAGTTCTCCCTCGATGCCATCTCGGACGACGTCCTCTGGCTCGCCCGGTGCATCTATTCCGAAACCAAACGGGCCGACGAGCAAGAGCTCGTCGCCTGGGTCGTCCGCAACCGCGTGGACACCCGCTACCGCGGCCAAGACACATACCGCGAGGTCGTCCTGGACCCGTACCAGTTTTCAGCCTTCAACGCCACCTCGGGCAAGCGGCGCTTTTACGCGTCGCTCACGCCGCAGAGCCGGTGGCGCGGCTGGCAAAACGCCCTCCGCATCGCCCATGAAACCTACTGGGCCGACGAGGCCGAGCGCCCCTTCTCGAAGCGCACCCGCCACTTCTACAGCGAGCGCTCCATGAAGGACTTCGCCAAGCCGTACTGGGTCGAGGGCTACAGCCCCATCGAGCTGCCCAACCACAACATCGACCCCTGGCGCTTCCGCTTCTACAAGAACGTGCGCTAGCGGTCCACCAACACCACCAACGGCCAGACCCAGCGGGGCGTCGCTTTCCAGAGCGGCGCCCCGCTTCATTTCTGATGGGGTGATGTCCGATTGACGATTTTCAGGCTCCCTCGCGAGGCCTTGGCATGGCAATCGGACATCAGACATCAGACATCAGAAATCGAACCCTCGCGTTTGCTTACGTGGGCGACGTGACAGGATCGTCGCGGGCGCTGCGACAACTGGGCGCGCTGACCGAGGCCGGGGCTACCGTCGAGGTGCTTGCGTTCGACACGGACCGCACGGCCGCGCTCCCCGACGGGGCCACGCTCCGCGCGGTGCCTCGACCGACCGGCAGCGGGCCGCGCTTCTTCTGGCAGGCCCACCGGCACTTCGTCCGCGCAGCCCGGGCTCTGGCGGCCACCGAGCGCGTCAGCCTCTGGCACGCGAGCGACCTCTACACGCTCCCGGCGATGACCCAGGCGGCTCGGCGCACCGCGCGTCCGGTCGTCTTCGACAGCCGCGAACTCTACGCCCACCTCGATGCCACCGAGGACGCCCCGCTCAAGCGCTGGCTCTGGCGCACCGTCGAGGCGTGGTACATCCGGCAGGCCGACCTCGTGCTGACCGTCAACGGTGCCATCGCCGACCGGCTTGCGGCGGCGTACGGCATCGCTAGGCCGATGGTCCAGCACAACCTGCCGCGCCTCCGCACGGTCCCACGCACGACGACGCTCCGCGACACCCTCGGCATCCCCGACCGCCAGCCGATTTTGCTCTACCAGGGCCTCCTGCGCGTTGGGCGCGGGCTGCCGCAGACGCTCGACGCGCTTCGCGACGTACCCGACGTAGCACTCGTTGTAATCGGCGAGGGGCCGTTCGAAGGCGAGGCCAGACGCCTGGCCGAGCCGGTGCGGGACCGCGTGCACTTCGTCCCGTTCACGCCGCCCGATGCGTTGCCCGCGCTCACGGCATCCGCCGACGTGGGGCTGGTGCTCATCGAGCCGCGCACGGAGAGCCTGCGGCTGAGCCTGCCCAACAAGCTCTTCGAGTACCTCGCTGCGGGCCTCCCGGTGGTGGCGTCGGATCTTCCCGAGTTGGGACGCGTGGTGCGCAAGCACGGGGTCGGGGTTGCCGTGGACGTGAACGACCGCCCGGCACTCGTGGACGCGCTCCGCCGTGTGGCATACGAGCAGCCGGTGCGCCGCGCTGCCCTCGATGCGGTCCCGGCGGTGTTCAACGAATTCAACACGGAACGAGAGAACGCCGCGTTCGTGGACGCGTACGCCGCGCTGGTCTCCGCGTCCTAGCCAGACGTGTTGCGTCGTAGACCCCCGCGTTGCAAAGCGGCACCGTTGCAAAGCGGCACCGTTGCAAAGCGGCACCGTTGCAAAGCAGTACCGTTGCAAAGCGGCACGCGATGTGCGCCGTATCCTGCGTTTGCGCCGTGTCCCGCGTTTGCGCTCCGCCTGCCCACGCCCCCAACTTGTCCCACCGATCTACCGTCCTCATGCCGTCTCTCCGCTTCGGCTTGCTCGCCGCGCTTCTTCTCCTAGCGATGCCTGCGCAAGCCCAGGACACCGCCGAAGAAAGCGCCCCCATCGCCACGGACCCGGCGGGGGCCCCGGCGGGCATCAACTGGGTCACCTTCGGCGAGGCCTCGCAAAACGCACCCGAAGAAGGCGACTTCATCCTGCTGGCGGGCTACGCCACGTGGTGCGGCTGGTGCGACAAGATCGACCAAGACGTCTACGGCAACGAGACCGTCCAGGCCTACCTCAACGAGCACTTCCAGGCGGTCCGCGTCAACACCGAGAGCCGCGCCGTCATGCAATTCGCCGACGCCACGGTCGTGGAGGCGCAGCTTGCCGCCGACCTCGGCATGCGGGGCACCCCGACGACCGTGTTCATGAAGCCTGACGGGTCGCAGCACTGGGTACTACCCGGCTACCGCGAGGTAGACGACTTCATGCTCGCGCTGCGCTACTTCGTGGAGGGCGCCTACGAGGACGAGTCCTTCGGCGAGTTTGTCCAGCGTCACCAGGAAGGCTGAGCGCGTGTCCGCCCCCTTCGTCGCCCGCCGCCACGCGCCCAACGCGGCGAGTTGCGCTGCCAAGCCTGGCTCGATGCGGATATGCCCAGCGCGGATCCGGTCTGCGTATCGCCCGGCGGTCGTGGTCCTGCTGGCGCTGCTGACGCTTCCCGCGTGCGCGCAGGAAACCACACCTTCCACGTCGGAGCCGGCCCCCGAGGCGATAGCGTCTGAAGCACAGACGCCGCAGCTTCTCCCCTTCCGTACGGGCGCGCAGGCGCTCGCCGCCCGCGACTTCGCCGCGCTCGACGGGTGGCGCGTGGGCGTGGTCACCAACCACACCGCCGTGGTCGACAGCGCCGCTGGCGACGCCGTGCACCTGATCGACCGCCTGGACGCTGCGCCGAACGTGACGCTGGCGGCGCTCTTCGGCCCGGAGCATGGGCTGCGCGGCACCGCCGAAGCCGGGGCCGCCGTGGCCGACGGGCGTGACGCTGCAACCGGCGTGCCCGTCTACAGCCTCTACGGCTCCACGAAGCGCCCCCCCGCCGAAGCCCTAGCCGACCTCGATGCGCTGGTCTTCGACATTCAGGACATCGGCGCGCGGTTCTACACCTACATCTCCACGATGGGGGCCTCGATGCAGGCCGCCGCCGAGGCTGGGATCCCGTTCGTCGTACTCGACCGCCCCAACCCGCTCGGCCGCCGCGCCGACGGCTTTCTCCGCGAGCGCGCCTACGACTCGTTCGTGGGCGCCTTCCCCATCCCGGTCGAGCACGGCCTCACCGTCGGCGAACTCGCCGCGATGATCCAGGGCGAGCGCTGGCTGCCCGGCCTCGACGGGCTCGACCTACGCGTGGTCACGATGCAGGGCTACGCCCCCACGTCATCCGAGAACGATCCCGTCGCGGTCGGCTGGCCGGCGGGGCTCCCGTTCGTTCCCACCTCGCCGAACATCCCTGACCTCGCCACGGCCGTCGTCTATCCAGGCACCTGCCTGTTCGAGGGCACGACCGCGAGCGAGGGGCGCGGCACCGACGCTCCGTTCCTGCTCGTCGGCGCTCCCTGGACGGATGCGGCGGCGCTCGCCGACACCCTCAACGCCCGCGGGCTCGCAGGCGTCCGGTTCGAGGCGGCCACCTTCGTCCCTGAGGACCTACCCGGCCGGGCGGTCAACCCGAAGCACGAAGGTCAGCGCGTGCACGGCGTGCGCCTCATCGTGACAGACGGCGCAGCGATCCGCCCCGTTGCCGTGGGCGTGCATGTGGTCGAGGCGATCGCGCGCCAGCCGACCGCACCGGGCCCGCGGTCCTACTTCAAGCGCGACTGGCTGGCCAAGCTGGCGGGCACCGCTCAGCTTCAACGCATGCTGGAAGCCGGCGCACACCCCGACGCCGTCGTCGAGGCCTGGGCCGAGGACGTGGCCGCGTTCGAGGCGCTGCGCGCGCCCTACCTGCGCTACTAGACCCCGAGCGCACTGCTAGAGGCGCACCGTTAGAAGCGCAAGGCGAAGACCGTCTCGACGCCCGGTGTGGAGCGGACGGTCAACGTACCGCCGTGGCGGCGTAGGATCTGCCGCGAGAGCGCTAGACCGATGCCCGATCCGCTCTGCTTGGTGGTGAAGAACGGCACGAAGATCTTGTCGCGCGCCTCCGGCTGGATGCCCGGCCCGTTGTCGACGACCTCGATCACCGGGCGCCCTGTAGCCCCGGCGAAGGCGCGGAGCGTGATCTGCCCGTTGGGTTCCTCTTCGAGCGCCTGGATCGCGTTGAGGAGCAGGTTGATGAGCACCTGCTCGATGAGTTCGGGGTCGGCGGCCACTTCCAGCGTGTCCGGCTCGATATCGATGACGAAGTCGATGCCGTGGGCGTCGAGCGAGGCGCGCAGGAGGTAGCGCATCGGCGCAGCGAGTTCCGTCACCGGGACGAGTTCGAGCTTCGGCTTCGGGACCTTCGCGAGGCTGCGGTAGGCGTCGACGAAGTGCATGAGCCCCTTGCTGCGCCGCTCGATGGTGCGCAGCGCCTCGTGCACGTCGGTAGCGTCGTCGGCGTCGAGTGCGTGGACGCGCGGCGGCCCGCCGCCATCGCCGGAGGGGGGCGCCTCGATGAGCAGGCCGCTGGCCGTCGAGGCGAGCGAGGCGATGGGCGCGACCGAGTTGGCGATCTCGTGGGTGAGCACGCGCGTGAGCTGCTGCCAAGCGTCCATCTCCTTCGCTTCGAGTTCCTGCCGGATGTCCTGCAGCGTGACCAGCGTGTGCACCGTCCCGACGAGCCGGAAGCGCGTCGCGTTGACGAAGAGCTGCAGCGGCTGGTCCTCCCGTTCGAGCGTGACGAGCGTGCGGCTGCCCGAGCCGAGGCGGCGCAGCGTGCGCGCGAGCGTCGGCTCCGTCGCGTCGAGCTTCTGGAGCGAGCGGAACCGCCCGAGGCCGAGCAGCCGCTTGGCGGCGTTGTTGACGAGCACGACCTCGCCCGTGTCCGGCCGGAAGGCGATGAGCGCCACGCCGACGTGCTGGATGACCGTCTGGAGCGTCCGCGCCTGCTCCTCGCGCTCGCTGCGGATGCGGCGGAAGGCGTCGGTGACCTCGTTGAACGCCGCGCTCAGGTCCTCGAACAGCGTCCCCCGGCCCGCCGACGAGAAGCCTTGCGAGAAGTCGTCGTAGCGGATGGCTTCGAGGAAGCGCGTGAGATCACGCGGCGTCTTCTCGGTGTAGCGCACGAGCGAGGCGAGGCCCCAGAGCACGCCGCCGCCTACGAGCACCGACGCGAGGTAGAGGTCGGCCCGCCACAGCCAGAGCGCTCCGGCCACGGTCAGCCCGATCAGGAGGACGCGCCCGACGACCTGGAGCCGGTGGTTACGCCGGAGGCGGCTGCCCTTGCTGAACGGAAGCGCCACGGTAGTCTGTTTCGTGTTACGTGTTGCGTGTCTACATCTAAGCACGCAACGCGAAATACGCAACACACAGCACGGCGTCACGCTCTGGCAAAGATCCTACGCGGCCTTCGACATGGTGCAGGTGCCGTCGGCGGGCATGGCGAGGCGGCCGGTGATGAGGCCGTGGCTGCGGAGGAGCCGTTCGAGGTCGCTGCAGCCGGGTTGCACGAGCGTGTCACGCCCCACTTCGACGGTCGGGGAGACGAAGCCGCAGTCATCGTCCACGGGCAACCCTTCGAGGTCGTCCAGGACGTAGGGCACCTGCTGCGCGTCCAGGAAGGCGCACAGGCCCTCGGTGTCGGGACAGTCGGGGTAGGTGTAGATCCGCACCTGGGGCGCGCGCGACCGGCGTGCGCGGGGCGAGGCCGCCCCGACCGGCATGGGCCCAGTCGGTCCAGGGAGCGGGGTTGGGGGCGTAGCAGTCGGCATGGCAGAGCGGCGCGTGGAGAGCATGAGTATTGATGCGCGCTGGTACGCTCGGCTTACGCTCCGGTTGCGATCTTAGGACGGCCTGCAGCCTGTGGGACGCGCACGGCGTTCGCTATAGTTCTCGGCGGCGTCGACACCAAGCTCACCACCGCCCACCGCCTCACCGTCCACCGCCTCACCGCTCGCCGCCTGTGCTTACTCGTCGCGCTGCCTACGCCCTTGCCGCTGCCGTGGCCGTCGTGCTGGTGGGCTACGTGCTGTGGCCCAACCTCGCCACCTTCGGCCTCGGGCTCCAGGGCGACGGGCTGCGCACGTTCTTCGGCGGCTGGGACTCGGCCGGGGTACGCGCGCTCACCAACTCGGTCGGCATCGCGCTGGCGACCGTCGCGGGCGCGGGCGTGCTCGGGACGACGCTCGCCTATGCCTTCTTCCGCTACGACCTGCCGCTGAAGAGCGTCCTGCAAGGCGTGGCCGTGCTGCCGCTCGCGCTGCCGCCGCTCGTGGGCGTGCTTGCGTTCCTCTTCCTCTACAGCGAGAGCGGCGTCCTCCCCCGCGCGCTCCAGGCGCTGCTCGGCCTCGACGCGGTCCCGTTCCGCTTCGAGGGCCTCGCGGCCGTGTGGCTCGTCCATGTCTACGCGTTCTACGTCTACTTCTACCTGTTCGCCGCTGCCGCGCTCGCACGCCTCGACCGGAGCCTCCTCGACGCGTCGGCCGACCTCGGGGCCTCGGGCTGGACGACGCTCCGGCGTGTGGTGCTGCCGCTCTTGCGCCCGGCGCTCGTCGGGGCCGCCCTGCTCGTCTTCATGGTGGCGATGGCGAGCTTCACCGCGCCGCTGCTGTTTGCGGAGGACGAGCCGTTCCTGACGGTATTCATCTACCAGCAGAAGATCAACGGCAACCTCGCGCTCTCGGCTACGGCGAGCGTCGTGCTGACGAGCCTGTGCCTGCTCTTCCTCGTCGGGCTCGAACTCGGACCGCGCCTTTCTGGGAGAGGGCGAGGTCCCCTCGGCGGCGTGGCGGGCAAAGGCGCGGGGCGCGGGGGCGCACCGATCCGGAGCGGCTGGGGGCGGGCTGTCGCTAGCGTCGGCGTCGTGGCGCTGCTGCTGTTCGTGCTGCTGCCCGTGGCGATGGTGGTGCTGCTCTCGTTCGTGCAAGAGGGCGCGTGGACGACGCAGGTGCTCCCGCCCGAGTACACGCTCGACAACTGGCGCGCGGTCTTCGCCGACCCCGACGTGGCCGCGCCGATCCAGAACTCGCTCTGGATGGCGACGCTGGCGACGGCCGCGAACGTGGTGGTGGGCGTGGCGGCAGCGCTCGTGATCGCGAAGACGCAGGTGGTCGGGCGCGGGCTGCTGCGGGCGCTCGCGCTGCTGCCCTTCGCGGTGCCCGGCACCGTGATCGCGCTCGGGCTGATCGTGGCGTTCGACGAGCCGAGCGTGCTGGGCTTCGGGCACATCCTGCTCGGTACCTACTGGCTACTGCCGATCGCGTATTTCGTCCGCCACCTGCCGCTCGTGGTCCAGGCCACCCAGGCCGCGCTCGACGCCTACGACGACCGCCTCACGGAAGCCTCCGCCGACCTCGGCGCGGGCGCGTGGACGACGTTCCGGCGCGTCGTCTGGCCGGTCATCCTCCCGAGCGTGGCGGCTGGCACGCTGCTCACGTTCGTGACGGCCCTCGGCGAGTTCGTCGCGTCGATCCTGCTCTACGTGTTCGGCAACCGCCCCATCTCCGTGGAGATCTTCGCCCAACTGCGGCTCTACGACCTCGGGGCCGCCGCCGCCTACAGCGTGCTCCTCATCGGCCTCGTCGTGGCCGCTTCCGCCGTGACGCGCGTGGTGAGCGGGCGGGCTGTGGCAGGCTGATGGATGGTCGTGGGTCGTGGGTCGTGGGTCGTGGGTCGTGGGTCGTGGGTCGTGGGTCGAAAAGGTGTGGCCATTGATCCCGGTCGTCAAGCCCCTATCGCGCTCCAACGCCTACCGACCCTGTCCTCTAGCTCCCTATCCCCTGCTCTCCCCCGGAAGTCTGGTTGAAATCGTCCACCGAGGATGACTGGGGCATAGTCCGTGCGTAGGTTGAAACCGTTCTGGACAGGGTGTCTGGCGTGCCTGCGGGATCAGTCGCGCGCCGCACCCGCCCGCCCCCACCGATAGCCAAGCTTCTCCCTGCAATGCCTCGCATTCTGCTGGTTCTCCTATTCGCCGCGTCGCTCGCCCTCCCCGGCTGCTACGGGCACTACCACGGCCCCGAGATCGCCTACGAGGGCGTCTTCAACACGTCGTCGGACATTGGCGGCGACAAGCAGATCACGCTCCGCCTCTACGACAACGGGGCGTACATGACGCGCACCGTCTACAACGGCCAGTCGTTCGTGCCCGTCGTCGAGGCCGGGACGTGGGAGCTGGCCGACGGCGGCGTGGTGCTGCACACCGAGCGCATCGACGGCGTGGACGTGCCGAAGCTGGCGACGTCCTACAGCATCAGCACCGACGACCTCGAAGCGGTTGCCACCAACGGCAGCCCCGTGGACCACGTCTGGGCCTACGCCTCGGGCACCAAGCTCAGCGAGCACACGCTCGAAGCGCCCAAGGCCTACGACGACCACGGCTACGGCGACGAGGCCCACGGCGACAGCTACGGCGATGACGCCCACGGTGATGACCATGGCGACGAGGCCCACGGCGAGGACGACGACCACGGGGACGACCACAGCGACGACGCGGCCCCACCGAGCGAAGCCACCGCGTCCAACGCGTAGCCTCAAACGCGTAGCCTCAAACGCGTAGCCTCAAACGCCTAGCGTCGGGGGATCGGTAGCTCGGTGCACCCATGCTCCAGCACCTGTCTCCTCCGAGGCATCAGCCCAGCCTAGCGCGGACGTGCCGCAGTTCCTCGCACATCGCTCTGGTTCCTTTGTGGGCCGCGCGCTCCTCACGCTCGTCCTCGCCAGCCTTGCTGGCTGCTCGGTCATCCGGCACGTGACGCTGGAGGAACGCGCCGCCAGCGTGTGGGCGGTCGACCTCGTAGAAACGCTGCCTGGCGAGCAGGCGCGCTATCTCCAGTTCAACGCGCTCAACTGGGTGCCGATGCGCGAGGCGTTCGTCGTGGAGGGCATCGCGCGCTCGTTTCGTGTGCTCACGCTGCCGCCCGACTCCGCACGCGGCTGGGACGTGATGCTGATGACGGAATACCTCGACGACGACGCCTTCGATCGCCGTGAGGACGTCTTCCAGGAGGTATCCGTTCGCCCTGGCTACGAACTCAAACGCGTCGATGGCCTCGGCCCGCGCGACCTCGCTCGTGTGGTAACGAGCTACGAGATGCGCGACGGCACGGTGCCCACGATGCCCGGCTTGAGGCGGTAGCACGATGGCCTACGTTGGGACGTTAGACTGGGCGCGCGAGACGGGCGGACGGCTCCGCCTCCGCGACCGGCTACGGCTTCTCCCCCAGGCTGCGGCCTTCTACGCCAGGCAGGTCTCGGGTAGGGCCGAGCGCTGTCTCGGGCTGGCAGGCACAGGATTTCAGCTTGACCTCGATGCGGTCCGCGTCCCCGACTCGCCGCTCGCCAAAGCCGTCGAGGCCCATGTCGAGGCGGTCTCTCCGACGTGGCTGGCGGCGCACTGTGCCCGCTCGTTTCTGTGGGCGTCGCTCCTCGCCAAGCGGGACGGTATTGTTCACGATGCCGAACTACTCTACGTGGCCTGCCTCCTGCACGATCTGGGCCTGACCGAGCACCACGAGGACACCTATGACGACGTCCACTGCTTTGCGGTCGAGGGCGCCTATGCCGCTCGGGACCTGGGGGCCCTCCAGCGCTGGGACGCCGAGCGTCGCGACCGGCTTGCCGAGGCCATCACGTTGCACCTCAACGTCACCGTCGAAGTGGCGCGGGGCCCCGAGGCCCACCTGCTGCACGAGGGCACCGCGCTCGACACCGCCGGGGCGCGCTACCACGACCTCCACGGCGACACACGCGACGCGGTCATCGACCGGCACCCTCGCGCCGGAGCCCCCGGCATGAAGGCGGGGCTCATCCCAACGTTCAAGCGCCAGTGCTGCCGTCGGCCGGGCTCGCGCGCGGCATTCCTCTGCCTGGGCGGGTTCCTCGGACACGTGCGGCGGGCCCCCTTTGCCAACTGAGAGGCCTCCTCGAAACCCTGCGCGCTCGGGCGACATCCAACCGGATCGCTTTCGTGGACGCCTCCGCTCGTTCGCACCCTCACCCGCCTCCCTCGCCCTGTGCCCATCTCCACCGAGGTCATCCCGCTCGGCACCGCGTCGGCTATCCCGACGCGCGGGCGGCACCTCTCGGCCACGGCGCTCCGCCGCGAGGGCGAGATGCTGCTCTTCGACTGCGGCGAGGGCACGCAATTCCGGCTCCTCGAAGGGGGCCTCAAGCGCTCTCGCCTGGACGCCGTCTTCCTCACACACTTCCACGGCGACCACCTCTACGGACTCTTCGGCCTCCTCACCACGATGGCCCTGCTGGGGCGCACGGACGCGCTCACGGTCGTTGCCCCCGAGGGCCTGCCCACCATCCTCGACGCGGTCCCGGGGCTCCAGCCGCACCAGCTCCCCTACCCGATCCGCCACGTCGGCCTGGCCCCCGGCTTCGGGCACGCTGTCGTCTTCGACGCACCGGACTACTATGTCGAGGCGCGGCCCATCGAACACCGAGTCTTCGCGGCGGGGTATCGCTTTCAGGAGAAGGTGCGCCCCGGCAAGGTGGACGGCGAGAAAGCGCAGGCGCTCGGGTTTGCCGAGAACTGGCAGTTCGAGGCCGTCAAGAGCGGCACGCCGGTTACCATCAACGGGCGCACGGTCCAGCCTGAGGAGGTCGTCGGCCCCACGCGGCCCGGCGTCTCCTTCGCCTACGTGCTCGACACGGTGCCGTGCGCGGCGGGCCGCCGCCTCGCCGAGGGCGTTGACCTGCTCCTCCACGAGGCAACGTTCACCGAGGACGCCGCCGAGCGCGCGGAGGAAACCGGCCACTCCACCGCCCGACAGGCCGCCACCATCGCCAAGCAAGCCGACGCGGACCAGCTCCTGCTGACGCACTTCTCGGCGCGCTACACCGACCCGCAGCCGCTCGTGGACGAGGCGCGCGCCGTCTTCCCGAACACAGCGGCGGCCGAGGAGTTGAGAGCCTACGTGCTCACGCCGCCGGCGTAGCACGGTCGAGCGTCGTGTGTCGAGGGCCCTCTCGTGCATGCCCACGAAGCGCGACCCCTGACTCGCGACTCATGACCCCCGACCCGACCCCTCGTGGCTCAAAAAAACGGCACCGCCTCTAACGGCACACCGAAGCAGGGCGCTGCCAAGAACGACGACGGCACCAAGCTTGACGGGCGCCTCTTCCGGCGCATCCTGGCCTTCCTGCTGCCCTACAAAGGATGGGTGGTACTCGCGCTGCTGGGCACGCTCGCGGTCGCCTACCTCGGCCCGCTGCGCCCCAAGCTCGTCCAGGTCGCCATCGACGCGCACATCGTGGTGGGCGACATCGACGGGCTGCTCCGCATCGTGCTCATCCTCGCGGCGGTGCTCATCGGCGAGGGGCTGCTGCGCTTCGGCATGGGCTACCTCACCCAGTGGATCGGCCAGCACGCGCTCTACGACCTCCGCACGACCGTCTTCCGGCACGTCCAGCGCCAGCGCCTCGGCTTCTTCGACACGACGCCCCTCGGCCGGCTCATCACGCGGACGACCAACGACATCGAAGCCCTCGCCACGCTCCTCTCGGCGGGCGTCGTGACGATGCTCGGCGACCTCTTCCGCCTCGTCTTCATCGCGAGCTTCATGTTCGCGCTCAACTGGGAGCTCGCCCTCATCGCGCTCACCATGATGCCGATCATGCTCTGGGCGACGATGACGTTCCGCGCCAAGGTGCGCGTGGCCTACCGCGAGACGCGCAAGCAGGTCGGGCGGCTCAACAGCTTCGTGCAGGAGCACATCACCGGCATGAAGGTCGTTCAGATCTTCAACCGCGAAGCCGAGGAGCAGCGGCGCTTCTCGGCCATCAACGACGACCACCGCGACGCGCACGTCAAGACGGTGCTCTACTTCGCCGTCTTCTGGCCCGCCGTGGACATCATTGCCTCGACGGCGCTCGGGCTCGTGATCTGGTACGGCGGCACCGAGGCCATGCGCGAGGCGGTCACCGTGGGCGTGCTGATCGCGTTCATCCAGTACGTCCGCCAATTCTTCGAGCCCATCCGCAACCTCTCCGACCAGTACAACATGCTCCAGAGCGCGATGGCCGCCTCGGAGCGCGTGTTCGACCTCCTGGACACCGACACGGCGATCCGCGAGCCGGAGCAGCCCGCGACGCTGGGCGAGCGCGTCGGCCGCATCGAGTTCAAGAACGTCTGGTTCGCCTACGCCACCCTCCCCGACTCCGACGAGCCCAACTGGGTGCTCCGCGACGTGTCGTTCACCGCCGAGCCGGGCGAGGTCGTGGCGCTCGTCGGCGCGACGGGCTCGGGGAAGTCGACCATCATCAACCTGCTGCTCCGCTTCTACGAGCCGCAGCGCGGGGACATCTTGGTGGACGGCGTCCCGATCCAGACGCTGCGCCTGGCGGACCTCCGCCACCGCATCGGCCTCGTGTTGCAAGACGTGTTTCTCTTCAGCGGCTCCATCGAGGACAACATCACGCTCGGCGATCCGGCGAAGTCGCTCGACGATGTCCGGCGCGCCGCTGCGCTCGTCGGGGCGGACACGTTCATCGAGCGGCTGCCCGACGGCTACCAGCACGACGTGCGCGAGCGCGGCCAGACGCTCTCGCACGGCCAGCGGCAGCTCCTCTCGTTCATCCGCGCGCTCGTCTACGACCCCGCGATCCTCGTCCTCGACGAGGCCACGTCCAGCGTCGACACCGAGACCGAGGAGATGGTACAGCAGGCGCTCGGCGTGCTCATGGACGGCCGCACGAGCCTCGTGGTGGCGCACCGCCTTTCGACCATCCAGGATGCCGACGAGATCCTCGTGCTGCACAAGGGCATCATCCGCGAGCGCGGCAACCACCAAGCGCTCCTCGCGCAGGACGGCCTCTACCGCACGCTCTACGACCTCCAGTACGCCGACCAGGAGCGGCAAGCCGCCTAGGGTCACCCAAACACGCGGTCGAGGTAGCGCTGGGCGGCGGCTTCGTGGGCCTGCAGCTTGTCCGCGCCCATGCGGTCCAGGTGGCCGGTCAGCATCGACATGCGGTGGTAGCCCTCGACCTCCTCGCGGTAGTCGCGCATGAACGTCCAGTAGAGGCCGTCCCACTCGGCCGTCCAGTCGCCGGTTGGGTAGTGGCTCATCTTGCGGAGGTAGTTCGAGCCGCTCATGTAGGGCTTCGTGGTGATGAGCGGCCCGGCGGCGTGTTGGCTCATGCCGTACGTGTTGGGCACCATCACCCAGTCATAGGCATCGACGAAGAGCTCCATGAACCAGCGGTAGACCGCGCGCGGGTGGATGCGCGAGAGAAAGAGCGCGCCGCCGAGCACCATCAGCCGCTCGATGTGGTTGGCATAGCCCGTCTTGAGCACGCGCCGGATCACGTCGTCTACGGGCACGAGGCCGGTCGTGGCGTCGTACCACGCATCGGGTAGCTCGCGCTCGAAGCCCCACAGGTTGCCGGTGCGCATCGGCACGCCTTCGAGGTCGTAGGTGGCGCGCATGAACTCGCGCCAGCCGATCACCTGGCGGACGAACCCTTCGAGCGAGGCGATCGGAGCGTCGCCCTCGCGGACCATCACGGCGTCGAGGACCTGCTGCGGGGTAACGAGGCCGACGTTGAGCATTGGCGTGAGCACCGCGTGATAGAAGTGCGACTGCCCCGGCTCGATGGCGTCCTCGAACGGGCCGAAGCGGTCGAGCCGTTCTTCCACGAACACGTCGAGCCAGTGCGCAGCGGCCTCGTGCGTGGTGGGGTACGGCAGCGGTCCGCTCTCGCCGACGTGGTCCGGGAAGTGCGCCACAACGTAGCGCATGGCCTCCTCCGTGTAGGCATCCGGCTCAACGGTCGGGACCGGCGGCACCTCGGCGATGGCCTTTTTGGTGAGCTTCTTCCGGTTGTCGTGGTCGAAGCTCCACTGGCCGCCCGTCGGCTCCCCGTGCTCGTCGATCAGCAGGCCGAAGCGGCGGCGCTGGTGCTTGTAGAAGTTGGCCATGAAGTAGCGCTTCCGGCCGTCGAAGAAGTCCGCGTTCTCGGCGCGCGTGTTGAGGAAGAGCGGCGTCGGCAACACCTTGCGCTCGATGCCGGCGGCGCGGGCGGCGCGGTCGAGGCGCTTTTCGAGCGTGAAGTCGACAGGCTCGCAGTAGCGCACGGCCGTGACGCCGTCTTCGGCGAGGTGGGCGAGGAGGTCGGCCGTCGAGGTGCGGTCGGCCCACGCGACGTAGCGGACCGTGTGGCCGTCGCGCTCCAGGCGATCGGCGGCGCGCCGCATCGTGGCGCGGTGGAGGACGAGGCGCAGCTTGTGGTAGCGCGCGGGATACTGGTCGTCCCGAAAAAACAGGGCGTCTTCGACGAGCACGACCTCGTCGGGTCGGCCGAGGTCAGGATCGAGCGCGGGATGGTCAGCGAAGAGTTGGTTCGGGAAGACGAGGACGGCGAGCGACATGCAAGGGAGAGGTGGCAGAAGAAGGGCTCGTGCCATACCGGAGCCGCGTCGTCCCTGATCCCAGACCAAGGCAGCCGTTGAGGCCGATCGCACGAGGTTGTCCTGCGCTGCTGCGCCGCCTAGCTTTGGCCCCGGATCTGCCTGCCCCAACCCGACGCGACCTCGCTGGATGGAACCGAGTTTGAGTCCCCCCCAGGTCCTCCTGCTCATCGGCGTGGCGCAGGGGGCGCTGCTGAGCCTGGCGAGCGTGCTCCGGCGCGACGAGAACCGGACGGCCAGCCGCCTCTTCGCAGCCATCCTCTTCATGCTCGTCCTGATGATGCTCGGGCTCGTGCGCGGCTTCAGCCAGGGGCCGGGCCTCCCCACAACTCCGCCGGAGGACGCGCCCTACTTCGTGCTGCACGCGTCGGGCGTGCTCCCGCTCGTGCTCGGTCCACTGGTCTATTTCTATACCCGCACCTCGGTCGACGCGAGCTACCTCTACACGCCTGCGCGGCTCCTCCACGCCCTGCCTGCGCTCCTCCACCTGTCCCTGCTCGTGCCGCTCCTGTTCGTCGGCGGCGACCTCCGGGCGGACTACGTCGCGCATTACACCGAGCGCAACCTCTACCGCAGCATGATTCCTGGGGTGCCGCTGGGGCTGATCGTGACCGGCAGCTATGTCCTCGGCGCGTTCGTCTGGATTCGTCGCTTCGAGCGGCACGTGACGCAGGTCGCGTCGTTTGACATGGCCCAGCGCGTGCGGTGGCTGAAGTGGTTCACCGGCCTCATGGTGGTGCTGATCGCCCTACTAGGCGTGTTCAGGCTGCGCGCGCCCTACCAGCTCTTGGGCGCGGGCGCGCTGACGACCTTCATGAGTACCCTCACACTCATCGCGCTGGTGCGGCCGACGGTGTTCCACAGCATCCCGCCTGCGCTGCGGCTCACGGAGGAGGACGCGCGACCAGAGAAATACGGCACCTCGCAACTCACGGAGGCGCAGAAGACGAGCCACTTGGAGACGCTCCTCCAGCACTTCGAAGCGGACCGGCCCTATCTGCGTACAGACCTTACACTCAGCGAGGTCGCCGACCAGATCGAGGTGCCCCAGCGCTACGTCTCGCAGGTCATCAACGAGAAGCTCGACCAGCACTTCATGGACTTCGTCAACGGCTACCGCGTGGAGGCGGCCAAGACGATGCTGGTGGACGACGCTTGGGCGCACCTGACGATCGACGGGATCGCAGGGGAGGCGGGTTTCAATTCGCGCTCGGCCTTCTACGCGGCCTTCAAAAAGGCGACAGGGACGACGCCGGGCGCGTTCCGGCGCACAGAGCGACGCGCTTGACTGCCATGCTCCTAGCGGGGATACGGTCTGAAAGTGTGGACGTGTGAAGGAGGACTGTCCATGCCTGTGGCTCTGTCGACGCACTTCTCAGCGTGGGATGTAGGGAGTAGGGGGAAATGCTGCTCGAACGCTCCCCCCGCTCGACACGCCTGAACGGCGGTCAAGCTGTCCCCCTCGATTTCGAGCAACGGTGTTGCATGTCAAGGGCTGGCGGCTACTTCCGGCTCCCAGTGACGCCCATCCCGCATCATCGCGTTGAGCCACACTACCAGCTTGCGCATCACCGCCACCAACGCCACCTTCTTCGCTTTGCCCCGACTCAGCAGGCCTTGGTAGTACCCCCGCAACACCGGGTTGAACCGGATGGCCGCGAGCGCTCCCATATAGAGCACACGCCGCACCGACGAGCGCCCGCCCCACACCGTACGCCGACCCCGCAGTGTCCCGCTGTCTCGGTTGAGCGGAGCCACGCCGACCAGCGCTGCGATCTCCTTGCCGCTCACCTGCCCCAACTCCGGCACCGAGCGCAGCAGGTCCTCCTGGACCCGCCACACCGGGCTCGCCTCCAGCGCCGCAGCAAGGTCCTCATCGGCCCCACCCACCTCCGCTTCGAGCCAGCGAATGTGCTTCTCCAGGCTCGGACGCACCGCGACTCCAGCCAGCGCGAGGCGGTGCTTCTCGGCAACAAGCATCTCAACAAGCTGGCGGCGGCGCGCCACAAGGTCCCGCAATTACTCGTGGTCGGGCGTGGGCAAGGGGCGCACCTCGGGACGGACCCGCTCGGCAAAGAGCGCCAGCACCTCGGCGTCGAGCGGGTCGGTCCCCGCCCGCCTCGGCGGGGCAGAGGCAAGCCGTCCGGTGGCCCGGGCGAAGTCGCGCACCTGGCGTGGGTTCACCACTGCGACCGGTACGCCTGCGGTGACAAGCTCGGCGACGGCCGCGCGTTCGTAGCCGCCGGTGGCCTCGACGACGAGCAGCGTCGGGGGGTGCTCGGTGACGCGTTGGGCGAGCGCGGCGGTGCCTTCGGGGGGGTTGGCGAAGGTGCGCGCCTCGGCCGGCCGATCCGGTCGCCGGAGGTGGAGGTCGAGGGTGGCCTTGGAGACGTCGAGGCCCGCGAAGAGGAGAGACATGATCGGAGCGTAGAATCGCCGGTGACCCGTCCTGGTGTGATGCGAGCTCGAGGCCCTAGCAACGGTTCGGGTTCTGGGCGGCTGTCGAACGCCGCGCCCTGGCTCGCAGCGGTCTTGAAGGACCGAGGGGGACAACGGGCTACGGCGCTCGGAGTGGCGGAATGCCTCTCGCTTCCAACATACCAGGGGGACAGTTCGAGTGAAGCGAGAACGGGGGGAGCGGAGTGACGCTGAGAGCTGGTACAGCAAGACGGGTGTGAGTCGCCTGGAAAATCGTCGATTCCAGGCTGTTTTCGCGTCCGGCTGTCCGGATACAGGAATCTGGACATCCGCATACGGCCTGCTGGACAGTTCGGCGGAGCGGACTGGCCATCTTGGCTCCCGTCGCCGCACCGGGCTCGCTCTCGCACGAGGTCGCCTGGCCGGCGCCCCCCCGGACGCACCTCGGCGGACGGGCCCACATTGCTCTCACAACGACCACACAACCGTACCCGACCATGACCCGCACCCTCGCACTCGCCCCGCCCGCTTCGACGCGGTTCAACGGCGCTAGCCTGCTCAATCTGGCGCTCCTCGTACTGGTGTCGCTACTGCTCGCCGCGCCGGTGTTCGCGCAGCCGGCGGAGCCGAGCGACGAGGCCCGCGAGCGCCTCCGCGCCCAGGTGGACGCTACCCTGGACCGCCTCGACGTGACCGACGCACAGCGCGCCGCCGTCGCGCCCATCCTCGAA
>JBCDFF010000028.1:0-20855 GCA_039178415.1 Bacteroidota bacterium
CGGGACCGTCGAGGTGCTCGGCGGTGCGAAGATCAAGACGGCCGTGTGCACCCACTGCGGGAGCGTCCTCGGCCTCACGCAGCGCGAGGCCTCGATCCTCGCCCGCTCGACGCCGGACGTGCAGCCTGCGCAGCCCATCACCCCGGGCATGCGCGCCACGTTCGACGGGGCGTCTCACCTGTGCGTCGGCTGGCTGCGCTACGAGGGCAAGGACGACGAGTCCACCTGGACGTGGGACGAGTGGCTCCTCGTGGGCGACGACGGCCGGATGCACTGGCTCACCTACGACAAGGAGGTCGGCTTCACGCTCCTCGTCGAGACGGCGCTCACGCGCAAGCTGACGCCGGAGAGCCGGACGATCCACACCGAGAGCGGCGCCGCGACGGTCTTCGAGCGCGACTCTGCTCGCCTGATTGCCCTGCACGGCGAGATGACGTGGCGCGCGTCGGTCGGCAACCGCATCCGCTACCTCGACGCGCGGCGCGGACGCACCATCGTGACAGCCGAGTTCTCGAAGAACGAAGTCGAGGTCTTCGAGGGCAGCCGGGTGTCGCCGCGGGCCGTGTGGACCGCCTTCGGCGACCAGGAGCAGCTCGCGGCCTACGAGCGCCGGGTCGGCCGGCGCACCGAGGCGCGCTTCCACGGCATCGTGGCGCTGTGTATCGCATTCGGGTTTCTCTTCGGCCTGCTCTTCGCGCTCAGCAGCGGCACGCAGGTGCTCAAGCAAGACGCGCGGCTCGACCCCGGCGTGGCACTCCCCCTCGGCACCTTCGACGCGCCTGTGGGCGGCGAGACGTACCGGATCGATCTGCGCAGTCCGACCCTGAACCACCGCGGCGCGCGCTTTACCGAGCGGTCGAGTTGGGCGTGGATCCAGGCACTCGTGCTGCCCGGCGACACGCTCGCCGCGAACCGCGCGTGGGACGGCCGCGCCGTGGTGCTGAGCGCGTCGCCGTGGCGCGAGCAGGGCCGCGACAGCGACGGCCCCTGGAAAGAATCCGACACCGACGCTTACGGCCTGTTCTCCATTCCTGAAGCCGGGCGCTACACCGTGGAGGTGGTCATGCCCGAGCACCAACTCACCGCCGCGCAGCTACCGCTCTCCGTCACCATCACCGTCCGCCGGGGTGTGTGGCTCGGCCGCTGGTTCATGATCGGCCTGCTGCTGTTTTCGGTGATCGCCCTGGGGTGCTTCGCCTTCGCCCAGTCCAAATCGTACTGACCGCTCTCCTCTCGCTGACCCTGCCCTACCATGCGCGCTTTTCGCCTCGCCGTCCTCCTCACCACGGTGCTTCTCGCCACCCCGTCCGCGCTCGCTCAGGAGGCTGAGCGCGTAGGCCTCGACCTGCTCACCGTGACTGGGACGATCGTCTACGGCCTCATCGGCATCGGGCTGTGCGTGCTCGGCTTCTTCGCCTTCGACAAGATCGCGGGCCTTAGCCTCAAGCACGAGCTCGTCGAGGACCAGAACGTCGCCATCGGCATCATGCTGGCGGGCGTGTTCATCGGCATCTCGATCATGGTCGCCGCCGTGATGCTTTCGTAATGCGGTGACTGAGCGCGTCTGGTGGGCTCGGCGTCCCAGCAGGTGTTGCGTGGTGCGTGTTTCGTATTGGATCGCAGCCAACACGTGACACGCGACGCAATCGAGCAACCCTATCAGACCTCCTGTAAAGCAACACGAGCGACCCTTCATGTCCACTGCCGCTCCCGCTCTCGACGCTGCGCCGCGCCAGGCTGAGGCGTCGGATGTGCGCACTCCGCTCTCGCGGCGGGAGGCGAGCGCGCTGCTGGCGAGCGTCTTTGTGGTCGCGGTCTGTGGGCTGACCTACGAGCTGATCGTGGGCACGCTCTCGACGTACCTCTTCGGGAGCAGCGTCCTCCATTTCTCGGTCACCATCGGGCTGTTCATGACGGCGATGGGCATCGGCTCGGCGCTCTCGCGCTTCGTGACACGGCGGCTCCTGCGCGCGTTCGTCTGGGTCGAGTTGGCCGTCGGCGTGCTCGGCGGGGCGTCGGCGCTGCTGCTCTACGCGGCGTATGCGCTCACGCCGGTCTACCACGTGGCAATGGTGGGGCTGATCCTCGTGATCGGCGCGCTGATCGGGCTGGAGGTGCCGCTCGTGACGCGGCTGCTGGGCGGGCGCACGGCGCTCAAGGACGCGCTCGCAGGCGTGCTCTCGTTCGACTACCTCGGGGCGCTCGCGGCGTCGCTGCTCTTCCCGCTCGTACTGCTGCCCACGCTCGGCCTCGTACGCACGGCGTGCGCGACGGGCCTGCTCAACCTCGCCGTGGTGGCGGGCGTGCTGGCCGTCTTCCGCCCGCGCCTGCGGTCGTGGCGTCGGCTCGCCAGCGTGACGGGCGTGGCAGCGCTCGCGCTCACCGTCGGCTTCGTCGTGGCGACGCCGCTCACGGGTGCGCTGGAGCAGCGCCTCTACGACGCTCCGGTGATCCACACGGCGCAGTCGGCCGCCCAGCGCATCGTGCTCACGCGCCACGGCGACGACCTCCGGCTCTACCTCAATGGCCACCTCCAGTTCAGCGCGCGCGACGAGTACCGCTACCACGAACTGCTCGTCCACCCGGCGATGGCCGCCAGCCGGTCGCGCGCCGAGGTGCTCGTGCTCGGCGGCGGCGACGGCCTCGCCCTCCGCGAGGTGCTCAAGCACCCCGACGTCGAGCGCGTCGTGCTGGTGGACCTCGACCCCGCCGTGACCAATCTCGCCCGGACGCACCCGGCACTGTCCACCCTCAACGGCGGCGCGTTCGATGACCCGCGCGTCGAAGTCGTCCATGCTGATGCCTTGGGCTACGTGCGGGAAACGACGGCGCGCTTCGGAGTGGTGCTGATCGACCTGCCGGACCCGAGCAGCGAGGACCTCGCCAAGCTCTACAGCACGACGTTCTACCGCTGGGTGGCCGACCGCCTCGCCGTGGGCGGCATGCTCGCCGCGCAGGCCACCTCGCCCTACTTCGCGCGCGAAGCGTTCTGGACCGTCGCCGCAACCCTCGACGAGGCGGGCCTCCGCACGGTGCCGTACCACGCCTACGTCCCCTCGTTCGGCGACTGGGGCTTCGTGCTCGCCAGCCCGCGCCCACTCGACGCGGCTGTGCTGGACGCACCGGTCCCCGATGTCCCACTCCGCTTCCTCGATGCTGAAGTCTGGGACGCTGCCCGCACGTTTGGTGCCGACATAGACCGCATCGAGGTGCGTCCGAGCACGCTCGACCGCCCGCACGTGCTCGATGCCTACCGGGCGAACTGGCAACGCTGGAATTGACCGTCGATCCTGCACGATGACACTGACGCACCTCCTCTATGACTGCCGCGTGGCCGACCCTGCTCGGTTGCGCTCGGCGGCTCCGTGGGAGCATGTGCTCGTCGAGGCCGCCGAGGCAGCAGGCGCGACCGTGCTGGCGGCGCGGTTCCACCAGTTTGCGCCGGTGGGCGTGACGGGCATTCTGCTGCTCGCCGAGTCGCACGTGAGCGTGCACACGTGGCCCGAGCACCGCCGCGCTGCGCTCGACGTGTTCACCTGCGGCCCGATGGACGCCACCGCCATCGTGGACACCGTCCGTGCGTGGCTCGATCCCGTCGAGGAGACCCTGCGCACCGTAGACCGAAGCAACGTGGACCTGTCGGTTCTCCGGCCGTAGCGCAGCGCTTGATCGGTGCAACCTCCAGCCACGGACCACAGCGAACGCCGTGAGCGTCCTACAGTGAGCCGAAGGCGAACGTCCCACAGGCCGCAGGCCGTTCCACCTCACGCTTCGCCGCGTGGGCCGTGCTCGGCGAGGTAGCGCAGCAGCTTGCGCTTGGCGACGGGCATGAGCGTGGCGTCGGTCGGGACGGCGACGTCGGCGTGGACGCAGTAGGTCGCCGGGTTCGGCAGGTCGCGATGCTGTTCGGCGAGCGCGCGCTTGCAGGCCCCAGGCTCGGTGGCGTCGTCGGGGAGCGGCACCTCGGAGGTGCAGAGGCTGCGGTAGCGCGCGGTGCCCTCGCCGGGCGCGACGAGCACGCTCACGGCATAGCGGACGGCCCGCCAGCCCGTCTCCTCGGGGATGAGGAGGTAGCCCTCGTCCTGGTAGCGTGGTACGAGCCCCACGGCTTCCACCGCCGTGTGCGACTCCACAAATTCGTAGATCGCCTGCCCCTCCTCGATGGCCCGCGTCAGGCGAGGCAGCGTCCAGTCGACGAGGTCGCCCACGGGGAGCGCGTCGAGGCCCGGCACGTCGGGGCGAACGTAGACGACCTCGCGCTTTTCCCAGTCGATGCCCTGAATGCGGCCGGGCTGCGCGCTGCGGAGCGTCGCCGACTGGTCGCGCAGGGCGACGAGGTCGCGGCGCAGCCGGATGAGGTCGGCGAGGTGCGGGTAGACCCGCGTCTGGTCGAAGGCGCGGCGGGCGCGCTGGAGGCCGGCCAAGAGGCGGTACCGGACAAGCTCGGCGGCGTCGGAGGCGAAGAGATCGAGGGTGAGCGGGCGGTGGGCGGCCATGGCAGGTGGGGCTGCACGGTGGAGGCTACGTCGAAGTCGAAACGGGGGGACGCGAAAATCTTCCCGTCGGCCCATGAATACGGGCTGCGCCTCACAAACACAAACCACTTGCCAATCCTTACTAAAACACTAAAACAAAATAGTATATATCACTCATTTTATGAGAGTGCTAGCACTCGTCCACCACCGCTGCTTCACCTCGTTCGCTCACCACGCCCAGCCCTCGGGGGCCACGAGGCTGCGTCGTGCGCGAAGCCTGTGCGGCCTCCAAGCGCGCCTGATACCCGTCGTCAGAGAAGGCGGTGCATTGCCCCACCGCTTACCTCGATCCTCCCCGACCTGATCGGGGTCTACACGGCGCATCGCATGGATTGGCTGCGCTGGCCTGCGGCTCCTGCGTTCGCGGGCATGCCGCCGATGTGAGGCTGCCCCCGATCTCTCCAGAATGCTGACCTCTGCCAAATGGCATGATACCCGGCTGGCCCTCGTGTTTTTGCGTCTCATGCCTGCGGTCCGTCGACGTCGGGATCGCCGAAGACGTGTTGCGCAGCACTGTGGTGCCAGACTCGCCAGGATGCCACAGGATGGCTGCGGCGGAGCCGCGCCGCGCACCAGGAAGGCGTCGATTTCGAGGCTACCGTACGAAGCGGTACGTCTCCATCTCCTCGGGATCCGTAGCTACCTCCACGACGCCCCCGCACTCCTTGCAGCGGAAGGTGACGGAACGCGGGCGCGGGTGCGTGCCGAAGACGAAGCGCAGGCCCGAGAGCGGGCTGTACGTCCGCTCTGCCAGGACGCGCGGGTCGTCCCGGTCGTAGCCGTGGATGCAGCGCTGCGGCTCGGGCTCCTCGGAGGGACGCGGGGTCATCGCACGCTCCGCGGCGAGGCGGCGGCGGCGCTCGCGGGCACGCTCTCGTCTATCCTGGAGGCGGTTCTCGACGATCTGCGCCTCCCGCTCTTCGGTCTCGGAGTTCCACCGTGCGATGGCCCGGTCCAGCGACCAGCGGCCGCCGCCCCAGACCGCGTACACACAAAGCAGCGCGAGCACGAGCGCCGAGAACGCGAACGACTGGTTCGCGGCGAAGAACGACTCGGGGAAGTGGATGATGAACGTCGCGCCGAAGAGCACGGGAATCTGGAGAAGCGCAGCGACGCGCGTGATCATACCGACGGCGAGCAACAACCCTCCGCCGAGGTGGGCCAGGCCGACATAGTGGGCGAGCGCGACGGACGAGAGCTCGCTGCCGTCGGCTCCAGCTAGTTCAACGATGGCCCCGGAGTCGTTGAGGAAGACGACGCCGCGCGCGAACAGGCCGACGCCGAGGTAGATACGGATGAGGTCCAGGGCGATGTCGCGGCGGGCATCGGCCCAGGCGGTAATGCGGTCAGGCATGAGAGCGGGGGTCGGGAGACGAGCGTTCAGTCAGGAGATAGGCTTTGGGTATAGGTTAAGATTTCAAAGTTTTCAGCAGAGTTCCGCAAGACGCCGAGATTCACCGTAGCGATCCCGCTCACGTCACTCCCGGTACCGTGACCGATCGAGACGGCCGAGCCGTATTGGCTCCAGAACCACATGCCCCGCTCGTCTCCTCAACAGGCCTGCTCTCGCGCAGGCGTGGGCAAGGGTGACTGACCTAAGTGGCTCCCCACCTGACAAGATGGAGACGGCAGTGCGCCGAGGCGGTCAGCGCGCTAGCGCCCGAGCCAGTAGGTCGCCTTGACAAGGAAGATGTTCTCCGAGGGCAGGTCGAACACCGCGCCCAGGTCGCGCCCCAGGTCGAAGTTGCTCACGGGGTCGTCGCCCAGACGCTCGTGCTGCCAGACGAGGAAGACCGCCGAGCCCGGGCGGTACTCCCACCGTAGCACGGCTGTGCCCTGCAGCACCCGCTCGTTGAAGTCCGCGTTGCGGAAGATCTGGAACGTGTCGTCGGTGCCAGGATCGCCGTCCGCGTCGATCTGGAGCCGGCTTCCTGCGGGATCGGGCACAAATGCCCCATCGCCATCGAGGTTGCCTCGCTCGACAGCGTCGTCTCCAAAAACGTCGAAGTCGTAGGTGCGGGGGCGGGCGAGGCCTTTGAGCTGGCCAAAGTCCACGACGAAGATCGACGGGCGGAGGAAGAGCTCGAACGACAGCTCGGGCGTGAACGTCCAGTCGAGGCGCGTGCCGAGGGCGAACTCAGTCGTGCGGGTGTCGGAGAAGACGAAGCGACGGCCGAACGTGGCGGTGGCGTTGGGGTCGTCGGTGCTGCCGTAGAACTGGAGCGGGTTGGTCTGCCAGTAGATCTCCGGCTCCAGTTCGAGGCGCACCGAGGGCGACGGCCGCCAGCCAAATTCCGTCTGGATGCTGGCCGAGGAGCCCTCAAGCCCGGTGAGTTCGCCGTCGACCTGAACCTCCGCGTAGACGGTGCGGCTTCGGTCGGTGTAGCCGGTGAGGATGCCGCCGACTTCGGCGGGCTTGCGCATGAGCGGGCCGCCGCGCGTGAGCCGGATGTCGAACACCTCGGGCCGGACGACCGCACTCGCGAAGATGCCCCACCGGTTCTCGAAGAAGAAGTCGGCGAAGCCACGCACATACGCGGTGAGCAGGTCGCCGCCGTAGCTCCAGGTGAGGCCCTGGTTGGACGACAGCTCCCAGTAGCGCAGGAGCGGACTGCTCGGGCGCGGCTGCCGGTAGGCGAAATTGCCTGCGAGCGAGAGGCCGTCGGCGCGGGTTTGGAAGCCGAGGTCGTTGAGCTCAAAGCCGGGTGTGGCGGTGGTGGCGGTGAGCGAGCCGAGCCAGCGGCCTGAGAACTTGCCGAACGACACCTGGCTGTAGAGCCCCGAGAGGCTCGTCGCGTCTGGGTCGACGGAGACGTAGCCGGCGTCGGGGCGCTGGAAGTAGCGGATCGAGCGCCGCTGGAGCCGGGTGATGAAGTCGGTGCTGCCGCGCACGTGCGACAGCGCGCCGATGCCGCTGAGCACCCACGTGCGCCCGCCACCAAACGCGTGCTCGAAGTCGAGGCCGACCGTGTAGGCGCTCGACGCGAGGTTGTCGGTGAGCAGCTCGCCGCTGCCAAGCGCACGGTTGGTCGACGTGATGAGGCCGCCCACGACGGAGCGCCCGCTGCGGAAGCCGCGCCGCGCCCGCACCACGCCGTAGTTGACCCACGGCTGCACGGTCGTCTCGCCGCGGACGAGATTGCCGTCGTCGTCGACGTTGGCGAAGCGCTCGACTTCGCTGGTGGTGACAGCTTCGAGGACACCCAGGTCCCAGTCGCCGATGCGGCCGGTGAACTTGGCCGCGCCTGCGATGGTCGTCTCGGTCGGCGCCTCCGCGAACGTGCCCCCAACGCCCACGCGCGGGCTCGCCCCGATGCGGCGCGTGTAGAAGAAGTCGCGCGGGGCGAAGTCGCTGTTGAAGGTGCGCGTGCGGCCGAAGTCGAAGATCTCGGTGCCCTCCACGAAGAACGGGCGCTGCTCGCGGAAGAAGTCCTCGAAGATGGTCAGGTTGAGCACGGCCGGGTCGGCCTCGACCTGCCCGAAGTCGGGGTTGAACGTGGCGTTCAGGGTGAGGTCGCTCCCGATGCCGAGCTCCACGTCGGCCCCGGCGGCGAAGCGGAGGGCGTTGGCGTCGAAGAACGGGTCGGCCTCGTCGCCGGGGAGGCGCTCCAGGCGGAGGGCGGAGTAGGGCAGCACCTCGGCGCGGGCGCGCGGCTGCAGGCTCTCGACGCCGCGCAGCGTGCCAAAGCGCGACACATAGCCGAGCACGTCGGGGAGGATCGGGGCCCAGAACGACGCCTCGTCGCGGTGGGCGATGTCGCGCTGGAGTTGTAGCCCCCACGTCGGCGTGCCCGCGTCGAAGCGGAGCTGCGAGAGCGGGATGCGAAACTCGGCGCTCCAGCCATAGTCGGTGCGCGCCGTGCGGACCGCGTAGACGCCGTCCCAGCTGTCGTCGGCGTCGGTGTCGTTGAAGAGGACGCCGTCCTGCTGCGTGCCGCCCGCGGTGACCGCGAAGTAGTAGCCCGTGCGCCCGTCGCCCCGCCCGTCGATGTCCACGGAAACGCGGTCGCTCTCGGGGTAGGTGTCGCGGCGGGAGACGCGCGCGAGGTAGGTACCCGGGTCGGCGACGTAGTTGCGGAAGGCGACGTAGAGCGCGTCGTCGTCGAAGAGGACGAGGGCTTCGGTGCGTTCGCTGCTCGGCTGGCCCGCGTCTGGCTCGCGCTGCACGAAGTCGGTGGCGACGTCCGCCGCCTCCCACGCGGCCTCATCGATGCGCCCGTCGATGGCGATGCGACCGCTGCGCCGCTCCGCGTCGAGTTGGGGCGGCACGGTGCGGTCAGCGGGCTGAGCCGCAAGCGGCGTGGCGAGGCCGCCCGCAAGGAGTAGCAGGACAAGCGCGGTGGTGGCGCGCGCGGTGGTCCACATGGAACGACGGGTAGGGTAGGAAGAGTAGCCGCCAAGATACCGCCGCGTTGCTCACCTCCCAACCGTCATGCCCGCCCAATCGCTGTGCCTACCCGACGCACTCGAGCGCGCCTCCCGTATCAAATCCGGAAGCATCGTTGCGATTGGTCCCCAACTTCGAGGCCGGATTTACTTCGTGAAGCTGCGCTTTGGGTGTGAACGTATGCAGGTGTCCACGTGTGAAGGTGGTTCTCCTCGTCCACACGTTCACACCTTCCTACCCAACTCTGCAGGCGGAGTTGGTATCAGGAGCCGATCCAATACGTCGCCTTGAGGAGGAACACGTTCTCGACCTCGTCTCTGAACGCGTCTCCGAGGTCGCGCCCGAAGCTGAACGTCCCCGCGTCGAGTTGGTCGCTGCCGATCGACCCGGCGCGCTGCTGCTGCCAGACGAGGAAGATGGCCGAGGCGGGGCGGTACTCCCACCGCAGCACGGCGTTGCCGCGCAGCGAGCGGAACGTGAAGTCCTGCCGGTCGATGCGAAACGTCTCGCCGCCATCGCCGGGGTCGACCTCGAACGTGTCGCCCTCCGCGTTCGCAACGAAGGTGCCGTCCTCAACCTGGCCCCGCGTGATCGTGCCGGTGTCCTGGCCGAAGACGTCGAAGTCGTAGGTGCCCGGTTCGGCGAACTGCTTGTAGTTCTCGTAGCGGTAGGCTGCGATGAACGGACGCGCGAAGAACTGCAGCGTGAGCGTGGGCGAGAACGTCCAGTTGAGGCGCATCCCGAGCGAGACGTTTTGGCTCGTCACGTCGGCAAAGAGATAGCGCGTGCCGCCGGTCGCCGTCATCGCCGCGTCGTCCTGCGTGTCGACGTACTGGTCGATGTCGAACTCCCAGCCCAACTCGGGATTGAGTTCGACGGACACCGTGGTGTTGGGTCGCCACACGACGGTGCCGAAGGCGTAGCGGTCATACTCGTTGGCGGCGTCGACGCGCTGGTTGAACCCGCCCTCGAAGGCCAAGGGCTTGCGGAAGTCGGAGAACATCCCGATCAGCGTGCGGACGCCCACCGGATACGTCGCGGTCGGCCCGCCGCGGGTGAGACGGTCGCTGGTGCCCGCCGGGATGAGAATCGCGTTCCCGAAGAACCCCCAGCGGCCGCTGAACTGCACGTTGCTGAAGGTGCCGAGGTAGCCGTTGATGCGGTCGCCGTCGCGGTTCCACCCGCCGCCGCCGAAGACGTTGACCCGCCAGCGGTTGAGGAGGTCGCTCGCAGGATCGTTGTCCTGATAGCTGCCCGCGTAGGACAGCGCCCGGACGCCTGCCCGGAACTGGAAGCCAAGGTCGTTGACGTCGAAGCCCGGCGCGATGTCGGTGTAGGTGAGCGAGCCGGTGAGGTGCTCGCCTCGGATCTTGGCAAGGGACAGCTGGCCATAGTAGCCGCTGAGCGAGGTCGCGCTGGAGTCGACCGAGGAGGACGCGTTGTCGGGGCGCTGGAAGTAGCGCTGCGGAGCGCGCTGGAGGTCGGTGATGACCGACGCGCTGCCGTTGACGCGGCTGAACGCACCGACGCCGGAGACGGCGTAGGTCTGGTCGCCGAACTGGTGCTCGAAGTCGAGGCCGCCGACGTAGGCGCTGGATGGCATCAGATCCTCGAAGGCGGGGTCGTCGGCGAGGCGGCGGTTGGCGGCGGTGACGAGGCCACCCACGACCGTCTGCCCCCCCCGGAAGTCACGCTTGACGCGCCCGACGGCATAGTTGGCCCACGGCTCGACGATGGCCCGCTCGATCGGTCCGTCGCCGACGACGTGCTGGCCGTACTCGCGCGTGGTGACCGCTTCGAGCACGCCGACGGACCAGCCGCCGATCTTGCCCGAGAGCTTCGCTGCCCCGGCGATGGTGGTCTCGCCGGGCACGTCCACGAAGTCCCCGTCCAGGCTGCGACGCGGGGGCCGGCCGATGCGGCGGCTATAGAAGAAGGTGGGACGGAAGTCGACGTTGAACGTGCGCGTGTTGCCGAACTGGAAGATGTCGACGCCCTCGACGAAGAACGGGCGGCGCTCCTCGAAGAAGTTCTCGAACTGCGAGAGGTTGACGACGGCCGGGTCGGCCTCGACCTGGCCGAAGTCGGGGTTGAGCGTGGCCGTAAGCGTGAGGTCGCTCGTGAGGCCGTAGCGCAGGTCGGCTCCGACGTTCGCGCCGAGGTCGTTCTCGCTGTAGAACGGGTCGGCGGCGTCGCCGGGGACCCGTTCGAGCTTGCTGGCGACGTAGGGCATCACTTCGAGGCGACGCGGCGCGCGAAGCCCGCGCAGGTCGAGCAGGCGGCCGAAGCTGGAGACGGTGCCGCTCGCGTCGGGCGGGAAGGGGGCCCAGAAGTCGCTCTCGCCGTTGTGGACGATCTCGCGGGCGAACTGGATGCCCCAGTCCTGCGCGCCCTCGTCGGCGCGGAAGCGCAACTGCGAGAGCGGGATGCGAAACTCGGCGGTCCAGCCCGTGTCGTCTATCGAGGTGGCCACGTCCCAGACGGCGTCCCAGCTGGTGTCCTCCTCGACGTCGTTGTAGATCAGAAAGTCGCGCGGGCTACCGGCCGGCGTCACGGCGAAGACAAAGGCGGTGCGCCCGTCGTCGTAGCTGTCGAAGGCGACGAGGGCGAGGTCGCTCTGGATGAAGTCGTCGCGGCGGGCCATGCGCGAGATGAGCGTGCTCGGGTCGCGGAGGTAGCAGCGGAAGCCGACGTAGATGGCGTTGGCGTCGTAGAGCACGCGGACTTCGGTGCGCTCGGTAGCAGGGTCGCCGGGCTCGGGCTGCCGCTGCGTGAACCCCGTGGCGACGGGGGCACCTGTCCAAGCGTCCTCGTCCAACTGCCCGTCAATGGCGATCGACGCCGTGGTGGCTTCGGCGAGGCTGACCGCGCTGAGCTCCGGGGGGCCACCCCTGGGTGTGCCGTCCGGCGGATCGGTGCTCTGCTCCCCTGCGAGAGCCAGGGGTTCGCTCGCGAGGGCGAGGGACCCACCTGCCACAACCATGGGGGCAACAAGCGCGAAAAGGAGGACGAGGCAGCGCGTGGCAAACAGCATCAGACGAGCGGGGGACGGCTCGGTGAAGGGAAAACGGGGGACCTACGAGGACAACCGCGCGAAAGTGACGAGGCACGGTCGGCGTTCGAGTGGACACCAGAGCCAGACACACGTTGCCCGGCGGCGACGAGGCCCCCTCAGCGGGCGCCCCAGCGAGGACATGCGGATCAGCAGGGGTCGTGGGCCTGCTCGTAGGCGAAGGGGCGATCCAGCGTGAACGCGCTCGGGAAGGCGTGGCCGAAGTTCAGGTGAACATCGACGTCCATGTCCTCGAAGGCCGCTTCGAGGTCGTCGGCGATGCCGTCCCAGTCGACGCTCTCGACGGCGTCCTCCACCACGCTTTCTACTTCGTCGGCGAGGTCGTTCCAGTCGAGATCAACCTCGACCTGGCCGTTGACGAAAAGCCGGAAGCCGTGTTCGTCTATGCGCACGTCGAGGTCGTCGTCCGCGTCGGACAAGGAGAAGGAGGCGGCTTGGGCGAGTTGGTGCGCGGCGCGGAGCGTGTCGGCCACCGCCGCACGCAGGCGCGCGTCGCGGATGTGGTGGGCGCCCTGGAGGGCGGCGCGGTCGTCGTTCGTGGCGCTGCGCCGATCCTGGCGGGAGTCCTGACGCTCTTGGCGGTCACCGCGACCTCGGAGGTGCGCACCCGAGCGGCGGAGTTGGATGCTGCCGTTCTGCGTGGTGAGCTTCATGCGCCGCCCGCCGTTGCCGACTGTGCCAGACGCAGACACACCGACGTAGCGCCCGCGTTTGATCTCCAGCGGGAAGTCGGAGCGGATGTCGCCGTTCATCGTCTCCGCTTCGACCTCGGCGGAGAAGTCAGAGGGCAGCGTGAGGATGATCGCACCGTTGACGGAGTTGTACTCGGCAGTGCCGGTCCAGTCGGCGCGGCCCATATCGGCGCGGATGGCCCCGTTGACGCTCGACGCGCGGACGGTGCCGCTCGCGGACGCCTCGACCGCGCCGTTGACGCTCGTCGCTTCGATGTTGCCGTTGGAGGTGGTGGCCTTGACCGCCCCGTTGACGCTCGTCGCCTTCACGTCGCCGGAGAGGCCCAGCGCTTCGACGGCCCCGTTGACGGAGGTCCCTTCGAAGTGGACGCCGCGCGGGACGCGCACCTCGAAGTTGACCGTGACGCCGTTGTTGATGCTGCCGCTGGGGCTTTCCGTCGGCGAGCAGTCGCCGCGCTGGCCTTCGTAGCGCACGCACACCACGACGCCGTCGCTGAACTCGACCACCTCGACCTCTGCAGGCGTCGGGCGCCGTCCCCGGTAGTTGTCCTCGGTGGCTTCGATCACGACTTGGTTGCTGGTGCCACCGTCCGCCTTCACCTCGCCGTTGACGTTCTTAACGATGAGCCGCTTGCCGGGTGCGAGCGTGCCGGTCCAGCTGAAGTCGTCGGCCGAATAGGACGTAGCGCCGGCGACCATCGCGCGAGGCTGTGAGCGTGGCTGAGGGTCGGGACGCAGGTCGCGCGCGCCCGCTTCCCGCTCTGCGACGACCTCGACGCCTTCCTCGCTGGCCACCTCTGCGAAGCTAAACGGCGCCTCGTCGGCCGCGGCGTAGGCCACGGGACGGACGGTCGCCAGCGACGCAGCCAGCAGCAGCGTCACCGCACCGAGCACTGCCAGCAGGACGCGCGAGAGGCCCCGTCGGTCGAGCGACGGGTCGAGGATCGAGAGGAGACGCCCTTCGAGCTGCGAGCGGCGGGCCATCGGAGCCATCGCGAGGGCGGCCACCGGCTCGCGGCGCTGCACGGCGCGCGCGACGTCGAGGAGCACGTCAGCGTAGGCCGTCGGGCGCGTCCCGACGCGGAGCACGGAGTCGTCGCAGGCATGCTCGCGCTCGGCGAGGAGGCGGCGATAGGCGAGCCAGGCGAGGGGCTGGTACCAGTGCAGCGCGCAGGCAAACTGGGCGACCCACTGCCAGAGCACATCGCGGCGGCCGACGTGGGCAAGCTCGTGGGCGAGGACGGCGCGGCGGCGGTCGTTGTCCCAGCCGTCGGCGCCCCCGGGGAGGATGAGGACCGGACCGATAGCGCCCCACGTCACCGGCACGCTGAGGCGATCGCTGGTGAGCAGGCGGACGGGTGTGCTCAAGTCGAGGTCGTCGGCCACGTCGGCGAGGAGCGCGAGCCACGCACCGTCCTTGACTGGGGTAGCCTGCGCGGCCAGCCGCCACGCCGCGAGGGCGCTCACGAGCCACCACGCCCCTACGAGGAGGACGCCGAGCGCCCACACGAGCACCACCGCAGCCCACGGCTGCGCCGTCATGAGCGCCCACGGAGTTGGGGCGGCCACCGCGCTCGCTTCGGTGCCTTCCGCCGCTACAAATCCGTCAAACGCGCCCGCCTCGAACGCGCTGGGCTCCGCCGCTGTCAGGGTCGGCGCGGTAGCAGCATCGGTCAGCGTTGCCCCCTCAGTCACCGCCGCCGTCTCGCCAGGCAGCACAGGCACGGTGACCTCCCAGGCGGGCAGCGCCAGCGGCAACAGCGTCACGGCCAGCACCGCCGCGAGCGTCCCCGCCCACACGGCATGGCGCCACGCGGCCGAGGCTCCGCGCACGAGGCGAGCAGCGCCCCATCCGAGCGCGAACACCACCGTTGCCTTGAGCACGAGCGGGAGCGCCACCGGCACGGCGGCCGAGGCGAGGTCGAGGAGCGGGGCGAAGTCGGGGGTCGGCATGGCTGTGGTCGGCTGTAGCCGCGGTCGGCTGGGGGCACAGAAGCAAGAGCGGAGGCTAGCGGCCTTCGTTCTTGGCGTCGTCGATGAGGCGGTTGAGGCGGTCGAGGTCGGCGTCGGAGAGTTGGTCGCTCTTCAGGTCGAGCAGCGCGGCAACGGCGCGCTCGGCCGAGTTGTCGAAGAAGGTGTCCAGGAGATGCCGGAGCGCTGAGGTGCGCGCCTTCTCGGGGGCAACGGTCGGGCGGTAGACGTAGCGCGGGCCGTCCTGGGTGTGGGCGAGGTGGCCCTTCTCCTCGAGGATGCGAAGGAGGGCGCGCACGGCGGAGTAGGACGGTGCGTCGGGGAGCGCGGCGCGCACCTCGGCGGCGGTCGCCTCGCCGGTGCGGTAGACGATGTCCATGATCTGCCGCTCGCGGCGGCTGAGGCTGGGCTGAGGCATCGATACAGGGGGCTGTGCTAAATTTTTAACACGATCAGAATAGGAACCGCCGGACGGCAAGTCAAGGCCCTGTGCAGATTTTTTAGCACCCCTCTTGTCGTCTCCCGCCAACGACATGGTGCGTGCCGCCAGAGCGCGGCTACGGAGCTGGCGCGGGGGAGTTACATTGCGGTGTGTGCGTCTTCAGAGGGTCCGCCGTGTCAGTCTTTCTCTGACAAAATTCTCAGCACTTGCCTGACAAAAGATTCAGGAGCATGCTGAGGGGGGCTCGGTGCTATCTACAGCGCAACCGCGCTTTGACCTCCGCGCTCCGAGGTCGCCACCCTGAGGTTTGTATGTCCACCCCCGACCCGGAAGAGCGAGAGGGTCGCTCCCTCGAACTCCCCCGTCCTGAGAACGCCCTGCTCTCAGCCGACATCTTCAGGCAGGCTCTGCACGCGGCGAGCAACCTGGTCGTGCTCACCGACCCCAACCTGCCGGACAACCCCATCGTCTGGGTAAACGACTACTTCTGCGCCTTCACGGGCTACGACCGCGACGAGGTCGTCGGGCGCAACTGCCGCTTCCTCCAGGCTGAGGACCGCCAGCAGCTCGCCCGCCAGGTGCTCCGCGAGCGCATCAACGCGGGGGACGCGGCCAACGTCGTCCTGCGCAACTATAAGAAGGACGGCACGCTCTTCTACAACGACCTCCACGTCAGTCCGGTCTACGACGCCGAGGGGCGCCTCGTGTACTTCCTCGGCGTGCAGAGCGACGCCACCGCCCGGGAGGAGGCCCTTGCCACGGTGCGCGAGCGTGACCAGCAGCTGCATGACCTCACGGAGACGGAGCGCGAGCGCTTCGGGATGGAGTTGCACGAGGGCCTCGGGCAAGTCCTGACTGGCGCGGCGCTCTCGGCACAGGCCCACCTGCGCGAGTTGGAGCGGGCCGCCCCCGACTTCGCCGCAAGTGCTCGTATCGTGAGCGAGTTGATCGCGCGCGCGCTGCACGAAGCGCGGCAGATCGCCGAGGGGCTCCACCCAGTCCTGAACGAGTCCAACGGCCTCCAGACGGCCCTCCTCGACCTCGCCGCCTCCATGAACGAGGCGGCCGAGGACACCCAGGTGACGGCGACCATAGAGGACGTGGCCGTAGCGGACCGCCGGACGACGCGCCACCTCTACCGCATCGCCCAGGAGGCCGTCGCCAACGCGCTCAAGCATGCGCAGGCCCAGCACATCACCGTACGCCTTCATCGCGAGGCTTCCGGCGACCGCGATCAGGTGGTGCTGGACGTGGAGGACGACGGCCGGGGCGTGCCTGCGAGCATCCTCGCCACGGACCACGCGACGCCGCCTGGCATGCGCGTCTCGGAGGTGGCTGGCCTCGCGCAGCACGGGCGCGGTCTCTACAGCATGCGCTTCCGCGCCGACCAGATGAACGCGGCGCTGACCGTGGCCCCGCGGGACGAGGGGGGCACCTTGGTACGCTGCGTCGTGCCGCTCGGGTAGCCTGCGCGAGCACCGAACAGCACCGCGTAGAACGGAATCGCGGAGCGCTCGTATGTTGCCCCGCTCCTCTTCGCTCTGCACTTCTCTGCGCTTCCCATGCTGGGCCAGCTTCTCCCGCCTGCTTCCACGTCCCCGACGGACCGCCTCTTCCGGATCGCGTTTGCCATCTTCGCGGCGTCCATCGCGTTTTCCATCGCGGGCACGCTCGTGCTGAAGGTCATCCCGTCGGCAGCGGTGTTCTTCGCGCCCTACATGGACGGGCTCATCAAGGCCCCCACGTGGACCTTCATGGCGATGCTGCCGCTGCTAACGTTCCTGCTCTACCTCCCCGTGCTCGGATGGGGGCGCTCGGTCGGCTTCTTGGTGGTCGGCAGCCTCATCGGCGCGGCGGCCGAGCTGGCAGGCACCCAGAGCGGCCTCCCCTTCGGCCCCTACCTCTACACGAGCTGGCTCGGCGCGAAGATCGCCGGGCACGTGCCGTGGTTTATCCCGCCATCGTGGTACGCGGTCTCCGTCGTCTGCTATGACCTCGCGCAACGGATGCGCCTCGGCACGGCCGGCACCATCATCGGCGGGGCCCTGCTGATGGTGATCTGGGACGTCGCGCTCGACCCGGCGATGAGCCGCGCGTTCCCGTTCTGGATCTACCCCACGACCGTCCCGCCCGCTCTGGAGGGCACGTGGGTTGCCGAGGCGTTCGGCTGGCTCTTCGCGGGCGCGTTCTTCGGGATGCCCCTCATGAACTGGGTGGGGTGGTTCGTCACCTCGGTGCTGATCCTGCTCGCCTACCGCTATCTGCTCGGCGGCATCCCCGAGACTGGGAGCGATGCGCGCTACCCGTGGGCGGCGGCGTTCTTTGCGCTGAACATGATCTTCCCCATCTTCGTATCGCTCCTGTACGGCCTTCCGCTGGCAGCCCTCATCGGCACGGTGGCTCTGGCCCTTCCGTTTATCGTGCTCCGGCTGCGCCGTGCCACGCCCGCGCTCACGCCCGCCCCGGTCGCGGGCTGACGCGCCTCCTCTCCTCCCCGTCGCCCCGGTGCCCCTCTTCGGCGACGGACCTGCTCTGCCCTGCTATGGCCGACCTCACACTCCATCCGGCCTCCTCGCTCGGACCAGCGAGCGCGTCCGACGCGCTCGCGCTCGATGACGTCGCGGCCCAGTCGCGCGCCGACCAGGACCGGGCGCTGTGGCGCTCGTTCCGGCACCACTCGAAGACGTTCTCGCTGGCGGCGCGCCTGCTGCGGCGCGACGTGCGCCTCCCCGTCGCCACGCTCTACGCCTACTGCCGAGCCGTGGACTCCGTCGCCGACCAGCGCGTGCAGGAGATCGGCCGGGGGGCCGCCCGCGCTGAAGTCGAGCAGATGCGCGGCGCGCTCGCAGCCACGCTCGACGGCCGACCGCCCGAGGGCCTGCTGTGGCACCGCCTCGCCGACGTCCACGCGCGCTTCGGGCTGCTGCCCGGCCCGCTCTTTGAGCTGCTCGACGGAGCCGCCTGGGACCTCGACGGCCGCCCCGTGGAAACGATGGCGGACCTGATCGCCTACTCCGAGTTCGTCGCGGGCAGCGTGGGCGCGATGATGCTGCCGTTCCTCGTGGAAGACCGCGCACGCATCCCGGTGCTCACGCCCTCGGCGCGCGCGCTCGGCAACGCGATGCAGCTCACCAACATCCTCCGCGACGTGGGCGAGGACTGGCACAGCCTGCGGCGCGTCTACCTCCCCGCCGACCTGATGGCCGAGCACGGCGTGACGACGGCGACGCTGGAGGCCGGCGTCCCGACGGCCGCCTACCGCACCCTGGTGGAGCACGTCATGGTCGAGGCCGAGCGCCTCTACACCGAGGCCGAGGCCGGCATCGCCGCGCTGCCCGGCCGCGCGGGCACCGGCATTCGCGCCGCAGCCCGGTGGTACCGCGAGATCCTCAACGAGGTGCGCGCTTCGGACTACGACAACCTCCGCCGTCGCAACCACGTCCCGCTCGGCCGCAAGGCCCGCCGCCTCGTCCACGACGGCTACGCCCGCCGCAAGCGACGCCTGCGCACGGTCGCCTAGGCGCCGTCGCCAGCGCCCCCCTTCCTTCTCCCCCACCCTCCGCTCTGCTGGACGCCGCAGGCTGCCAGCCGACAGCCTGCATGCTCCAGATCTTTACCACCGGCGGGACCATCGACAAGGTCTACTTCGACGCCAAGAGCGATTTCCAGGTGGGCGACCCGCAGATCGTCGAGATCCTCAAACAGGTCGGCGCGACCGTGCTGTACGACGCCGAGACGTTGATGCGCAAGGACAGCCTGGAGATCACCGACAACGACCGCGCCCGTATCGTCCAGCGCGTGCTCGACTGCGACGCCCACCGCGTGCTCATCACCCACGGCACCGACACGATGGCGAAGACCGGCCGCGCCATCGAGGCCGCGCTCCAGTTCCGGCCGGATGTCACCAAGACGGTCGTGCTCGTCGGGTCGCTCACGCCCGCCCGCTTTCGTCACTCCGACGCCGAGTTCAACATCGGCTTCGCCGTGGCGGCCGTGCAGACGCTCGCGCCGGGCGTCTACGTGGCGATGAACGGGCAGGTCTTTCCTGCCAGCGCCGCCCGTAAGAACCGCGCCGCCAACCGGTTCGAGACGACGGTCGGCTGACGCGGCACCCGCTGCGTGTTTACCATCGGGACGCGCACACTGGTCATTCGAAGGCCCCTGCGGATAGTTCGCAGGAAGTGCCATGACCTTACTCACAGCGCCGCCGTAGCTTGGGCGGCTGCCCGTCGCCCTACCACCTTATGCCGATGCGTCTTGTCTCTGCTTTTGCCCGCGGGCTCTGTCTAGCCGCTCTTGTCATCTTGGCGGCTCCGTCGCACCTGGCTGCCCAGACCCCGTGCGAGCGCGGTCAGGCCGACGGCTACCCCTGTGACCGCGTCACGCTCCTCTCGTTCTTCGACTTCGACGCGCTCACCTTCGGCTACGACTATGCCTCCGGACGCCGCGGCAACGACCTCTGGGGATGGACCGACCCCGAGACGGGCGTCGAGTATGCCCTCGTCGGGCACTACGACGGCGTCGCCTTTGTGGACCTGAGCACGCCTACCGCCCCCCGGCTTGTGGGCACCCTCCCCACGGCCTCGCCCGGGGAGAGCCGCAACCTGTGGCGGGACATCAAGACCAGCGGCACCTACGCCTACATCGTCAGCGAGGCCCGCAACCACGGCATGCAGATCTTCGACCTGCGCCGCCTCCGCGACGTCACGGGGGAGCCTGTCACGTTCACCGCCGACGCGCGCTACCAGGGCGTCAGCGGCGCGCACAACGTCATCGCCGACGACGACCTCGACGTGGCGATCATCGTCGGCGCAGCCAACTTCGGCGGCGGCACGTGCAACACGGGCGGGCTCATTCTGGTGGACGTGAGCAATCCCCTAGCACCCACCCTGCGGGGCTGCTTCGACGACGACGGCTATACCCACGACGCGCAGTGCCTCGTCTACGACGGGCCCGACCCCGACTATCAGGGGCGCTCGGTGTGCATCTCCTCCAACGCCTCGATCCTCTCGATCAGCGACATCACCAACCCCGCCAACCCGACCGGCATCAGCACCGCCGTCTACCCCGACCCAGGCTACACGCACCAGGGCTGGCTCTCGGAGGACGGCCGCTTCTTCATCGTCAACGACGAGCTGGACGAGGCCTTCCGCTCGGTTCCCTCGACCCGCACCATCGTGATGAACGTGGAGGACCTCGACAATCCGTTCTACGTGGGCGCGTATCTGTCGGGCGTGACCTCTTCAGACCACAACCTCTACGTGCGCGGCGACGTGATCTACCAGGCCAACTACGAGAGCGGCCTGCGCCTCTACCGCTTCGACGCGGACAACCCCACCGACTTCGAGCCGCTCGGCTACTTCGACACCTTCCCAGCCAGCACCGAGATCTCGTTCGACGGAGCGTGGAGCGTCTACCCCTACTACGAGAGCGGGATCGTGACCATCAACGACCGCGAGAGCGGCTTGTTTGTGGTACGTCCCGAGGCGGTCATGGTCGCGGGCGAGGACCCGTTGCCTGATGCCGATGTGGTCCTGAGCGCCGCCTTCCCCAACCCCTTCAGCCGCCACACCTCGCTCACGCTCGCCCTCCCCGCCCCCGAGCGCGTCCGCGCCCACGTCTACGACCTGCTCGGCCGCCGCGTCGCCACGCTGCTCGATGGCACGGTCGATGCGGCCACGCTCACGCTCGACGGCACGGCGCTGCCGAGCGGGGCCTACGTGGTGCGCGTGCAGGGCGAGACGTTCGCCCAGAC
>JBCDFF010000029.1:0-20181 GCA_039178415.1 Bacteroidota bacterium
GCCTCCGCGTCGTCGGGGTCGAGACCGAGCGTGTGCTGGAGCGTGAAGAGGAGCAGCTGCTCGTCCGCGTCAAGGCAGTCGTCGGCGATGGCCTGGGCGACGGTGTGGCCGAAGACGCGCGCGTGGATCCGCTTGAGCGCCGCGCGTTCGAGGAAGAGCGTGCGGGCTAGATACGCGGCGTCGGCGCGCTCGGCGGGCGTGAGGTCGCCGTCGATGAGACGGTGCCGGAGGAAGTCAGCGTAGAGGGCACCGCGCTCCGTGGCGAAGTCGCCCTGACCGTCGGAGGCGTCGCCGAGGAAGTCGACGCCGTGGTCGCGCCCGATGCGGACCGTGTCGGCGGGGCCGAACTCGCGGACGCTCCTCGCCGCGGCGACCATGTTGTGCAGCTCCACGTAGGCGTTGCGCTTCGGTGCGCTCCCGAACGCGCCCGGCGGCTCAGGGTCGATCAAGTCAAACGGAGCCACAAGACGGAGGGCAGGCGAGGGGGGAGGGGCGGCGGAATCTACGCCGTTGGTCTCAATCCCATCGTTCGTCTTAGAGGAGTAGTCGACCCTGTGCGCCTTGGCGGCGAGGATCGCTGAACGGGCTACGCTTCATCCGCCCATGCCTCGTGGTCGCGTGCCAGCTGGACCGCGAGCGCCTCGCGCGTGTCGAAAAGACTGGTGCCTGGCCACGCGCCGTGCTCGGGGCGTCCTTTCCAGGTGAGGTGCACGATGGCAAATCCGTCAGCGAGGGCGAACGCCACGTCGTCGCAGTCGATGCGTACGGCAACGGCACGAGCGGTGACACAGCGCTCGAAGAGCGGGTGGTCCGGATGCATCTCGGCGCGAAGCTCCTGCTCGAAGGCGCGTGCTCGCTCTGCGCGGACCCGAAGCCAAGGCGGATCGAACCGGTCGATCCATGCCGTCGTCATTTCTCGATTACGACGGGCGTGCCGGGGCGGACGTCCTCCCAGAGCAGGTCCATGTGCACGTTGCGCAGGGCGACGCAGCCGCGCGTCCAGGCGCGCTGGTTGCCCGAGCCGTGGCCGTGGAGTTCGATCAGCCCGCCGAGCGCCGTGTTTTGGGGCGGCTCGCGGAACTCCTCCTCGGCGCGTACGATGGTGGCATACTGCTGCGCTGAAATCAGCCCCTCACGGAGGCCGCGCTGGGCGTCCTCGGCGTTGGGGTAGTTGAGCACGAAGGCGCGGTAGTACTGCGAGCGGCCGTTGAGGCGCGTCACGAAGTAGGTGCCCTCGGGGATGCGGTAGTGCTCGTGCTCGCCGAGGCGCGAGCGGCGGACCTTGTCGTCGGTCGGGTTCATCGACACGTCGATCTCCATCGTCCGGACGAGTTCGTGGCCTTCGTAGACGAACAGCATGCGCTGCTCCTTGGACACCTTGAGCCAGAGGTTGGAGAGGTCGCGCGTGCGGACCCAGCCCTCCACGAAGCCCTGGCGGACGAGTTGGAAGCCGCCCGAGCGGCGGAGGCCCTGCACGGCGTAGCGGTATTCGAGCGTGCCGATGCGCTGGCCGCCGGGCGCGTCGTAGACCACCGCGCCGCGCTCGACAGGGTAGAAGACCGGCAGGTTGATGTTCATCCCCTCGACGATGTCGTTGGGGTGGGGCGTGCGCGGGGTGGCGGTGGCGCTGGTAGTGCCTTGAAGCAACGGGACTGGGAAGGCCGTAGCCATCTCGGACGGCCCGGAGGCGTGGCCTTGGGTGTGGGCGTCTTGGGCATGGGAGGCCGGCACGCTCAGCAGGAGCGCGCACAGCAAGGCGGCGAGGCAGCCAACGGCCAGCGGAGCACTGGCGGCAGGAGGGCGTCGCATGGCGACCAGATCGCTAGAGGGGACGCAGGGGCGTTGGTCCAAGGACCGAGATCTAACCTGCGATGGGGGTGGAGTTTGACGCATTATACGACATACACCAGCGGAAGGCTTCGAGGGTCCCTTCAAGAACCGCACCATCGAGGAGCCGCGCGGCACTTGAACGCACTGCCGGTGTTGCATTTGCAGGCGCGAAGCCGTGGCCTACCGTCTCCAGGGCCTCAATGTCGCCGCCGGTGTCGCCGATGAAGGCGAGGGCGCTGAGCGGGAGGCCGTGCTCGTCGGCCACCCAGCGCATCGCGTTGGCCTTGGTGAGCGCCTGCGGCACCACGTCCACCGACACCTCGGTGTGGAACACGTGGAAGCCGCCGCCGAGGTGGTCCGCCACGAATGCCTCCACCGCCGGCCGCGTCGCCTCGATGGTGGCCTCGCTCGGCGCCACGAAGCCGGCCTGTGCCTGCTTGGCACGGTCCACGGAGAGGCCGTCGAAACGGGGGACGAGGGTGCGTTCGAGGAACCGCCGCACCTCAGACAGGGCGTCGCGGACGTCGTCGGTGAGCGCGGGATGCCAGCGCGTGGTGGCGCTCGCGAGGTCGAACCACCCGGCGCCGCTCTCGAAAAGCACCGGCCCGCGCGCGTCAACGGCCTGGGCTACCGCCTCGGCGTAGCTGTAGGAGCGCCCGGTGCAGAGGCCGAGGCGCGGCGCGTGCGGCTCCGTCGCCAGCCCCGCCAACTCGGCCAGCCGGACGAGGTCCCAGGGCTGGTACGGCACCGAGAGGCAGCCGTCGATGTCGGAGAGAAAGAGCTGGATCACGCGAGGGTCGAGGGTCGAGGGTCGAGGGTCGAGGGTCGAAAAGGTGCTAGTGCTCCGAGCATGGGTCAAGCGCTGCCGTATTCCTCCCCGGCTCTTCGTCTCGCCCACTCAGGGTCGCGCCATCCCGCCTCAGCCGTAGAGCATGCGGGCATCAGGGACGCGGCCCTGGAGGTAGAACGCAGCCGGATCCACGAGCACGCGGCCCGTGAGCGAGGCGCGGCCGAGGAGCAGCCGAAACTGCATCGCGCGGCGGTCGGTGAGCGTGACGAGGACCGGCCAGGTGGGTGCATCGACTTGAGGACCAAGTCTGAGGGTCGTCTCGATGGCTGGGCGCGTCTCGGTCTGCCCGTTCGACGACGTGACCGCGTGCTCGTCAACCACCGCCGCTTCGCACGCAACGGTCGCTTGCAGGTTGTCCTGAAGCGGGTGCGTCTCGAAGCGCACGTGCGGCGCACCCCCGTCATGGTAGCGCTCGATGCCCACGGCATGCAGCACCGCGAACTCCGCCCCCGTGTCCACCTTCGCCTCGACCCCGAGCAGCCCGAGGTCCGGCAGTGCCACCCACTCGCGCCAGCCGACGGTGAGTTGGGGAGTGTGGGGATGTAGGGGCACGGGAATCACTGAGAGGAGGGTAACTTTCCTTCTGGACAGGAAGGGCTGAGAGTGATCGAGCGTCTTGACTCGAAAGAAACTTCTTGCCGCAACCGGTCAACCCCCTCTGTCTCCCCCTGACTAGGGGGAAAACTTCTTAGGCGGCCTCTTCTCGTACTCTCAAACCCATTTACCCTTCCCGCGCGCCCGGGGCCAGCAGGAACAGCACCGCCATCCGCACGGCGACGCCGTTGGTGACCTGGTCGAGGATGACCGCGCGCTCGTGGTCGACGACCTCGGTGGCGAGTTCGACGCCGCGGTTCACGGGGCCCGGGTGCATCACGATCAGGTCGGGGTGCTGGTCGACGTGGTGCAGGCCGATGCCGTAGCGCGCGTGGTACTCGCGGAGGCTCGGGAAGAGGGCGCCCGCCTGCCGTTCGAGTTGGATGCGCAGCGCCATCGCCACGTCGCAGCCCTCGAGGGCTTCGTCGAGGCGGTCCGTGACGCGGACGCCGAGCGTCTCGGCCTCGACGGGCAGCATCGTGCGCGGGCCGCAGAACGTGACCTCGGCCCCGAGCTTGGTGAGCGCGTAGGCGTTCGAGCGCGCCACGCGGCTGTGCGCCACGTCGCCGAGGATCGCGACGCGCAGGCCCGAGAAGTCGCCGCGCGCGAGGCGGCTCGTCCCGTCGGCGTCGCGGAACTTCGGGAGGTCGAGGTCCGCGATGGTGTAGGCGTCGAGGAGGGCCTGCGTGGGGTGCTCGTGCGCGCCGTCGCCCGCGTTCACCACGGCCGAGTCGATGCAGCGGGTGAGGAAGTGCGGCGCGCCGGCCGACTTATGGCGGATCACGACGAGGTCGATCTTCATCGCCTCGATGTTGCGCGCGGTGTCCTTCAGCGTCTCGCCTTTTGACACGGACGAGCCCGAGGCAGAGAAGTTGACCGTGTCGGCCGAGAGGCGCTTCTCCGCGAGCTCGAACGAGATCCGCGTGCGCGTGCTCGGCTCGAAGAAGAGGTTCACCACCGTCACGCCGCGCAGGCTCGGGACGCGCTTGATCGGGCGGTCGAGGACGCTCCGAAACTCACGGGCGGTGCGGAGCAAGAGCCGGATCTCGGCAGCGGAGTAGGTCTCTAGCCCGAGCAGGTGGCGGTGCTGAAGCCGGTCGAGGGTCACGGGTCCAGGGTCGGGGTTCATGGGAGCGTCCGTTCGCCGTTCATCCGTCGGCCTTCGCTCGTTCTACGAGCCACACGCCGTCCACGCCGTCGACTTCGGTGAGGCGGACGCGGACCTCCTCGCCGGGCGTCGTCGGGACGGTGCGGCCCACGAAGTCGGGGCGGATGGGCAGCTCGCGCAGCCCGCGGTCGATCATGCAGAGCACGCGCACCGAGGCCGGGCGGCCGAGGTCCATCAGCGCGTCGAGCGCGGCGCGGGTGGTGCGGCCCGTGTAGACAACGTCGTCCACGAGGACGAGGCGGCGATCGTAGACATCAAACGGGATGTCCGTGGGCTGGACGACGGGCTGGCGGAGGCGTCGGCGGAAGTCGTCGCGGTAGAGCGTCGCGTCGAGCTTGCCGAAGGGCAGCGTGAGGCCCTCGAACGCCTCGATCTTAGCGCGGAGGCGCTGGGCGAGGAAGACGCCGCGCGTCTGCATGCCCACGAGCGCAAGGCGATCAGCTGGCTCGGCGGCCCCGACGGGCAGGCTGTCGTCGAGGTGCTCCACGATCTGCCGCGCGAGGCGGTTGAGCGTGCGGTCGAGGTCGTCCGCGTCCATGAGATGGGCCTTGACGCGGTCCTCGGGCAGCAGGGGCGGAGCCGTCGGGTCGGGATGGGCCATCAGAGCAGGGTGCGACGGTGAAGCGGAGCGCGGGTAAGCTACGCACCACACCTGCGTCGCACGCGCGAAACCCCAGGGCGACCGCCCCGTGCCATTTGACCTTGCCGTGTTGCTTTTGCCTGCCTCGCTCCCGAGGGTAGCCACGATGGAAACGCTCACCGACCGCCTCACCTACGCCGACCTGCGCGCGATGCCCGAGGACGGCACGCGCTACGAACTCATCGACGGCGCCCTCGTCATGTCGCCTGCTCCCCGCCCCCGTCACCAGGATATCGTCACGGAACTGACGGCCTCGCTGCGCCTCTACACGCGCGAGCACGACCTTGGCAAGGTCTACACGGCCCCTATCGACCTCGTCCTCGACCTGGAGGCGGCTGCCGTGCAGCCGGACGTGGTCTTCGTGGCGACGGACCGGCTCAGCATCATCACGGAGACGCACCTCGAAGGCACACCGTCGCTGGTGGTCGAGGTTGTCTCGCCCTCGTCGCGGCGGCGCGACGAGCAGACGAAGCGTCACCTCTACGCGCAGCATGGCGTGCCGGAATACTGGGTCGTCGATCCCGATGCCAGCACCGTGCAGGTCTTCCGGCTCGACGCCTCGGCACGGCGCTACGCCCGGGCCGCCGCACTGGTGGACGGCGACACGCTCACGACGCCGCTCGTGCCCGACTGGTCGCTCTCGCTCGCCCGGCTCTTCGCGCCCTAAACGGATTCGGGCGGCCAGCAGCCGAGGTACCGCCGCAGCGTGATGACCTGACCGAGGTGGTGCGCGTTGTGGTCGGCCACGAGCAGCAGTTCGCGCAGGACGGTGTAGCCCGGCGCGTGCTCGAACGACGCAACCAGGTCCACGCTCGGATCCTCGGCGAGCGCGACGCAAGCATCGAGGTCGGCGAGGAAAGCATCCAGGGTCGCCTGCCACTGCTCGGGGGTACCGGGCTCGTCGGGCCAGTAGGCGTCGGGCCACGCTATTTCGGTGTAGGCAGGGCCGCCGCGCGCGCGGGTGAAGTCGAGGATGTCGACCTGCGCGATGCGGAGGTGCTCCAGCAGGTCCCACAGCGAGTGCGCCACGCCGTCGATGCGTTCGTTGATGCAGTCCAGGGGCACTCCGGCGAGGGCATCGGCGGTGGCGACGTGCGCGTGCCCTCCGCGCAGCAACGCGACGAGTTCGGCGCGCAGGCGCTCGTCGGAGGTGGTGGGCGCGGTCGAGGGGCGGGGCATCGGCGACGAGGGTAGGCGGAGCAAGCGGGTCGACGCACACTGACGGACGCAACCTACGCCCGGGGGTCTCATTCTGGCGCCCTAGGGCTTCACGCCGGTGCGTATTCCGGTTCGAGCGAGAGACGCAGCCAGAACGTCGCGCCCTGCCCGTACGTGCTTTCCACGCCCACGTCACCGCCGTGCGCTGCCACGAGGCCCCTGACGATGTAGAGCCCCAGGCCCGTTGAGTGCTCGCCGCCGGTCGGTTGTGCCGAGAGCCGCTCCAGCTTGCCGAACGCCTTCGCCTTGTCGTCCTCGGTCAACCCCGGCCCCTCGTCGCGCACGGCAAACCGTGCCCAGCGCTCGGGCGCGGTGTCGCCTCCGTCGTCCTGCTTGTCCACGGTGAGTGCCACCCACACGCGTCCCCCCGGCTTGCTGTATTTGACCGCGTTCGACACGAGGTTGTCCATCGCCCGCTGCACGGCGGAGACATCGACGTGGGCCGGCAGGCGCTCCGGCACGTCGGTGTCCAGTTTGATGTCTTTCCGCGAGGCCTGCGTTCGATTCCAGCGCACCACGGCGCGCGCGATCTCGGCAAGGTCGACGCGGCAGCAGTCGACGTGAGGGCGGCTCAGCGTCGCTTCGCGGCGGGCGTCTTCGAGGACGTCGGTGATGATGTCCACCGCGCGCACCGCCTCGGAGCGGATGATCGATAGGCTCTCGGCTTGCTCGGCGCGCGTCATCTCGTCGCGGGTGGAGAGCAGCATGTCGGCCATCCCGGCGATGCCGCCGAGCGGGTTCTTGAGATCGTGCGCAGCGATGCCGAGGAACTCCTTGTTCTGCTCCAGCGCGTCGTGCAGCTCGACGTTCGCTTCCTTCAATGCCGTGTTGGCGGTCTCGAGCGCGGCGTTCTTCTCACGGATCTCCTCGGTGCGCACCGCCACTGCCGCTTCGAGCCGCTCGTTCTGGAGCGTGAGCAGCCGCATCCGCCGCTGGCTCACGAGCAGGCTGCCCCCCACGACGAGGCCGAACGCGGCAGCGTCGAGTAGGGCACCGGTCGTGCGGCTCAGGCGGAAGCGCCGCGCGCCGTTCCAGGAGCCTGCCCACAGCGTGAGCGTGTCGCCGCGCACCACGGGCGCCTCGTAGAGCGACGAGATCGAGGCATCGTCCAGGAGGTCTGCGGCTGTGGCTGTGGTGAGGCGGGCGCGCCGCAGGCCGAAGTCGGTGGCGACAAAGGCGAGCCCGGGCGCGTGCTGGGAGAAGACGAGGTCGAAGGCGAAGACCTCCGCTGCGTCGAACCAGCGCGTCGGCGCGAAGCGGGCCGTGGACGGCGGGCCGTCGAGGCGGTGCACGCCGCGGCTGCATCCGACGTAGAGCGCACCTTCGTGGACGGCAAAGCGCCAGCACTGGTCAGGGGCGTTCAGCACGGCCTCGAAGCGCGGCGAAGCTGGCTCAGGGGGTAGGGTCGATCCAGGAGCGGGCGTCCCCGGCCGCAGCGCAAAGACCCCCTCCACCGTCGAGACGTAGAGCACGCCGCCGTGCCGCGCGAAGTAGGACGGGGTGCCCGCGAGCCCGTCGCGCGCGTCGAACTGCGTGAGGCGCGTGGCGACTTCGGCGCGGGCGATGCCGTTCTGCGTTGCGATCCAGAGGCCACCGTCGGCGTCGAGGCCGAGGGCCGTGACGGCGTTGTTGGGGAGCCCGTCGTCTTGCGTCAGCCAGCGTTCCAGCGCGCCGTCGGGCCCGAGCAGAGCCACGCCGTTCGTGATCGTCGCCACGGCAAGCCGCCCATCGGCCAGCGGCTGCACGCGGTAAGGCCACGCCGGGACCAGCAGCGCATTCGTCGCTGCGTTGAACGGGATACACGAGAGCGGCGCGCCGGGGCTCAGGTCGCACTCGAGCAGCCCCTCGTCCACAGAGAGCAGGAGCGTGCGCTCGCCGCGCGGCACGAGGCCGTAGAGGCTCGCCTCCTGGAAGCGTTCGCTGTCGGCGATGGGGACCAGGGTGGTGTCCTCGACCCACGCCAGGCCCTGCGTGCGGTCGCGGATCACGAGGCGATCGTGCAGCGCAAAAAGCGTCCCGTAGCGGTCCGACGCCGTGCGTCCGAAGACGGTGAGGCGGTCGGGCGCGTCCGCGTCGCCCTCGAGGCGGAACAGGCGGTCGCTGGTCTGGAACACCTTCCCTGCGCGCGTCGGGATGGCGTTCCAGACGATGGAGAAGTCCCGATGTCGCGCCGGCACACGGTCGCGGAGCGAGGTGTAGGCCAGCGTGCCATCGTCGGCGGGGCGGAGCACGCCGAAGTCCCCGACGGAGCCGACGAAGAACCCGTCGCCGCCGGGGCGGGGCGTGAGTGCGCGGATGGTGCCCTGCTCCGCGATGGCGAAGCGGTCCCAGCGCACGCCGTCGTAGGCGAGCAGGTGCGTGCCGTTGCCGACGTAGAGCAGCCCGTCGTTGCCCTGGGCGACGGCCCAGTTGGTCGGGTGCGCCCCGTAGACCTTGGGCGACCATGCCTGGATGAAGGGGCGGCCCCTCTCGTGCGCCTGCGCAGCAACGCCGTCCGCGGCGAGGACGGCGGCACCGACGACGACGAGGAGGGGCAGGGTTCGCATGGCCAAGAATCAGGGCACGGCGGACGTGGGCATGGTGGCATCGGGCACTTCCAGGCGCCCGTGCGTCTGCGGTCCTAGGGGAAGACGGAACCAGAACGTGGCGCCCTGCCCAGGCTCGCTCTCCACGCCCACGGTGCCGCCGTGCGCGTCGACCAAGCTCTTGGCAATGTACAGACCGAGTCCGGTCGAGTGCTCGCCGCCTGTGGGCTGGGCGCTGAGCCGCTCCAGCTTGCCGAACACCTTCGCCTTGTCGGCCTCGGTCAGGCCCGGGCCCTGGTCAGCCACGGCGAACCGGGCCCACGTCACGCGTTGCCCGTCGCCCTCGGAGGGCGTCGACTCGACGATGAGAGACACCCACACGCTGCGCCCGTGCGGGCTGTACTTGACCGCGTTCGACACGAGGTTGTCCATCGCCCGCTGCACCGCAGACACGTCGACGCGCGCCATGAGCCGGTCTGGGAGGGCGACTTCCAGCGCAATGCGCTTCTGCATCGCCTGCGTCCGGTTCCAGCGAGCGACGCTCCGGGCGATGCCCGCGAGGTCGGCCTGGCGCACTCGCAGCCGGATGCCCTCCTGCGCCTCGCGCTGGGCGTCGTCGAGGAGGTCCGTGATGAGGTCGGCGGCACGCATCGCCTCGGAGCGGATCGTGACGAGGCTCTCGACCTGCTCGGCCGTGCTCATCGTCCCCCGCTCGTCGAGGAGGAAATCGGCCATCCCGGCGATGCCGCCGAGCGGGTTCTTGAGGTCGTGCGCGGCGATGCCGAGGAACTCTTTGTTCTGCTCCAACGCGTTGCGCAGCTCGGCCGTGCGCCCCTCCAGCGTGTGGTTGAGTTCGTGGAGTTCGCTGTTGACCTTCCGCAGGGCTGCGCTCTGGCGTTCCACCTCCTGCTTCTGTTGGCGGATCTCGGTCGTGCGCTCCGCTACGGCCGTTTCCAGAAGCAGCGTGCGGGCGTGCAAGCGCCGGGAGCGATGGCGGTTGTAGCCGACCACAACCATGACGAAGCCGGCGACCGCCAAGCAGGTCCAGAGCATCGAGGCCCACCAGGTCTGGTACCACGTCGGCAGGATGCGGAAGGTGAAGGTCGCTTTCAGGGTAAGCTGGCCGTAGCCGTCACGGGCCTGGACGCGGAAGGTGTAGGAGCCGGGATCGAGGTTGGTGTAGTCCTTCTGCGTCTCGGTCGTCCAGTCGGACCAGCGATTCACGAGGCCGTCGAGGCGTACGCGGTAGGTCGACCCCGACGGCTGCTCGTAGGCCAGCGCCGCGAAGCTGAAGCGGAGCGCGTTGCGGTCGGGCGCGAGCGTGTGGCTGCGTTGTAGCGCGTCCCCGAACCCCTCGGCGACGAGCGAGTCGGGGGCGAGGGCCGTCACGCGCCGCAGCCGGAGGGTGGGGGCCGGCGGGCGCGTCAGGCCCGCGTTGAGCCGGACGACGCCCGTCTCGGTGGCGAGCCACCCCGTGCCGTCGGCGTCAAACACGAGCGCCGCGATGGTGCGCGCCGCCTCTGGGGGGACCATACGCCGCGGAGCGCCGTAGACCTCGCCGTCTTCCGTGGCAGCGACGTAGAGGGCGTTGTCAGCCCCCGTGAACCACCGGGACCCGCCGGGGCAGTCCGTCAGAAACGCGGGCACGCCTACGTCCCCCGCCCACGCCGCGAGGGTGGGGTCTGGGACGAGGCGGGGCCCCGCTGCCGTGAGCATAGCCTGGTAGGTGTCCGTGCGTCCTACCACGTGCAGCTTCCCGTCGGCCTGCACGAGGCGGCTGTGGATGCCGAGCTCGCTGTGCTGCAGCGCGGGCCACACGCGGACGTCGCGCAGCGCGGCACCATCAGGGACCGAGACGACGACCGCGCGCTGGTTGGTGGTCGTTGCCCAGAGCACGGTCTCCGTCGCGCCAGGCGCGCGCGGCGCCGAGGCGAGGTTGAACAGCACGTGATCGGTAACGAGCGAGTCGACCAGCGCGATCTCGCCACGGGTGTCGACTTCGAACGCGTAGAGCGTAGACTCGCTCGGGACGAAGAGGCGGTTGGGGTCGTGCTCGGAGCGCACAAACCCGGTGCCGAGCCGCACTCCCCCGGACGGCTCCCAGACGACCGTGGCCGCCTCGCCGTCGATGCGCAGCAGGCCGGAGTTGCACAGCCCCATCAGCGACGTGCCGACCTCCATGAGTTGCTTGCACTCCACGTGCCGATCCACCGTCCGCACCGGCACAAAGCGGGCGGGTCGCGCCGTCTCGTCCAGCATGACAAAGCCCACCTCGGTGGTTGCGTAGAGCCGCCCGCCATAGCGCATCACCTGGTTCACAGCCGACTCGACGCCCTCAGCCCGGGCAAACACGGTGCGCTGACGGGACACGTCAATGCGGGCCATGCCGCCATAGAGCGACGCCCAGAGGGCCCCGTCCGCCGTCTGGTTCAGTTCCATGACCTCCGTGTTGAGCAACCCCGCCTCCACGCCGAGCCGACGCAAGACCCGGCCGGCGTCGTCTAGCAAGGCGATGCCCTCCCCGTCGAAGCCCAGGGCGAGAGTACCGTCGGCCAGCCGCGCCCCTGCGTAGAGCTTGCCTTCCAGGATGAGGTCGTCCGCCTCGGTCGGCCAGGCTTCACAGGCTCGGCCGGCCTGGCGTCCGCACCGCCTGATCTGCTGGCCGTTGACGAAGAGCAGCAAGCCCTCGGGCCCGTCGGGAAGAATCCGTCCGATGGAGCCGCCAGGGTGATGGAGCACCTCCGTCGCGCCCGTCGGGGCCACGCGGAGGATGCGCCCGTCGAGGTCGGACGCGTAGACCTGATCGTCGATGGCGTTGTGGTAGAAAAACGGACTCGCCGCCTCGATGACGTGGAGCGTCCGCCCGTCCCAGCGGAGCAGTCCACCCTCGTGCGCCGTGAAGTACACGCCGTGCGAGGTTGCCGACACTTCCCAGAGCGTCGAGATCGCCTGGTAGCCGGCGGGCAAGTGCTCGGCGAGCGAGCGGAAGCGGAGACGGCCGTGCTCATCGGGCACCAGGTAGCCCGGGTGGCCTTCTGCGGCGACGTAGAGCCGGTCGTCGAACCCGTAGGCGAGGGCTTGCACGCCGGTGAGGAGCGGATCCACGACGGGCGTCCACGTGTGGCCGTCGTAGACAAGGATGCCCTTTGCGTTGGCCACGTAGATCAGCCCGTCGGGCGTCTGGGCGACGTGGCTGTTGTTGCGGGCCAGGCCGTGCTCTGCGGGGGCGTAGTAGCGGAGCGGGAACCGCCCGACCGTGCGCATGTCGTCCGCCGACAGCGAGGCCACACCCGCTGACGGCGCGGCCGTGTCTGTTCCCTCGGCCACCGGCTGTGCGGCTCCTACCCCTCCGCCGAGCCAGGCGAGGGCCATACCGAGAGTAAGCAGGAGGATTCGTTTTGACACGCGGATTCGGGACTGAGCGGCCATACGCGGCCTCCAGGGCTCTTGGACCAGCCCTGGTGCAACCACGCGGCTTGAGGCGAGAATCGTGCCTTGAACGCCGTGGCCCTCGAATGCGCTGCCAAACTCCAGCCCGTTTTTCCACTCAATGGGGCATCCAGCGCGGCGTGAGCACCATCAGCACGAACGCGCTCACGGCAAGCGCGACGAAGCCTGCGGCCACGAGGTCGTCGTGCTGCAGCCAGCCCAGCCTGAGCAGGATCCACCACCAGTCGTGCGCGGTCTCGCCGAGTCCCCCGATGAGGGGCAGCGCACGCTCCTGCGCATCGGCAGCGTAGACCGAAACGTTGACGGCGCTCTGCCCAAACCACAGCAGCGACGCCTGCGTGCCGAGGCGGTTGTCGTAGCGAAACGCCGACCACACAAACACGGCTGGGAGGATGAGCTGCATCAGCGTGCCTCCGAGCGCGGTCACGAAGTCGCCGAAGAAGCCGAAGAACCAGTGGCCGGCCTCGTGGACGATCAGGTTGATGTCGTCCACGATGCGGATGTACGCCCCCCAGGTGGCGAGGACGTAGACCGCCGCGAGGGCGAAGAGCGCCGTCGGCCCCCAGAGGCGGAGGCGGTCAGCGGCGTCGTGGGACAGGGCGAAGGAAGACACCGGAGCACCGATTCGTGAACGAAGCGGTCGAGGTCCTGCAAAGCCCGCGCCAGCGTGCAGCGAGGAGGTGGGCACGTTCACACCCCAAAGACCGCCTCGGACGTCGTACCGGGCCCCAATGGGGCTTCCCGATGGGGCCTCAGCCGCCTGGCACGTAGTACGGGATCGAGATGCGCAGCCACGACGCTACGGAGTCTTGACCGGCCGTCGCGGGGTTGTAGCGCCGGTTGGCGGCCACGTTGAGCGCGAGGCGGTCGAGCGTCGGGTGCGCTGGCTCAAGCACCTTCGCGGCCACGGCCTCGCCCTGAGGGTTGACGTGCACCTGCATCGTCACGCTGCCTTCGACGCCGTTCTGGCGCAGGCTGTCCGGGTAGATCACCAGGCTCGGGTCGATCTGGCCGAGCGGGCCCGACTTGCGGTAGTCCTGCGCCACGCGGCGGTAGACGTCGGTGCGGAGGCTGCGCACGTCAGCGACGCTGCTAGCCTCGCGGATGAGCGGCACGCCGACGGCGTTGAAGACCGAGTCCACGGCCTCCGGGTTGTTGCGAAACAGGCCAATCAGACCGCCGTCGGGGTTGGCCTCATCGGCCCCGTCAAGGCGGCCGCGCTTGACCTGCGCAACCAAGCCTGCGCCCTCGGCGATGCCCATCGTCTCCAGCGTCGAGAGGTCGCGGAAGGCGGAGGCCGTGTCCACGTCGGCGTGCCACCACGCGGCGAGCGGGGCGTCGGGGCCGTTGGAGGCCCAGCCCGCTGGCGGCGTGAGCGGGTCGCTGCCCACCCCTCCGCAGGCAGCGAGCACAACGAGACAGGCGGCGAGCACAAACGAGACGGCGAAGCGCATGGCGGTAGCGGTCGGTGGAGCGTAGTCGGTGAGACGTACCAAACGTAGCACGCGCCCCGTCTAGTCGGACGGAGCGCGTGCGAAATCCTGCCGGATAGACCGTGCAGAGCGTGCTACCCTAGCTAGTTCGTCGAGAGGACGTACTCGTTGTAGACGCGGCCGAGGTTGCGGACGCGGAGGCGGAACGGGCCGGTCCAGAGCGGGCGGAAGGAGAAGTAGCCCACGTCGGTGTAGTCCGTGTCCGAAGCGACGAGGTTGCCGTTCTCGTCGTAGAGGTAGAAGTCGAGGTCGGTGTCGTGGTCGCCGGTGATGGCGATGGTGGCGCGCTGGCCACCGCGGAAGGAGAGGTAGTGCGTGTTGGTGCTGTAGGCCGGGACGCGGTAGACGCCGAGCAGCGCGCCGCCGACGCGGCCCTTCTCGCCGAGCGCGGCGCGGCTCTGGAGCCCCTCGATCACGCCCGCGAGCGGCGAGTCAGCCTCGGCGAGGTCGGCGGCATCCGCGAGGAGCGCGTCCACGGTGAACGCGTCGCTGTCGTCGCCCTTTTCACCCACAGCCCCGGCGTCGTCCATCGCTTCCGTCTCGGTTTCGCCTTCGAGGGGATCGGCGGGGTGGTCGAGGAGGAGCTGGGCGGCCGTGGCGAGCGCCTGCGCGTCGCCGTTGGCGCGGCCGTACTGCGCGAGCTGCGCGGCGAGCGCCTGCGGGCTGGTCATTGTGGCCGTGGTCTCGGCCTTGCCGTTGACGCCCTTGCGGTCCACCATGGTGGAGTCTGTTTCCTGGGCGAGCACCGGCGCAGCGAGGAGCAGCACGAGGACGAGCGAGAGAAGTCGAGTCATGGGTCTAGCAGTTGGTTGCAGAGAGCAGAGAGTCAGGTGTGAAGAGAAGAGGCGGGGAGGCGTTTCTGCGGGGGCATTTCCACACAGCCGCACGGGCTCACTCCTCCACCACCTCCATCACAAGCGTAGCGGTCGCCCCCGTCTGCGGGGGCGGCGCGAGACCGCCAGAGCGGGTGCCATAGTGCGCGACCTTCATGAGCGCGTCGAGCGGGCCACCGCCGGGAGCGCTGGCAGAGCGGGTCCGGGCGAGGTCGGTGAGCACCGGCGTAAAGTCGATGGGCTGCTCGGTGGCGAAGAGCTTGAAGACGTAGGTGCCGAACGGCGCTTCGGGGAGGCGCGCGTGGCCCAGCGCTTCCTCCACCGAGAGCAGCTTGGTCTGCCCCGCTGTGAGGAGGTATTCGCCGCCCTCCACGGCGGGCGCGATCTGCTCGATGCGGCCGTCGGGGTAGAGTTCGAGCAGCGCGACGTGGGCGTCGGTGTCGCCGCGGTTGTGGAGGCGGAAGACGAAGCCCGGCGTGCCGCCGACGTTTTCGGTGGCGGGTGTGAACTGCCACAGCCCGCCCGTATTCTTGGCGACGACCGCAGACGTGTCCATGCGCCACACGCGCTGCGCGTCCTGGTAGAAGCGGCCCGGCACTAGCTCCAGCGTCACGTCGATGCCGTCGTGGGTGAGCTCGACCTGCTTGAGGTAGGCGTTGCGCGCGTAGCCGAGGAGGCGCCGTTGCAGGTCGCGGAGCGCCGTCGGGCCTGCCGGGATCGGGTCGCCGAGCGCCGTGCCGCTCTGCGTCGCGGTGAGCACGAACGCGTTGGCTTCTTGCGTCAGACGCAGTTCGCCGTCTTCTTCGACCGCAACCAGCGCGGGCGTGTCTTCGAGGACGAGCGCGAGGTCCGCGCGCGTGTCGGCGTCGAGCGCGCCCTGTCCTTCGGCGGCGAGTTCGACGTAGAGCCGCAGCGGCCCGAAGCCGGGCGCGGTGACGAAGACCCAGGTATCGTCGAGCGCTGCGTCCGTGGCCACATCGAGCGCGACGGTGGCGTCGGTCGGCGTTGCGTCGGTGACGCGGCCTGTGGCGAGCGGCGCGCTATCGGCGTCGTCGGGCGAGGTGGTACCGCGCGGGTAGAATGCCACCTGCGCGTCGGCGAGGAGCCCGTTGAGCGTGCCGCCGTCGAGCGTAGCGGTAGCTTCGTCGGTAGCGCGCACGCGGTAGAACGGTGTCTGGGTGACGGTCTGGCCGCTGAAGAGCAGCGCGTCGAGCGTGCCCTCGGCCTGCGGCGTCTGCTGGGCGGCAAGCGTGCTCATGCGCGCCGCAAGGCGGTCGAAGAAGCTGCGCACCGTCTCGCCGGGCTCGATCTCGCGGAGCGCCTGGCTGAGCGCGTACGACAGCGAGCCGTAGAGCTTGGCGCGGCGGCGGCCGCCCTCGGTGTAGAAGTGCTTGTACTCCCAGTTGGGTTCGTTGGGGCTGGCCGCGCTCAGCACGACGATCGGCGCGAGCGTGGCGTCGTCGGCCGCAGGCGCACCGCGCGTGCCACTCGTGGGCGCGTCGAGGAGCGTCGTTGGCTCGTCCGGCACGCCATCGCCATCCGCATCGGCGGGCGGGCCGATGGGGGTCGGATGGCCGCGCTGCGGGGCGTCGCTGCGCGTGGCGGTGCCGGAGTAGCAGGCGTCGAGCCAGACGGTCACGCTGCCGGTCGGCCCGACGGCGCGGCGGAGGCGGCCGAGCGCCGTGCCGAGGTCGTCGTCGCGGAGGTGCGTGGCCGTGGCGCGGTCGAGGGGGGCCGTGACGGCGTCGTAGGGCGCGAGCGCCTCGTCGTAGCCGTCGAGCTCGTCGCCGTTGTCGTCGGAGATGCGGACGCCGTGGCCCGAGTAGTGCAGCACGACCACATCGCCGGAGGTGCTGGCGGTGGCGAGCACAGCGAGGGCGTCGAGGATGCCCGCACGCGTGGCGGCGGCGTCCTGCAAGACGGTGACATCGTCCTCGGCGAAGCCCTGCGCGGCGAGCGCCTGCACGATCAGCGGTACGTCGTTGTCGGCGTTGAGGTCGGCGTAGCCGCTCTCGTCCGGGTAGTCGGCGACCGCCACGACGAGTGCGCGCTTCGTCGGCGTGCCAGGTGCCACCGTGTTGAGCACGGCGCTTTCAGGCACAGGGACGGCGTTGGCCGCGGGAGCCACGAGAACAGCGAGCAGGAGCGCGAGGCAGCGCATAGGCGATGGATCTGGTTGGGGTTCTCCAAACATAGGGGCTACAGCCTTCACACGCGCTCCCCAGAACCGGGGAGGCCCCGCCGCACCCGAAAACGTGGGGCCGCGCCGTTGCGTCCCCCTTTTCCCAAGGGCGACCTTCACACGTTCACACCTGCCTACGTTCACACCTATCACCCCATGCCCCTTCGCATCGCGCTCGTCGGGACCGGCCGCATGGGCGCGGCCGTCGAGGCCACCGCCGTCGCCGCCGGGCACGCCGTCGTGGCGCGCTTCGGCTCGGCCACCCCCATCGCCGACCTCCGCGACGACGCGGACCTCCACGACGCCGACCTCGCCATCGACTTCTCGACGCCCGACGCCGCGCTCGACAACCTCCACCGCTACGCCGCGCTCGGCCTCGACGCCGTCGTGGGCACGACGGGCTGGCACGACGACCCCGGCTCAGGTCCGGGGCAGAGCCTCTCCAAAGTCGAGGCGTGGATCGAGGAAGGCCAGAACGCCGTGCTGCACGCGCCCAACTTCTCGCTCGGCGTGGCGGTGCTACGCCGCGCGCTCCAAGCCGCACTCCCCCTCCTCGACCAGCTGCCCAGCTTCGACGCCTACGTGCACGAACTGCACCACACCGGCAAGCAGGACAGCCCCTCCGGCACGGCGCTGCTGCTCGCGGACGATGTGGTGAGCGGCCTCGCCCGCAAGACGCACATCGAGCCCGAGACCCAGCACGGGCGCCTCGACGCGACGGCGCTGCACGTCACGTCCACGCGCGTGGGAGCGGTCTTCGGCGAGCACACGGTCGGCTTCGACAGCGAGGCTGAGCACCTCGCGTTCCAGCACGTCGCCAAGAGCCGCGCCGTCTTCGCCGAGGGCGCCGTCCGCGCTGCAGAGTGGCTCCGGTCAGAAGAGCGCCACGGTCTCTTCACGCTCGACGACATGCTCGACGATTTCCTAAGCGCGACCTTCCAGACAAATAACATGCTAGACAACTAGCATGGCGACTACACGCACGCCCAACACCGTCTGCGCCCAATGCGGCGCGCCCATCTACCGCCGCCCTTCGGCGTTGCTCAATGGCTCCGTGTTCTGCTCGCGCGCCTGCCACGGAGCGTCCCAGCGCAAAACCAAAACGTGCCCCGTTTGTGAGGTGGAATACGTCGGCGCGAAGAAGACCTGCTCGCGCTCGTGTGCCAACCGGCAGCGGCGCGGGATGCGCTACACCAGAGCCAACGCCCGCAACAAAGCAACGAAAGGCGCTTACTTGAAGGAGCGCCTCGGCGCAGCGCGGGGTGGTCGCTGCGAACGCTGCGGCTACGACAACTACAACATCTTGCAGGTTCACCACATTCTTCCACGCTCCGAGGGCGGAACGAACGCGTTGCGTAACTTGCAGCTCCTGTGCCCGAATTGCCACATGGAAGTCCACTATGGCTACGGGACGTACGGAGGGTCAAGCCGATAGGTGACGGCACCGGTCTTGAAAACCGTCGAGGCGCGGAAGCGCCCTTGAGGGTTCGATTCCCTCACCCTCCGCACCAAACCAATGCGGCGCGCTGACTCAGTCGGCGCGCCGCGATGTGTTGGGGAACCGTGGGCCTGTTTGGCTGGGCTAGACGGTTTCGCCGGTGTCCCAGGTGAGGATGTCACCCTCGGACTTCTCGGCCTGCGCCCACTCCTCGGCGTGGGGCAGCGCCTCCTTCTTCTCGGTGATGTTGTAGCCGAGGTCGGCCCACTGCTGCGCGAGGTAGGCATTCCACTCGGCGTAGTGCGTCCACGCTTCCGGCAGCTCGTCGTCGGCGTAGATCGCCTCAACGGGGCAGACGGGCACGCACGCGTTGCAGTCGATGCACTCTTCGGGGTTGATGACGAGGAAGTTGGGCCCCTCATAGAAGCAGTCCACGGGGCACACCTCGACGCAGTCGGTGTGCTTGCAGTTGATGCAGGGCTCGGCGACGACGTACGGCATGGGAGGAGCGAATTCTGAGACGGGCGGGGAGAGGAGCGTTACCCGGCAGGCAGGCTGGGCGGCTGTGGAGCGTAGGGGAGGGGGGCACCTCCGCGCGCGGTCGGGATAGGAAGAAAACCTAGCCCTACCTGCGCCCTTTGTTCCACAGGCCCCACCCTGTCCTGTCGTCTGGCCGCAGCGCCTTCCAAGAAACCGCTTCCATCGAAACCCGTGCACGCTCCGCCGATGCTGTCGTCCCCCCCTGCCTCCCGCCCCGTCCTCCACGCTGCGTTCCTCGGAGCGGTGCTCGCCCTCCTGTTCCTCGCGACTGGGTGCGCCTCCACCAACCGCCTGGACGAAGTCACCCTCGACGAGGCGCGCGTGGCGATCATCGCCGCAGTACCGCCCGCCCCGCGCGTCCAGACGGGGCCCGACGAGGCGTTCATCAACCCGTGGGACCCCATCGGCACGGCGGCGCGCGTGGGCACGGCGGTGGCCAAGTGGGAGGAGGCGCGCATGGCCCAGGCTAAGCTCGACTCCGTGGCGCGCGGCCTCGACGTGGCCGACCGCGTGGCGCGGCGCTTCTTCGTGCAGGCCGCCGAGCAGCTCGCCTTCGTCCCGGCAAACCGCCCCGCCGACGCCGACTACCTCCTCGACCTCCGCGTCTACGACTACGGCCTCGTCGCCGACTCCTTCGAGGGGGCCGTCTTCTTTGCGCTCGAAGCCGACGTGCTGCTCGTGGACCGGCGCACGGGGCGCGAGTACTGGGAGCAGCGCGTCCGGGAGCGCGAGACCCTCGACGCCTCGATCTTTGGCATGCCGACGCCCGTGGGCAACGTGATCACGGCGCGAGCGCTCGCCCGGCTCTCCGAGGTCGAGATGCAAGCCGGCCTCGAACGCCTCGCCGACTTCACCGCCGACCGCATCGCGCAGGAGTTCCGCGACGACTACTTCGCCGCTCGACGATAGCGGGGCTACCGGTGTAACCGTGTGGACGTATGGAGGCGTGAATGTGAGCGCAGATCGTATCGCGCGTTCATACGTTCACCCCTGCACACGTTCCTACCTGCCCCCATGACCTACCACCTCCTGGACGACGACGCGCTCCTGGCGCAGTGCGACGTGGACACGTTCCGCAGCGGCGGGCCGGGCGGGCAGCACGCCAACAAGGTCGAGACGGCCGTGCGCCTCACGCACCGCCCGACGGGGACGGTGGTGACCGAGCGCCGATCGCGCAGCCAGCACACCAACAAGCAGACCGCGCTGGCTCGCCTCCGCACACGCCTCGCCGACGCCGCCAAGCCCAAGAAGCGGCGGGTTGCGACGAAGCCCACCAAGGCGTCGAAGCGCCGCCGCGTGGAGGCGAAGCGGAAGCGCTCGGAGAAGAAGCAGCGACGGCGCAAGCCGCGCCTCGACGACTGATACGCTTTCAGCCCGTCGATGTCAGGATAGCCGAGCGCGTGTTGCGTGGTGCGTGTTA
>JBCDFF010000030.1:0-20019 GCA_039178415.1 Bacteroidota bacterium
TCTTCGCCGCCGAACGCTGGGACCCCAAGCAGATCCTCCGCGGCCTCGACGCCTACCGCGTCACGCCGGAGATGCTCTACTACCGGCTCACGGAGGTCATCCCGACCGACTTCGGGCTCAACGAGATCTACTTCATGCGCTTCAATCACCGGCTAGGCACCGACGAGTACAAGCTCACGAAGGTGTTCAACATGTCGCGCGTGCCCGTGCCGCACGGCATCTCGGCGCTGGAGCACTACTGCCGACGCTGGGTGTCGATGGAGACGCTCCGGGCGCTGGAGGACGCGCAGCAGACGATCGGCAACCCGCCGCCCGTCGTCCGAGCCCAGCGCGTGCGCTTCGTCAACGATGCCGCCGAGTTCTTCGCCATCGCCGTGGCGCGGCCGCTCGCGCTCAAGCCCGGCGTCAACTCGGTCGTGTCGCTCGGCTTCCGCATCGACGCCGACTTCAGGCGCGTGGTCCACTGGTGGGACGACCCCGACGTGCCGGTGTCGGAGGTGAACCTGACGTGCGAGCGGTGTCCGCTCACCACGTGCGCTGTGCGCGCCGCCGCGCCGACAGTGTTGCAGCACGACGCCCGGATCGAGCGCCAACGGACTGCACTGGCGACGCTGATGGCCGGGGGATAAGAGGTGCGTAGGCGATGGCTGCGACGTCCCGGAGGAGCCCGCGTACGCGCGTGTCTGTGAAGGCGAGCAGGCTTCGTCCAGCGGATACCCTCGTCGGTCGCATACTACAAGGACCGGGCGTCGCGTTCGGGGCAGGGTGCGCCGTTGCGGGATCGCTGTGCACGGCGGTCGTGGCGCATGCATAATGCCCCGAATGCGGTTTGCCAGCTGTGGGGGTGCGCCGTAGTTTCTCGCCCGGTTTTTCTCGCCTGCCCGCGCCTGCCTAGTCGAACGGTTTCGCTACGCCCCACCCGTCTTGCGCATCTGGCCCTGCCGCCCTGAGCAGGACCTCGACGACGTACGTAGCCGAAACTCGTGTCGACGCCCGCCTCGCCTTCGGAATCAACCGCCGTGCCGCCCTCGCACGCGTCTGGGCGAGCACGCGCGGCTGCCGTAGCGCCTCAAGTCCGTCGGGCGCGCTGGTGGACGCTCCTCGCGTGCGTCGGTACGCTCGCCGGCCTGATGGGGGCAGCGACCTGGCAGGCCAGCGTGGCCGCGGGGACCCGGGCGCCGCTGGTCTGGCGCTACGTGGCCGTGGCCGACTCGGACTCCGTCGCCACGGCGCGCGTGCAGCCTTCCGATACGTCCAACCTGCCGCCCTTCGACCCCGCCGACGTGGAATCGCTGCGCGTGGCAGCCATCGGAGATACCACCACCCTCGACACGACCCGCGCGATTACCTACTTCCCGATCCGCCGCGACAACCGGCTCGCGTCCGTCGTGGAGCGCCGGGCTCGGCCCTTCGTGTTTGCGCCGGGCGCATACTGGCGCCGGGAGGCCGTGCTCGATTCCACGGAGCTTCGCTACGACATCCGAGAGACCGTGCGTGACGGAGACGTCCGCGTACCGGTGGAGCTCGACCTCACGGCCTACCAGGCCAGGCTGCGGGCCTCCGTCATCCAGGAGAACTTCCGGAGCCTCGCCCAGGAAAAGCTCCGCCGCCTGAGCCAGGGGCGTGGCGGCCTCGGGCTCACCATCGCCGTGCCAGGCGGGCGGGGCGGAGCCTTCGAGACCATCTTCGGAAAAAACGAGGTCGCGCTCAACGTCACCGGCAACGCCAACATCAACCTCGGTTTCTCCTACCAGGAGAATGAGCAGCAGCAGGCCGCCACCGGCCAGGGCGGACGCCTCAACCCCGACTTCGCCCAGGAGCTCGCCCTCGGAATCACAGGTACCATCGGGGACAAGCTCAACATCAACGTCAACTACGACACCCAGAACACGTTCGAGTTCGAGAACCAGGTCAAGCTGCTCTACGAGGGGTACGACGACGACATCATCCAGCGCATCGAGGCGGGGAACGTCTTCCTCCAGACGCCAAGCGACTTGATCCGCGGCGGCCAGCGCCTCTTCGGCATCCGCACGGACCTCCGCTTCGGCGGCCTCGGCGTGACCCTCGTGGCGAGCCAGCAAGACGCCGAGGGCGACGCGCTCGAGATCGAAGGCGGGAGCCAGACGACCACCTTCGACATCGCGCCCTACGAGTACGAGGACAACGCCCACTTCTTCCTCGGCTACTACTTCCGCAACCGCTGGGACGTGGCGCTCAGCCGCCCGCCCAACATCATCGCCGACCCGGCCTTCGACCAGATCGTCGGCATCGACGTGTGGCTCAAGGACCGGACGGTCAACCAGACGAACCAGCTCACCGAGGGCTTGGCGCAAGCGGTGGCGCTGGTCGACCTCGGCGAGCCCGGTCCCGGCGCGCCGGTCACGGTGCCGGGGCTGCCCACCGGCGTCCTGGCCGGGGGCGACGCCTACCTCGACGCGGTCGGGGCCACGGCGCGGATCCCCGACGAAGAGATCGACCAGTATGCCCCCGCCGACCTCGAGCAGCTCCGCGACTCCTCCAACACCATCGACTTCGAGGGCCGCTTCGGCCTCGACATCGCCGACTACGCCGACACGCGCTTCCGCAAGCTCACCGAGGGACGCGACTACGAGTTTGACCCGCAACTCGGCTACCTCTCGCTCAACCGCAGCCTCAGCCCCGACGAGCAGATCGCCATCGCGTTCCAGTACCGCCGCACCGACGGGGCCATCGTCGAGATCGGCGACTTCGACGAGGAGACGGGCACGGACCTCAACGGGCGCCGCATCATCCTGAAGCTGCTCCGCGGCGACAACCCGACGGCGTTCGACGCCTCGTGGGCGCTCACGATGCGCAACATCTACCGCATCGGCGGGCGCTCGCTCCGCGCCGACGACCTCGAACTCGACATCGTCTATACGCCTTCGGGCCAGCCTGCGCAGGAGACGCTCCCTGGTGTCACGGTCGGCCAGCAGCGGACCCTCCTCACCACGCTCGGCCTCGACCGCCTCGACAACGACGGCAGCACGCCGCAGCCCAACGCGGAGTTCGACTTCGTCAACGGCCTCACGATCAACGCGGGCAACGGCCGGGTCATCTTCCCCTTCCTGAAGCCGTTCGGGCAGCGCCTCCGCGATGTCTTCGAGGGCACCGGGACGCTCAACGGCCAGCCGCTCCCGGTCCAGTTCACGGGCGAGGCCGACATCCTCGACGCGGCTGCGGCGAACAACGCCTACGCCTTCGACACGCTCTACACCTCGAAGCAGGAGAACGCACGCCGCTTCCCTGGGCTCGACCGCTACGCCATCACGGGCTCGTTCCGGTCGAGCGTGCAGGAGTCCTATAGCCTTGGCTTCGCCGTCGTCGAGGGCTCGGTGCGCGTTACCTCGGGCGGCGTCCCCCTCAACGAGGGCACCGACTACACGGTGGACTACTCCACCGGCGAAGTGCTCATCGTCAACCAGGCCTACCTCACCGCCGGGCAAAACATCTCCATCGACTACGAGCGCAACCAGTTCGCTGCCATCGGGCGGAAGACCCTGCTCGGGCTCCGCGCGGACTACTCGCTCGGCGAAAACCTCGACCTCGGCGGCACGTGGATGCGGCTCTCCGAGCGGCCCCTCATCGACAAGTACCGCATCGGGGAGGAGCCCATCGACAACACCATCTTTGGCTTCGACGGGCGCTTCTCCGCCGAGCCACGCTGGCTGACGCGCTTCGTGGACGCGCTGCCGCTCATCCAGACCAAGGCCCCGAGCGCGTTCGAGATCAAGGGCGAGTACGCGCGCTTCCAGCCGGGGCACCCTGAGACGTTCGCCTTCGAGTCCTCACGCGAAGAGCTCCAGGGCGACGGGCGCGACTTCAACGCCGACGAGCTCCGGGGCATCTCGTTCATCGACGACTTCGAGGGCACCGAAAACTCCTTCTCGCTCTTGCAGCCGGGCGCGTGGCAGCTTGCGGCCTCGCCGCTCGGGGCCGGACCCGAGGGCAGCGTGACCACCCTTGGAAGCCTCACCGTCACCGACCCAGCGCTGGTGGGCAACTGGCGCGGGCTCTCTGCCTGGTACTCGCTGCAGCAGTTCCTCTACACCCAGAACGGGCTCGTGCGCCGTCTGGGACCGGGCCCCGCCACGCGGCAGGTCTTCATCCGGGAGATCTTCGCCAACCGCCAGGAGGTGTCGAACCAGCCCAACGTGATCACGCCGCTCGACGTGTATCTCGACCCGACCCGGCGTGGCCCGTACAACTTCAACCAAGAGCTAGGGTCCGGCTTCCAAGCCGCGCCAGAAGACGTCTGGGGCGGCGTGGTGCAGCGCCTACCGGAGGGCTATAACGACTTCGACGGACGCAACAACATCGAGTTCGTGGAATTCATCGTCGCCCCGTATGGCGGACGCGACGGTACCCAGCCGGTGAGCGACGGTGCCTTGCTCTACATCGACCTCGGGCAACTCTCGGAGGACGTGCTGCCCGACGGGCGGTTCAACACCGAGGACGGCCTCGTGGAGACCGACCTCGACGGCGCGAGCCTGAGCCCATACGGCCGCCTCGCCACGGGCAGCGCGTCGGGCAGCGTGGACCTCGACGATGCCACGCGGCAGACCGAGGACCTCGGCCTCGACGGCCTCCGCTCCGCCTCAGACAGCGACGGTGGCGTGCCCTATGCGCTCTCCGAGCAGACGTTCGAGGGCTTCCAGCCCTTCCTCAACGCCCTCGGCAATGCCAACCCGCTCGACCGTGCCCTCGCCGAAGCCGACCCCTCAGGCGACGATTTCTACTACTTCGAAGACGACGCCTTCTTTACCGACCCCGCCTTCTTCGAGGGCGGCAGTGCGACCGTCCAGGAGCGCTTCACCCGCTTCTTCCCCGGCGTGGAGCTGAACGCCTTCGAGAGCCAGCAGCAGCTCGGCACCGGCCAGGGCAACTCGACCTTCCCTGACGACGAGGACATCGACCGCGACTTGGGGCTCGACCGCGCCGAGTCGTTCTTCCGCTACGAGATCCCCATCGGCCCCAACGTCATCAACGTGCCGTGTGAGTTTGAGGGGCAGGACAACTGCAACCCGTACTTCGTCAACCGGGTCGGGGAGGCGGGCAACGAGGAGTGGACGCTGGTCCGCATCCCGGTGCGCTCCGAGACGGGCCGGTCCATCTTCGGCAACATCGAAGATTTCTCGCGCATCGAGGCGCTGCGCGTCTGGACCGACGGCCACGACCGCCCGGCCACGCTGCGCTTCGCCACGTTCGACCTCGTCGGGAGCCAGTGGCTGAAGTCCGACCTGGTGGGCTTCCCGGGCGACCGAGAGCCAGGCCGCATCGAGGTCGGCGCGACCGCCGTCGAGCCGCAGCTCTTCATCGCCACGGTCAACAACGAGGAGAACCCTACGCAGTACGCGATCCCGAACGGGGCGCTCATCAGCCGCACCCAGGATGCCCAGGGGCAGTTCATCCTCCAGCGCGAGCAGGCGATTGTGGTGCGTGCCGAGGACTTCGGCCCGTCCGCCTCGCGCGGCATCTACCGCTCGTACAGCAGCACGCTCGACCTGACGAAGTACACCAACGTCCGCGCGTTCGTCCACGGCCGAGGCTTCGACCGCACGCAAGGCGACAGCCTCCGCGCCTTCCTCCGCCTCGGCACGAACGAGACCGAGGACTACTACGAGATCGAGCAGCCGGTCTACCCCTTCGAGCCGGGCGACGGGGGCGGGACGCCGAGCCCGGACAGCCTCTGGCAGACCAACGTGTTTGTGGGGGGCGAGACCATCGATCGCAACTCGATCAACGTTGTGCTCTCGGCGCTCAACCAGCTCAAGGTGGAGCGCAACAACGCGCCCGACGCGACGCCTGCGCAGCGCTACCTCGGGGCGGTCGCCCCACCGGATGCGCCTGCCGGCGCCCGCATCTACATCCGCGGCAACCCCTCGATTGAGAGCATCACGACGATCGTGCTGGGCATTCGCAACGTGGGCCAGAACACGGTCAATCCGCAGGTGTGGTTCAACGAACTGCGCGTGGCCGGCTACGACGAGGAGCCGGGGTGGAGCGCCTACGCGACCGCCTCGCTCGACCTCGCCGACCTGGCCACCGTGCGGGCCCGCATCGAGCGCCAGACGGACGCGTTCGGTGACCTCTCCAGCGGCCTCGGCGACCGCACCTTCACCGACCAGCAGGCCTACACGCTCAACACGACGGTCAACGCCCACAAGCTGCTCCCCGAGCGGCTCGGCGTGCAGATGCCCGTCACCGTCTCGGTGCAGCAGCGTACCTCCACGCCGCGCTTCTCGCCCCGGCGTGGCGGCGACATCCGCCTCGACGACCTCATCGAGCAGGCGCAGAGCGACCCCAACCTCACCAGCGCCCAGCAAGACTCCCTGGTGGCGCTCTACCGCGAGGAGTCGGAGACGGCGAGCTTCACGCGCACCATCTCGGTGCCGTTCTCGAAGCGGGGCTCGCGCTCGCCCTGGCTGCGCTACACCATCGACGGGCTCGCGCTGACCTACTCGAACACCCGCTCGGAGCGGCGCAGCCCCTCGGAGCAGTTCAGCAACAGCGACAGCTGGACCGCGTCGATGCGCTACACGCTGCGCCCGCCAGGCGTCAAAACCGTCCGGCCGTTCTGGCTTCTCGACGGTGCCCCCGTGCTCGGCATTCTGGCGCGGCTGCAGCTCAACCTGCTGCCCTCCTCCGTGGCGTTCAACGCCGACGCAAGCCGCTCCGTGTCCGAGAACCAGCAGCGCGCGCCGGTGGCGCTCAGCGAGGACATCGCCGCGGTGCCGGAACGCTACCGCAACGCCATCCGCGAAAACCACACGTTCACGCACCGCCGCACGTTCGACCTCGCCTACAGCCCGTTCAACTTCCTCGCGCTCGGCTATGGGTCCAACGTCAACCAGGTGCTGAGCGCCATCGGCGCGGACCGCACCAACGACACCTTCGTGATCGACTCGACGGGCGCGCCCGTCGGCGAGTTTATCGGACAGACGGTGGACGAGGTGGCCCCGCAGATCGATCCGTCGTTCAACGCGGACTCGCTCGTCACAAACGGCTTCCGCTCGTTCACGACCGAGCGCCTCGACGTGGTCCCCGTGTTTGGCGTCGTGGGCGACGTGTTTAGCGGGCAGCGTGACATCCAGACCGACACCTACAGCCAGAACTTCACGGCCACGATCACGCCGCGGCTCCAGGGCATCCGGTGGCTGCGCCCGCAGGCGCTCTCCTACTCGTCGGGGTTCCAGTGGACCTTCCAGCCGCTCTCCGGCTTCGAAGAGACCGCGCCGGACCTGCGGCTGGCTTCGATCTCGAACACGCTCAACCTGCGGACGGGCCTCACGCTGGGGCCGCGCGAATTCCTGCGGGGGTTCGAGTTCTACAGTCGCCTGGAGGCGGCGCAGGAGGAGTATGAAGCGGACCGGCGTCGGCGGCGCACGGCGCGGCAAGCTGCGATCGAGCGCCTGGAGGAGGCCGAGGCCGAGACCGCCGACCTCGGCGAGGAACTGACCGAAGAGGAGCGGGCCGAACTGGCGATTCCCGAGCGCGTCGGGCCGCCGTCGCCGCTCTCGCTGGCCCGGCGGCTCTTCCTCGCGGTCACCGGCGTCAGCGACATCACCACGACCTACAGCGGGGGGCGCACCACGCGCTCCGGAGCCGTCGATGGCAGCGCCTACAATTTCTTCGACGCCGTCCGAGGCGAAGGCCCCTCGCTGGCCTACCGTCTCGGCCTCGAAGAGCGCCCCCAACGCACCATCTTCGACTCGACCATCGTGAGCAACTTCCAGGTCGACGACATCGTGGGGCGCACCAACGAGATCCAGACGCGCACCAGCCTCGAACTGTCGCGCAACCTCCGCGTGGACCTCAACTGGAACCTGGGCTGGGACCGCTCGACGACGTTCTCCTTCATCCCGGCCGAGGGCGGCGGCACGGTGGACGAGGCTCCGCCCATCGAGAACGGCGGGAGCTCCGCGACCGTCTGGGCGCTCGGCGGCTCCTACGACCGGTTCGTCGAGGTCCACCGCGACCGCTACCTGGCCGACGTGGCAGCGGAGCGCACCACCGAAGACGGGGCTGCGCTCACGAGCGCGCTCAGCAACAACGGATTGGCGGAGGACTTCCGGAGCGCCTTCACGAGCAGCTTCGGCAGCTTCGGCCCGAACGGCTTCTTCGCGCTCCCGCTTCCCAACTGGACGGTCACCTACAACGGCCTCGGCAACTGGCCGCTCTTCCGCTTCATCGCCACGCAGGTGACGCTGCGCCACGGCTACTCGGCCACCTACGACCTCGACTATCGCTCCGACGCCCTGGCCTTCGCCGAAGGCGGCAGCTTCGAAAACGAGACCATCGCAGGCATCGCCTACCAGGTGCCGGTCGATGCGCGCCAGTCCCAAAACGTCCGGCTCAACGAGCGCTTCCAGCCGCTCGTCGGGTTCAACATGACGTTGCGCGGCGGCATCCAGGCCGACGTGAGCTTCACGCAGAGCCGTGCGCTGTCGCTGAGCGTAGCGGGGGCGAGCGTCTCCGAGAGCAAGACCGACGAGGTGTCGGTACGGCTCAGCTTCTCCAAGACTGGCCTGCGCATCCCGTTGCCGTTCGTTAACCGCCGCCGGATCAACAACAACGTCCGGATGTCGCTCACCTTCTCGACCTCGAACAACAGCGACCAGCGCCTCGACTTCCGGCAGGACTTCCTAGACTCGGTCTCGAACACGCCGCGAAGCCCCCAGACGCCGGAGGCCTCGACGCGCATCACGCTGGAGCCCCGCATCTCGTACACGATCTCCAGCCAGGTCACCGCCGACGTGTTCGTGCGCTACACGTCGCTGGAGAGCGAAGGCAGCCGCATCCCGAGCACGTCGACGCTGAACGGCGGCTTCAACTTCCGCATCTCGTTCTCGGGGAACTAGTGCTGCGACTCTTCTCATCCGAGGGGATCTGCGTGGCCTGGAACCTCCTGGGCCGCGTTGGCCTCGTCGCCCGATGCTCCGGCATCTGACTCCTCGGCCGCCTTGCTCAGGAGCTCCCATGCTCACACTTTCACCCCTCAAATCACGGCGGTGACAGCACTAGGAGACCCTCTGCCAACGCAGAGTCGAAGCGGGGGAACGACAGGCTGGAGGGCTACAGCGAAGGGGCGCCGCCCCTAGGGGCCCCCGGTGCGGTCGGACTCGGAGGCACGGTGGCGCAGCGCATTGTCGAGCGCCTGACGCACGTTGCGCTGGAAGCCATCAAACTTCGCGCGTTTCACCGGCGTGCCCTTGAACCGCTTGCGGTAGGTCTCGAGGTCCAACTCGACCCACTCGCGCAGTTCCGTGTCGGTGACGCTGTCGCGAGGCAGGAAGCGGGGCTCCTGCGTGGGGCGCTTGAACTTGTTCCACGGGCACACGTCCTGGCAAATGTCGCAGCCGAAGAGCCACGCTCCGAACTCCTGTGCCACCTCGAGCGGAAACTCAGGGCCTCGGTGCTCAATGGTCCAGTAGGAGATGCAGCGCGTCGCATCGATCTGGTAGGGCGCATCGAGCGCGCCCGTGGGGCAGGCGTCGAGGCAGCGCGTGCAGCGCCCGCAGTAGTCGGGTGTGGGGCCGTCGGCGGGAAGCGGCACGTCCACGATCAACTCGCCGATAAAGAAGAACGAGCCTAGCGACCGGTTGATGAGGTTGGTGTGCTTGCCTTGCCAGCCGAGGCCGGCCCGTGCGGCCCACACCTTGTCGAGCACTGGGGCTGAGTCCACGAAGGCGCGCCCACTGATGCCGCCGCAGCGCTCGTCGAGCCAGTTGTAGAGCGCATACAGCTTCTCCTTCAGGACGACATGGTAGTCCTCGCCCCAGGCGTAGCGGCTGATTTTCCCGACGGCGCGATCGCCGGTCCTGGCCTGCTCGGTCAGTTCCGGGGCTGGGGCGATGGGCTGGTAGTAGTTCGCCAGCAGCGAGAGGACCGACCGCGCCCCAGGCACCAGCACGCGCGGATCGACACGCTTCTCGAAGTGGTTCTCCATCCACCGCATCGATCCGTGCCGGCCTTGCGTGAGCCACGCTTCAAGGTGGCGGGCCTCGTCGTCGAGTCGCGTAGCCTCCGAGATGCCACACGCGTCGAAGCCGAGCCGGGCCGCTTCGTCCTTGAGCTCCCGAGCCAGGCGAGTCTGAGCAGCAACGTCAAAGCCGGGCATAGCGCCTCAAGCCGTGAGGGTCCAGGCAAAACGGAACCGGCGATGCGCCACCAGGGGACGCACCGCCGGGTGGGCAGCCGTCGGCTCGGCGACTACCCGTGGGACTCAGACGCACGAGTGCGCCCTGAGTTCAGGAATCGTCACCGGTCCAGCGGAACAAACGTCACGCACTCAGCCGGGATAGACTCCGCGCGGCGCGCGTTGCGGTCGCCTGGAAGCGGATCTTCCTTGGCTCGGGAGTCAGGCGCAACGCCGCGTCCGTCTGTCGTGAGGCGGGCGGGGTCGATGCCGTTGGCGATGTAGTAGCGCTCGACGGCATCGGCCCGGTCGTTGGCGAGGTCGAGCGGGCGTCGCTCCTGATCATCGGCATAGCCGACGATGAGCACGCATAGGTCGGGGCAACGGCGCAGCACGTCGAGGTTTTCGTCCAGGCGCATGCGCCCGGCGGCGGTGAGCGCGAACGACTCGTAGTCGTAGAACACCGTATTGAGTTCGCTGACCTCGTCGCAGAAGGGATCGGTCACGATCACCTGGAAGGAGCAGGTTGCGCTGCCCGCGATATTGGTCACCGTCAGCGTCGCGGTGTAGACACCGGCGGCAGCGTAGGTGTGGCTTGGGCTCGGCTGGGCCGAGGTGCTCCCGTCCCCGAAGTCGTAGCTGTAGCTGAATGGCTCGGTCCCGCGTACTTGCGCGAAGAAGCGGACGGCGTCTCCGAGCAGCACGGCCTCGCGGGGGAGGGTGGAGCAGTCGGCCAGCACGGGGGCCTGCGTGGGGCGCGCGATCACCACGACGGGCTTGCTCGCCACGTCGGAGTTGATGGGGCCGGTGCCTGTGAAGCTAGCGGTGTAGGTGCCAGGCTGGTCGTAGGCGTGGCTCGTGCGGAAGACGTTCTCGTCGGTGGCACCATCGCCGAGGTCGAAGACGAAGTCGAGGGGCGGGGTGGCCTCCCTGTTATAGTCCCCTGTGAACGTGCCCAGTTCGTTCACAAAGAGCGTGTCCGGTCCGGTGATGGTGACGTCGACGGGGACGACCGGCGATCGGAAGGTGTAGCGCAGCCCGAGACCGAGGTGGCTGAGCACGTCGAAGTCGGCGTCGTCGTCGCGCGAGGCCGAGGCGGGGCGAATGCGTCCCGGATTGAACCCGAAGTTGGCACCGTCGAGGGCCGAGTCAGAGAAGTACAGCCGCACGTCCAGGTCGGCAATGAGCGCGAAGCGCGGGCTGAGCTTGATGTCCAACCCGCCGCCGAGGAGCGGCGCCCACCCCACATCGCCCGAGGCGTCATCGTCGGCGGTCGCTGGGGAGCGTAGCGCAACCGCTGCGCCCAGCGTGGTGAACGGCGAGATCCGAGCCTGTGGAAAGAGCGTGTAGCGCACACGGAGCTGCAGTTCGTGGACGGCGTCCGTACTGTTGAAGGCCACGAGGTCAGCGGGGTTGACCGGCGACGGAGCCGTGAGCATCTCCTTGTAGCGCCCGTAGTGATAGGCCAGACCAAATGCCAATTCGGGACGATACTGGTAGCCAATTTCGACACCGCCGCCCACGCCCGCGCTCGGGAAGTAGCCTTCGTACTCGATGTCCTGGTTGTCTCGCCGCAGCGTGTACGTACCGAAGAGGCGGCTCTCAGGGTTGTTATCGAGGTCGCCCTGGTAGAGCGATAGGCCTACGCGTGCCTGCAGGTAGAGGGAGCCGCCCGGGCGCTGCTGCGCGTTGGCCTCAGAGGCTGCAAAGGGAGCCGCCAGCGCGAGGAGAATCGTGGCTAGCAGCGCGCGGACTGCGTGGCTAAACGGAGCGTGAGCTGAAGCCGCAGAAGGGAAACGCGTGCGCATAGAGGCTAGGTCCGAGCGAGAGAAGAGGGGGCAGGCTTCGCGGAGTGCAACAATCGATCCACAGAACCTCAAGCGAGGTCATTGAGGGAGTACATCGCTCTGGGGGACGCTCCACCCAATCTAAGGCAGGGGCAACCACTCCTCAGCTCCAAACACGCGAGGCCGGTCCTGTGTCGTAGGACCGGCCTCGCGTCGGGGACGGCGAGTTTCCGTGCGTTGAGCGGAGACTCGGTTAGTTGCCTAGAGCCGAACAGCCGACGGGGAGCGACTCGGCGCGGCGGGCGTTGCGGTCACCTGGGCCCGGATCCTCCTTCGAGTTGGAGTCCGGAGCTTCGCCGAGGCCGCGCGTCTGGATACGGCTTTGGTCGATGCCGCTCTGGACATAGTAGGCCGCGACGGCCGTCGCTCGCTGCTCGGACAGGCTGAGCTTGTTCCCTTCGCGGTCGTCGGTATAGCCATTGACGATCACGCAGAGGTCCGGGCAGCGCTCGAGGACCTCGATGTTCTCGTCGAGGCGGCTTTGTGCTTCGCTGTTGAGCGCGCTGGCGCTGTAGTCGAAGAAGACCGTGTTCAGCTCGGACACGTCCTGGCAGAAGCGGTCGGCGACGTTGACCACGAACGTACACTGGTCGCTGCCTGCTTCGTTGGTCGCGGTGAGCGTGACGGTGTAGGTGCCCGTCTGGTTGTAGGTGTGGCTGGCGTTGAGCGTGTTGGCCGATCCACCATCGCCGAAGTCATAGCGGAAGGAGATAGGCGTGGTGCCCGTCACCGTGGCACTGAAGCGGACGGCTTCGCCGACGCCGGCCGTCCCTGGCGTTGCGGTGCAGTTGGCAAGAACGGGCGGCTGGGCGGGCGGCACCGGCGGCGGTACCACCTCAACCATCATGGTCTCCACGTCGGTGTTGGCGGGGCCCTCGGCGGTGAAGGTCACCGTATATGTGCCGGGCGAGCTGTAGGTGTGCGTGGCAATGAGGCCCGTGGACGTGCTGCCATCGCCCCAGTCCCAGCCGAACGAGAGCGGCCCGGTGGCGTCGGGGTTGACGTCTGCCGAGAACGTGCCGGTCTGGCCGGCTTCAAGCGAGGTGGGGCCATCGATCATGGCGTCCACCTTCGTGACGGGCGACTTGAAGGTGAAGCGCAGCCCGCCCCCTATGAAGCCCGCGGCATCGAAGTCGACCTCGTCGGCGGCAATCGGGATCTGCGCATTGCTGGGGTCGGTCCCGTCAATGCCGCCATCGGGGAAGAACAGGCGCACGTCGCCTTCGAGGATGAGGGCGAGGCGGCTGAAGAGCTGGATGTCCAAGCCACCACCGATGAGCGGCCCGTAAGCGAAGTCCTCGAGCGGGTCGTCTTCGGAGTTCCCCGGCGTGGCAAAGGCGAAGGAGCCGCCAAGGGTTAGGAAGGGAGCAACGCGCCAGCCACCGAAGGGGGTGAGTCGGAGACGCAGCTGGATCTCCTGGATGACCTCGCTGTCGCGCCCAGCGATCGGGAGCCCAGCGAAGTCTGTGAGGGTCTGGGGGTAGGTGCCGTTGTGATAGGCAAGACCGATGGCACCGCCGGGACTGAATTGGTAGCCTAGCTCAAACCCGAACGCGAGGTCGCCGTCTTCGAGGTAGGTACCGATCTCACTGTCAGGGTTGTTGTCGATGTCGCCGCCATAGGTCCCAAGACCTACGCGTCCTTGGAGATAGAGGGTATTGTCGGCGCGCACCTGAGCCAGGGCTGCCGACGAGATGAGTAGGGCGACGAGGCCCAAAGAGAGAACGTTCCAAAGATGCTTCATGGGAAGAAGGACAGACGAGGGGTGTGCGAAAAGCGAGGGGTGCGCGCAGAGGGGAGATAGCGGTGGGCACGCCCGCTCAAGTATAGGTAGAACTAGGGACATAAAAAAAGGCCCCTCTCCGAAGAAGGAGAGAGGCCGTGCCCGGAGCGCAGGGCTCCGAAGCGAGTGAAGGCTTAGCCGTCCGAGGGAAGCTCGCTGCAGTCCACAGGGGCCGACTCGGCGCGGCGGGCGTTGCGGTCACCCGGGCCCGGATCTTCCTTCGAGTTGGAGTCCGGAGCTTCGCCGAGGCCGCGAGCCACGATCCGGCTCTCGTCGATGCCGTTCTCCATGTAGTACGCCTTGACTTCGCCAGCGCGGCGCTCGGAGAGGCGTAGCTTGTCGCTCTCGCGGTCGTCGGTGTAGGCGTTGACGATCACGCAGAGGTCCGGGCAACGCGTGAGGACCTCGATGTTCTCGTCCAGGCGACCCTGAGCGTCAGCGGTGAGGCTGCTCGCGCTGTAGTCGAAGAAGACGGTGTTGAGGTCGTTCACTTCGGCGCAGAAGCGGTCGGCGACGTTGACCACGAAGGTGCAGCTGTCGCTGCCGGCTTCGTTGGTCGCGGTCAGCGTGGCGGTGTACTCGCCGACGGCGTCGTAGGTGTGCGTCGCGGTGAGGGTGCTGGCCGAGGAGCCGTCGCCGAAGTCGTAGGCGAAGGTGATCGGCTGCGTGCCCGTCACGGTGGCGCTGAAGCGGACGGCTTCACCTAGGTTGGCCGAGGACGGCGTTGCCGTGCAGTTGGCGAGCGCGGGCGCCTCGACTGGCGGCGGCGGCGGTGCCGTCACCGTCACGAGCAGGGTCTCCACATCGGTGTTGGCCTTGCAGGCGGCCGAGAAGGTGACCGTGTAGGTGCCCTCATCCGCGTACATGTGGGTCGCGGTCAGACCGGTCGAGGTCTGGCCGTCGCCCCAGTCCCAGGTGTACTCGCAAGGACCGGTCGCGTCGTCGTTGACGAACGCGGTGTAGGTGCCAGACTCGCCGACGAGGAGGCTCGTCGGGCCGTCGATGGTGGCGTCCACCTTCGTGATAGCCGGCGCAAACGTCAGACGGAGACCACCCCCTGCATAGCCGAGGATGTCGAAGTCCATGTCGTCGGCAGCGGTGTCGAAGAAGACACTGCCGTCGTTGTTCTCGCCCGGGTTGTTGTTGTCGACGACGTCGTCAGGGAAGACAAGGAAGCCCTTGAGCTCCGTGAAGAGCGACAGGCGGGACCCTAGAACGAGGTCGAGACCGAGACCAGCGACAGGGCCTGCGCCCCAGGTGTTGGCGTCGTTGTCGGCCGGGACGCTCGGATCAGGCGTCGAGAGCGTGAAGCCCGCGCCGAGGAGCACAAACGGGCTCAGGCGCGTGTTCGAGAACGGCACGTAGCGGAAGAGCACCTCGAGGTGCTGCACCTCCTCGCCGTCGTTGGCGAAGATGTCAGGACGCGGCTCGTACTCCGCCAGGCCCGGGTAGGAGCCGTAGTGGTAGAGCACACCGAGAGCGAGCGAGGGCGAGAACTGGTAGCCGAGCTCAGCGCCGAAGCCGAGACCAAGTTGGTCGAAGTAGTCGCCGAACTCTCCATCGGGGACGCCGTCGATGTCGCCGCCGTAGGCGCCGACGCCGACACGCGCGGCGATGTAGAGCGAGTTGTCGGCGCGCACCTGGGCTTCAACCTGGGGTGCGAGCAGCAGCAGGGCCGCACAGCCGAGCAAGAGTGCCGTGTGTAGACGCAAGGTCATGGTGGTAGTCATGCGGTTCGTGGACGTGATGGTGGACGAGGGAAGGAGCCGTCCGAGACTCCACTTGGGAGGTAGACAAACGGGGTCCTCCGACGTGCCAGCCCGTGCAGGAGTGCGACTCTAGAGAGAGGGAGCGACGCCCTGAGGGACGAGGGGTAGGGGGAGAAATCTCCGATCCCCAAGATTCGGCATCAAACACCCACACAATCAAGCGGAGACTAAGAGAAGTGTACGGATCGAAGCGAATGTGGGGGGAGATCCCAGGGAGCCCGTGCTCAGGCGAGGGTCCGACGTCCAGGAGGCCGGCTTGGTTCTCGGCCTCTCAAGAGGACGCGGTGCCGAGCGGGACCGCCGTGGAGACGCCTCGCGGTTGGGGAGCGACTAGGCCAGCGTGTTGACGTGCAACTCCAGGCGGCTCTTCATGTGGGCCACCTTGTTGCGGTGGAAAATGCCCTTCGTGGCGAGCCGGTCAAGCTGGGCTTTGACCGTGCGCAGCTTCTCGGCGGCAGCAGCCGGGTCCTGGGTGGCTTCGAGGTCTTTGATGAGCGTACGGATGCGTACTTTCTGGTACCGGTTGCGGGCGCGGCGCTTGGCGTTCTGGCGCACACGCTTCTCGGCAGACTTGTGCTGAGGCATGAATCAGTGCAGGTTCGTGGGGACTTCGCAGTGCGCGATGACAAACATAGTAATTTAGAGGCTGCGCTGTGTAGAAACCAAGAAGGCAGCGTGTGGCCCACATCAATCTGATCGAGTAGCCCGCTCTCCCCATGCTTCGCTTCGTGCTCGACCTGGCGCGTCGCATCGGGCGCTCCTGCACCGTCATCCTCATGGACGACGAGGCACTCCAGCCTCACCAGTATCGGGTGCGGCCCGCCACCATGCTCGGAGCTGGCCTGGCCGCCGTGTTGCTGCTGGGCGGCGTGCTCGCTGCGCTGGTCCTCTTCACCCCGGCGCTCCGCGCGCCGCTCGTCGGCCCCGATGCCGAAGCGCTGCGCGGGCGCATCCTGGAGCAAGACGCCCGCATCGCGGCCATGCGCGACTCGATCGCAGTACAGTACCAGCAGCTCGCCCAACTCGGGCGCCTCATCACAGGCGAAGCCGACACCGCCGAGGTCTCCACGGCTCCCCCCGAACTGCCCGACCTGAGCCGCTTCGACGAGCCCGGGGCGGTCGCGCAAGCCGCCCCCACAGACGACTGGGCCGACCACGAACAGCCGGCCATCCGCTACCGTTTCCTAGATGCTGGGGAGGCGCCAGTGTCGGCCGTGCGGGCTGCCGAAGCCTTGGCGAGCCTCCGCTTCCCCGTGCTGCCCCCCGTCGAGGGCTTCCTCGGGCGTGGATTCAACGCGCAGAATGGTCACTTCGGCGTCGACTTCGTCGTCGAAGAGGGCACAGCCGTGCGCGCTGCGGGCGACGGCTACGTCACCTTCGCTGACTGGACCCACGAGGGCGGCTTCACGATTGCCGTGCAGCACGCCGACGGCTATCTTTCGGTCTACAAACACAACGAACGCCTGCTCAAGCGCATCGGCGACCGCGTCCGCAGCCGCGAAGCCGTCGCCGTGAGCGGCAACACCGGCGAGATCACCACCGGCCCGCACCTCCACTTCGAACTGTGGCGCAACGGCCTCGCCCAGGATCCCCGGCAGTACCTCGTGACGAGCGGCGCGTGATCCCGGCCTCCTGCACGGGCACCTGGAACGCGCGCCAGCCTCGCTCCACGGGTGCTTCCTTCCCCCTCCATGTTCTCTAGATCCTCCAAGTCGGACTCTACCCCCATGGCAAAACTCCGCAACGGCTCCCCCGCGCCCGCTGGCCCCACGAACAACATCATCGGGGCCGGGACGGTGATCGAAGGCAGTCTCCGCTCGCAGGCCGACATCCACATCGGCGGTGAGATCAAGGGCGACGTGCACGTCAACGGCCGCACGGTGGTGAGTCCCGAGGGGCGGATCGATGGCACGCTCGAATCGGCCAGCGCCGACCTCAGCGGCACCGTCGATGGGGACGTGGTGGTCCAGGGGCGCCTCGTCCTCAAGAGCACCGCGCGTGTCAACGGCAACATCAGCACCTCGAAGCTCGTGGTGGAGGACGGTGCCGTCTTCACCGGACGCTGCGACATGAGCGGGGTGACGAAGTCCGGTGCTGCGAAGTCCGAGGCCAAAAGGCCCGCCTAGCCAGACCGCCATGGCCACCAAGCGCACCGGCGACTACGCCCACCGGACGCCAGGCACGCGCCCCGCAGACCAGGTGCCGCGTCCGGACCGTGTTGGAAGCAGCCCGGGCGCTGCGCTCAAGGCCGCCGGACCGTATCTCAACGTCGGCATCCAGGTCGGATTGACCATGGCGATGATGGCTGGCCTTGGCTACCTCGCCGACGACTGGCTGGGCACGAGCCCGTGGGGCATCTTGCTGGGGAGCCTGTTCGGCGTGATTGCGGTGTTTGCGGTGCTGATGCGGCTCGTGGCAGACCTCAACAGGCAGTCGGCGCAGCGCAACGGTGGCCGCTCGGCGAAGGCCTCAGCGGAGGCGAAAACAGGACCGGGCACGGGCGACTGAGGCCGGCTTCTGCGAAGACGCGGCGAAGGGCTTTTTCGGCGAAAACAGGCCATTTCGCTTCATCTTCACGCCCCCTTGCCGCCCCCTCAAAATGGGTCGGTCTAACTTGCGCGCCGACGCTTCCAGAGCCCCTCGCACTCGGGCGTTCGGCTTCCATCCTTCGCCCGCTTCCCCCACGGCTTCATGCCCCCCGCCTTCTGGTTCAGCTTCGCCCTCGGTGCGAGCCTCGGTGTGGCCAATGCGGCAGCGAGCCTCGCGGTGATTCGCTACGCCCTGACGCGGCCCGACAACGTCTTCATCCGCCTCGTGCTCTCCAGCCTCGTCGTGCGGATCGTGCTGCTGCTGCTCGCGGTGGTGTTGACGCTGTTGCTCGTTGACGTGCAAGAGGCGGGCTTCGTCGCTGGTCTGCTCGGGGCGTTCGTCCTGGGCGTTGGCGGCGAGTGGTTGCTGCTCAAGGGCCGCGACATGAATGCCGTCACGCCGTCTGTCTGAGTGCCCCCGGAGCATCACCGCCTCGCGCACCCTCTTCTACCCGATTCCCCACCCTCGCCTGATGCGCGCCCTCCGCTTTGCCGTCCTCGCCCTCGTCGCGCTGACCGCCGCGCTGCCCGTCCGCGCTGCCGAAGGCGACCAGCTCGACGCCGTACAGCACAGCGTCGACGGCAACTACCTCGACTTCCTGCCCTTCGCGAAGGTCGAGCTGCCGCGCTTCTTCGTCGTCCGCGACGCGTCCGGCGCGCTCGGCTTCGACTTCTACCCGACGACGAAGGCCGCCCTCCGCTCCGGCGACTACGTCATGAAGAAGGCCGACGGAGAGCAGAGCGGCGACTATGCCAGCGATGACGCTGCTGCTGGATATGGCGACTCGGCGGGCAGCGATGCCTACGGAGACGACGCTTACGGGGATGACGCCGCTGGTGGCCTCGAAGCCAAGCTCGCCTCGGGCAAGCACCTCTACGAGACCATCGTCCCGGCGTCCGGCTCCATGGTGATCGACCTCTCGCCGACGCGCCACCTGCTCTTCGCGCTCCTCGGCATGCTCATCGTGGCGCTGCTGTTCATCTCGATGGCGAACAAGTACAAGAAGGGCATCGGGCGCACCTCAGCCCCGAAGGGCACGCTCCAGAACATGCTGGAGTCGATCATCCTCTACGTCCGCGACGAGATCGCCGTCCCGCAACTCGGCAAGAAGGCCGACAAGTACATGCCGTACCTGCTGACGGTCTTCTTCTTCATCCTGACGTGCAACTTGCTCGGCCTGATGCCCTACGGCGCGGCGGCCACGTCGAACATCGCCATCACGGCGGTGCTGGCCTTCTTCACCTTCGCGCTCACGCAGATGGCGGGCACGAAGGACTACTGGATGCACATTTTCTGGCCGCCTGGCATCCCGGTGCTGATCAAGTTCATCCTGATCCCGGTCGAGATCCTGGGCATCTTTACGAAGCCCTTCGCGCTTGCCATCCGGCTCTTCGCCAACATCACGGCGGGCCACCTGGTCATCCTGAACCTGATCGGGCTCATCTTCATTCTCGCCGCCCTCTTCGGCCCGGTCGTGGGCTTCGGCGTCGCAGTGCCAAGCATCCTGATGACGGTGTTCATCTACTCGCTGAAGGTGCTCGTCTCGCTCATCCAGGCCTACGTCTTCACGATCCTCTCGGCGCTCTTCATCGGGCAGGCGGCGGAGGAGCACGACCACCACCACGACGAGTCGCACGCCCACGACGCCGTGCACCACGCTTCCGCGCCCATCGTCTCGACGAACGGATCGACGCAGGAGAAGCAGCTCGTCGGCGCCCCCGTCACGGCCTAGCCGCCCACGAATACCTCAGCGGGCATCGCGCTCGCGTTTGTCACCCTGATCCCTCAAACCCCCTACCCCAACAATGGAAGGACTCGCATTTGCCTACCTCGGTGCTGCCATCGGCGCCGGTCTCGTTGCCATCGGTGCCGGCA
>JBCDFF010000031.1:0-19635 GCA_039178415.1 Bacteroidota bacterium
AAACGAGTCTGCGCTCATGCCTCGTCGCTGGTTTACGTACGGAACGCTGCTCGCAGCGCTCGGCCTCGTGCTCATCCTTGCTGGGCTAGGTGTGACGTTCGTGCAGGAAAGCCTCTATGGGTTCATCCTGATTATGGCCGTGGCCATGGCGCTGAAGGCGGGATTTGGGCTGGGCATGAATACCATGGAGCGCTCTCCTCTGGACACGCTGGAGGATCGCCGCTACGCACAGGGCCGTTCCGACAAAGACTTGGACGACCAGCTAGCCGACGCGCTCTGGCGGACTCGCGAGGATGAGCGGTATTCGCAACGCGACGTTGTGTGCAATCTGGACCACACTGTTAGTCCCGACGCCATGAAAGACGTGTGAGTCGCTGCAGTGCTGACAAGCGATGAGCTTTCAGCAAATCCCTTCTGTACAGCAAACTTCCCACCTCTCACTTCATACTTTTCATTCTCCCTGCTCGGCACAGCCTGCGCTTCGGCGTGGGCTTTTCGATGTCGGGCATACGCCCCCAATCACGTATTCCATAGGGACTACATGGCTGACCTACGACCGATGTACGAGTTGATGTATGTCATCAACCCCGTACTCAGCGACGACCAGACCAAGAACATGGTCGAGCGCGTCCAGAACTACCTCCGCGAGAACAACGCGGACATCGTCCACACCGAGGAGATGGGGAGCCAGCGGCTCGCCTACCCGATCCAGAAGAAGCGCAACGGCTACTACGTCGTGACCAACTTCCGCGGGGACGGGGCCTTCATCGCCAAGCTGGAGCGTGCGCTCCAGATCAACGACGACATCCTCCGCCACCTCGTGCTCCGCTACGACGCCAAGATGCAGCGCTACTTCGAGCAGCAGCGCGCCAAGGCCGCCGAGCAGCCTGCCGAGGCCTCCGCGTAACTCCCCTCACACTCTGGACTCCCAATCCTATGGCTGAAGCCACGACCGAAACCAAACCTACCGAAGCGAGCGCCGCGCCCGCGGCGAGCGGCTCCGCCGAGAGCCCGCAGACGCCTGAGCAGAAGGCCGCTGCTGCCGACCAGCCGACGATCACCCGTACCGCCGCGCCCGGCGCCAACCGCCGTCGTACGCGCTGCCCCTTCGTTGCCGCTGGCATCGAGTACATCGACTACAAGGACATCGACACGCTGGAGCGGTACATCAACGAGCAGGGCAAGCTGCTCCCGCGCCGCCTCACGGGCGTCTCGGCGAAGTTCCAGCGCCAGCTCACCATCGCGGTGAAGCGCGCTCGCCACGTAGCGCTGCTGCCCTTCGTCGCCGAAAACGTCCGGTAATCGCCCGGTGCACGCCGCGCATCGCCACGCCAACCCAGGCTGGTGCGGCTCGATGCTGCGTGTGCGCCTGAAGCCCCCATCCTTATGAAAATCATTCTCACGCAAGACATCGACACGCTCGGCATCCGAGGCGACGTGGTCGAGGTCAAGAACGGCTACGGCCGCAACTACCTCATCCCGCAGGGGATGGCTGTCGTCGCCACGGAAGGCGCGCTGAAGCGCTTCGCCGAGGAGCGCCGCCAGCAGGCTCACAAGGTCGAGCAGCGCCGTACCGACGCCGAGGCGCTCAAGACGAAGCTTGAAGGCATGCCGCCGCTCGTCATCCCGATGCGCACCGGCGAGGAGAACCGCATCTTCGGCACCGTCACCACCCAGCAGATCGAAGAGCTGCTCCAGGAGCAGGGCGTCGAGATCGACCGCAAGAAGATCACCCTCAAGGAGGAGATCCGCATGACGGGCGTCTACGGCGCGATGGTGCGTCTCCACCCGGAGTACACCGCCGACGTGAAGGTGCAAGTCGTCCCGATGCAAGAGGCGATCTAGTTGCGCATGGGCCAGTTCCGCACCGGCTGATCGCGTCTTGCGTACGGTGTGCGCACCCGTGCTGCCCACAGTGGTCGCCCCTGCATGTGCCTGCCAGCTACGAGGCCGCTGCGACGTACACGTTGCGGCGGCCTCGCTGCGTTTGGTCGGCGTGGTGTGGATGCGTTGTGGAGAAAAACAGCGTGGGCGTCGCAGTTTGGTAACAGCCGGGGCGGTATTGTAGCGCGCTCCTGAGCGGCTGGGACCCGATCGTCCCGTCTCGCAACGGACGCGGGACCACCGCACCCATCCCGCCACACGTATAGTCCGAGCCATTGTAACGCTGCGCCTGTGCTCAGGGCATGGCATTACGTTGGCGTAGCGGCTTGGCGTGGCTATTGGCAAGGCGAGGGGCCCACTCCTACACCCCACCCGTCCGTGACTGCAGTCGTCCCCGCCTCGGCCCCTGTCGCCCAGCCGCTCGCTCCGAAGCCGGCCCCCCCCGGCGTCCCCGCGCGGTACGTCATCGGCACCCGGGTGGACGGCACGACCTACGAGCAGGCCACCCAGATTCTCCTGGACTGGGCCAAGGCGGGCGAGTCGAGGTATCTCTGCACGACAGGCGCGCACGGGCTTGTCGAGGCGACTGAGAACCCGCCGTTTCAGGCTGTGCTCAACGGAGCCGACCTCAACGTACCCGACGGGATTGCCGCTGTGTGGGGACTCCGAGGCCTCGGCGTGAAGATTCCAGACCGCGTCTACGGCCCGGACCTCATGCTGCACCTGTGCCAAGCTGCCGCGAAGGCAGGGGTCCCCATCGGGCTCTACGGCTCCTCGCAGGATCGGCTTGACGCCCTGTGCGAGCGGCTTCCACAGAAAGCGCCGGGACTCCAGATCGTCAGCGCGATCTCGCCTCCGTACCGGGCGCTCACGCCGGAGGAAGACGCGACGTTTGCGCAAGAACTCACCGACTCAGGGGCACGCATCGTCTTCGTGGGCCTCGGTTGCCCCAAGCAGGAGACGTGGTGCGCGAAACAGACGGCGCACATCCCCGCCGTGCTCGTGGCTGTCGGTGCTGCCTTCGACTTTCACGCAGGCAAGCTCGATCAGGCCCCGCCGCGCCTTCAGAAGATGGGCCTGGAGTGGGCCTACCGCCTCGCGAAGGAGCCCAAGCGGCTCTGGAAACGCTACGCCAAGTGCGTCCCCCAGTTTATGGCGGGCTATTTGCGGCAACTCGCGCGGGAGCGCGTCCTAGGGCATGCGAACGCACCGCCGCGCGGTAATCCCTAACAGCTTCGTTTTCGCCAACAAAGCGAGCCCTGAGGATTTTCCTAGTTTCTGGCGCACCCACCACTTTCTTCAATCTCGTACACTCGACGAACTTCTCACTATGTCAAAGAACACGCCTGTTCTCGTCACTGGTGCTGGTGGCTTCATTGGTCATCACTTGGTCAAGTTTCTTAAGGCCAAGGGGTACTGGGTCCGGGGCGTCGACATCAAGCATCCTGAGTTTGGAGCGTCTGACGCGGACGAATTCGAGCTGCTGGACCTCCGCCGCTGGGCGAACTGTCTGCAAGCGGTCCGCCCCGCACTGATCGATGGGGAGCGCAAGCCCGTCGAGCACGTCTACGCGCTCGCGGCCGACATGGGAGGCATGGGCTTCATCTCGAAGTACCACGCCGAAATCCTGCATAACAACATCCTCATCAACACGCACACGATGGAGGCCGCCCGGGACGCCGGCGTCAAGCGCTACCTCTACACGTCCTCGGCGTGCGTCTACCCCGAATACCTGCAGACGGAGGCGGAAGTGACCCCGCTGAAGGAAGAAGACGCCTACCCTGCGCAGCCGCAGGACGCGTATGGGTGGGAGAAACTCATCACGGAGCAGCTCGCCTTCCACTACCGCAAGCAGTACGGCATGGAGACGCGCACGGTGCGCTTCCACAACGTATATGGCGAACTCGGCACGTGGGAAGGGGGCCGCGAGAAGGCGCCCGCTGCCATGATGCGCAAGGTGGCCTACGCCAAGCTCCTCGGCGGCCGCGAAGGCCAGCCTGGCGGCGCGCCCCAAGTCGAGATCTGGGGCGACGGCGAGCAGACCCGCTCGTTCATGCACGTGGACGACTGCGTCGAAGGCGTCTACCGCCTGATGATGAGCGACTACCCCGAGCCGCTCAACCTCGGCCGCGACCGCATGGTCACGATCAACAAGCTCGCCGACGTCGCCGCCGACTCGGCAGGCATCGCGATCGAGCACGTCCACATCGACGGCCCTCAGGGCGTCCGGGGCCGCAACTCGGACAACGACAAGCTCCGGCAGGTGCTCGGCTGGGAGCCACAGATTGCCCTCGAAGCGGGGGTGGCGCGCACGTATGCCTGGATCGAGGAGCAAGTCCGCGAGAAGCTCGTGCGCGAAGGCGTCCTTCCGGAGTCGGCCGCAGGCGACGGCGCGCAGGCCGAAGCGGCGCTCGCCAGCTAGCGCTCGACCCCGCTGGGCTCGACGCCCGAGAAATCCGGACGGCCCTCCCGGCCGCCGGCCAGCCAGCCCGCTCGGCCACCCTCCAGGCTAGCGGGCTGGCGCTATGTTGGAACTCGCGGCCGTTTAGCTTGGGCGTCTGACGAGAGGGCCTGCGCACGGCGTACTGACGGATCGAGACGACGCATAGTCGTTCCAATTGACTTCGCTGATGCTTGCACGCGGGGACGCGGCTCGTGAATTGCAGCACCCCGTTGAAACCGCCACCCAGTCCCCCGCGCGATCATGGCTGCGCCCCCGTCCCAAACCCCGACCGCGAACACCGAGGGGCCCCGCGTCGCCGTCGGGCTCCCCGTTCGCAACGGCGCGCGCTTCCTCGCAGCCGCCCTCGACAACCTGCTCGGCCAGACCTTCAGTGATTTTGTTCTCGTGATCGCTGACAACGCGTCTACCGACGCCACCGAGGCGATTTGCCGAGCCGCAGCCGACCGGGATCCGCGCGTCCGGTACCATCGCAACGCGCGTGACATCGGGGCGCTCGCCAATTTCAACCGGGTCCACGAGCTCGCGCCGCCCACCGACTACTTCGCGTGGGCGGCCTACGACGACCTGCGCGCCCCTGGCTCTCTGGAGGCTACGGTCGCAGCGCTCGACGCAGATGCCGGAGCCGTGCTGGCCTACGGCCCGTGCCGCATGATCGACGAGCACGACGCGCCGCTCCTGTACGACGAAGAAATGCGGGCCTATGTGACGCCTGGCGGCGCCGTCGTCCACGACGACCGCAAGCTCGAACGAGACCTCGACCTTGGCCCCGTCCGGCGATTCGAGGCGGTCTTGGGCAGCAACGGCGTCAACGCACCGATCCACGGTCTCTTTCGGCGCGATACGCTCGCGCGCACGTCGCTGCACACGACCCACGGCTCGGACAACCTCCTCCTCGCCGAGACCGCGCTGCTCGGACGCTTCCGCTACGTTCCTGCTGCGTGCTTTCGCTATCGCATCCACGAGGCCAGCACGTTCCATCTGGACCGGGAGGCGTGGACCCAGCGCGAGACCGGGCAGGCAACGGCACGGGCTCGCCTCCCCGTGACAACGCTGCGCAACTACCTTCGAACAACGCGCCTAGCGCCCGGGCTGACGCGGTCGCAGCAACGCCGCGCCCAACGCGCGGTCTTTCGCTATGCCCTGCGCGGCAACGCCTTGCGACGCCTCGTGGTGCCGGGGCTCGACAACTACTTTGGACTCAAGCGGTGGCCGTGGCAGCCGGCCGCGCCGCACCCAAACACCGCCTCCTAGCTCTTCGCGAATCGAACCTCGCCGTCCCTCCATGCGTGTTCTCGTCACCGGCCACAGCGGCTACATCGGCTCCGTCCTCGTCCCTCGTCTAGTCGCGCTCGGGTACGATGTGCACGGCCTCGACAGCGACCTCTTCGCCGCCTGCACGTTTCTGCCGGAAGGCGTCGCTTCGATCCCGTCGGTGCGCAGGGACCTCCGCGACGTGACCCGTGCCGATCTGGAAGGCTTCGATGCGGTGGTGCACCTCGCCAACCTCTCGAACGATCCGCTCGGCAATCTCAACCCGGCACTCACCTACGAGATCAACCACACGGCGACGGTCCGGCTGGGCGAGCACGCGCGCGCTGCCGGGGTGCGCCGCTTCCTTTTCGCATCGTCCTGCAGCTTGTACGGCGCTGCCGGTCAACACGCGGTTACCGAGGAGGCTGCATTCCATCCGCAGACGCCCTATGGCGAAGCCAAAGTGCTGGCTGAACGCGACCTCGCGCCGCTCGCAACCGACACGTTTAGCCCCGTCTTCCTGCGCAACGCAACCGTCTACGGGGTCTCGCCGCGCCTGCGGTTCGACCTCGTCGTGAACAACCTCACCGCCTGGGCCGTCACGACCGGGCAGATTCTGCTCAAGAGCGACGGGACGCCGTGGCGCCCCCTCGTGCACGTGGAAGATGTCTGCCGTGCCGTGGAAGCGGTGCTAGACGCGCCGCGCGAGGCGATCCACAACGAAGCATTCAATGTGGGGCGCAACGGCGAGAACTACCAGATTCGCCAGGTCGCAGAGATCGTCGGGGATGTCGTCCCCGACTGCGCCGTAGCGTTTGCAGGGGGGGCCAGTCCCGACACGCGCTCCTACCAGGTCGACTTCTCGAAAATCCAGCGGCACGTTCCTAGCTTTCAGCCGCAATGGACGGTCCGGCGCGGGGTCGAGCAACTGTTCGCCGCTTTCCGGGACGCGGCCCTGACGCCCGACGCCTTCGAAGGGCCGCAGTATCGCCGCCTGAAGCGCCTCGAAGTGCTGCTGGACGCGGGAGCCATCGACGCCAACCTCCGGTGGTCGACCGCTCCCGTGGCTGGTGCTGGCGTAGCTGCGGCTCCCGTGGCTTCGGGGTGACCGACGGCCGCTCTCGCTCTGCTCTCTGCTCCCATGACTCCCACCGTTGCCATTGGCCTTCCCGTCTACAACGGGGAACGCTACCTCGCGGAGACGTTGCGCAGCCTCCTCGCGCAAACGTTCGAGGACTTCGTGCTTGTCGTGGTCGACAACGCATCGGACGATACCACCGAGGAACTCGTGCACGCCGCCATGCGGCGGGACGAGCGGGTGCGCTACGTTCGCAACGACCATAACCTCGGGGCCTCGGCCAACCACAACCGCGCGTTCGCTGCCTGCCGCCGCTTCAACGCCCCGTACTTCCGGTGGGCGGCCTACGACGACCTCCTGCACCCGTGCTACCTCGCCGAGACGATCGCCGCGATGGACGCCCACCCCGAGGCGGTCCTCGTCCACCCAGCCGTGCGTCTCATTGACGAGCACGGTCTCGATTTGCCCTACAACGTGCAGCGTGGTGGATTCGACTTGCCAGTAGAGGGGTTCTGGCCCTACCGGCTCTCGGACACGAACACCCTGAGCGACCCCGATCCCGTCGTGCGCTATGCCACGTGTCTCGGGAGTGGCCCTGCCGTCTACGTCACCCACGGTCTCATTCGAACCGACGCGCTGGCTGCGACGAAAGGCTACCGACTCCACGGCGTCGAAGACGTATTGATGGCAGAGCTGGCCCTCCGCGGGCCCTTCGTTCGGCTGGACGCGCCGCGCTTCCACATGCGGATGCACGGCGGCAGCACCCACCACATGTCGCGGGAAGAGTACCTCGCCTACGAGGGGGGAGAGGGGGCCGCTACGAGCAGCGCTTCGTACCAACGCGCGTTCAACTTCCTACGCGCCTTACAGGATGCCCCGCTGTCCCCGAGACAGAGACGTCGGGCGGTCGCGGCGTGGGTCCGCTTCGCCGTGCGTCCCCAGCAAATCCGCCGCCTGCTCGTGCCGGGGCCCAACAACTACTTCGGCCTCACATTCTCGAAAAGAGGTCCGAAGAAGGGGTATGTCCCTGTAACGAAATAACCGCTGTTGCGACTCTACTATGGCCTCGCCTGCGCGCACCGCGATCAACCTGTCGTTCTACTACGGCTTGCGCCCACTCGCCCGGGTGCTTCCGTTGCGGGTAATCGATGCGCTAGGGGCGGTGGTGCTTGCTCCTCTCGCGGTGGCGGCAGCGCTGCTCAGCGGAGAGCGCACGCGGGCGTACCTCGAACTCGTCGGGACAGCCTCGACGTCTGGTCGTCTGCTGCGGTTTACGTACCTAGATCTCCGCGAGCGGCTGCGGGCATATTACTTCTTTGTGGACCCGAAGCGCGAAGCTTGCGCCGTCGAGGGAGGTGACACGGCCCAGGTGGGCATCCAGTTGACCACGCTGCACGCGGGCATGCGCTATCTCGGCGTGTGGGTCAAGCGGCGCGAGGGGCGCATCGTCTACATCGCCGACCCGCTCGAACTCGCAGGCGGGGCGGAGGCAATGCCCCCCGCTCAGAAGTGGCCGTATTTCACGCACGACCTCCACCACCAGATTCTCAAGCACCACCACGTTGCCCCGGGCGGTGCCTTCCGCAAGCTCGCGCCCGCGCTGAGAGAGGGCCGCCCCATCTTCCTCTGCCAGGAAGCCGTCTGGTTTCCCGCGAACGACCAAGAGCCAAACGCCACGCTGTTCGAGACCCCGGTCGTGTGGCCCGTCGGCGCTCGCGTCTTGGCCGAGCGTACCGAAGCGCCGCTCGTGTTCACGGAGGTGCACTTCGTGCGAGGGCGGTGGACGATGGTGCAGGACGGGCCGCTGTCGTTCGAGGACGATGAAGCGCTGCGGCGCTACATGGAACGGCGCTTGCGCGCACGGCCGTGGGCTTGGACCCACTGGCGCGTGTTTATGGACGAGTACCTGCGCACACGCCAGACGTCGCAGTCCACGAGCGACGGAGCCGTCCCGGCGGTCCCCGTCGCTGCACCTCACGCCTGACCCCGACTCGGTGGGTGGAGCGGTCGGGGTCGTCGCCCGCCTCCATCTCCGCCCCTGCGTTTCGTTGCCTCTCCGCACTCCATCCCTCCTCCGACCATGATCGCTGCGCCCGATGCCCGTTCGATGACCCGCGCTCCCCGCCCCGCAACCGCCCGGTGTCGCCACTGCGAGGCTCCGCTCACCACCACCGTCGTGGACCTCGGCGTCCATCCACCCTGCCAGAACGTCGTCCGCGTGGACGATCTGACGGCCCCCGAGACGATGTATCCGCTCCGCGCGATGGTCTGCGACGCGTGCCTGCTCGTCCAACTCGACACCGATGTGCCGCCGGAGGCCATCTTCTCAGAGAAGTACGCCTATTTCTCATCGTACTCGACGTCGTGGCTGGCTCACGCCGAGCGCTACGTCGGTGCTATGGTCGAGCGGTTCGGGTTGGACGAACGCAGCCTCGTCATGGAAGTCGCGTCGAACGACGGGTATTTGCTCCAGTACGTCGTGGAGCGTGGGATCCCGGCGCTCGGCATCGAGCCGTCTTCGAGCGTGGCGGCGGCGGCTCGGGAGAAGGGCGTCGCGACCCGCGAGCTGTTCTTCGGGCGGGACACGGCCGCCGAGCTAGCCGCCGAGGGCTTCCAGTGCGACCTCCTCGCGGCAAACAACGTACTTGCGCACACGCCGCACCTGAACAGCTTCGTGGAGGGCATCCGGCGCATCCTCAGGCCTGGCGGCGTGGCTACGATCGAGTTTCCGCACCTCCTGCGGCTTATCGACGAGAACCAGTTCGACACGATCTACCACGAGCACTACAGCTACTTCTCGCTGCTCGCGGTCGAGCGCGTCTTCGCCCACTTCGGGCTCGTGCTCTTCGATGTCGAGGAGCTTGCGTCGCACGGGGGCAGCCTCCGCATCTTCGCGCGGCACCAAGAAAACACAGAGCTCCCTGTCACAGCCCGCATCCATGCCTTGAAGGCCCGGGAGCGCGCCTTCGGCCTTGAGGACACGTCAGAGGCTGGGGCCTACGCCGCCTTTGCCGAGCGCGTCAAGGCGACGAAACGCAGCCTCTTGCGCTTCCTCATCGAGGCCAACGAGGCGGGCAAGACGGTCGTGGGCTACGGCGCGCCAGGCAAGGGCAACACGCTGCTCAACTACGGCGGCATCGGCCCGGACCTCCTTGCCTACACCGTGGACCGCAACCCACACAAGCAGGGGACCTATCTCCCGGGCAGTCGCATCCCAGTCTTCCCCCCCGACCACATCCGCGCAACGCAGCCCGACTACGTGCTCATTCTACCGTGGAATCTCAAACGTGAGATTGTGCGACAAATGGCCGACATCCGCGAGTGGGGCGGGCGGTTCGTGGTCCCGATCCCGGAAACCGAGGTGGTCGAATAATGACGCCGAAGGAGCCGAGACAGGTGTTGGCGTGTAGGTTGGGAGGGGACCATGCGCTACCCAACCTAGCTCCTCTATGATCTTCGACGAGACAACGCTCCCTGGTGCGTTCGTGCTGAGGCCCGAGCGCCACGCTGACGAGCGCGGCCACTTCGCCCGCACGTTCTGCCGTCGCGAGTTCGAGGCGCATGGGCTCAACGCGGCGGTCGCGCAGTGCAGCGTCTCGTTCAACGAACAGGCAGGGACACTCCGGGGCATGCACTACCAGGCAGCCCCTCACGCCGAGGCAAAGCTGATCCGCTGCACGCGCGGAGCGGTCTACGACGTCATCCTGGATCTCCGCGCCGACTCGGATACCTACGGGCAGCACTTCGGGGCTGTGTTGTCGGCCGACAACGGCCACGCGCTCTACGTCCCAGAAGGGTTCGCGCACGGTTTCCTGACGCTCAAGGACCGCAGCGAGGTGTTCTACCAGATGAGCGCGTTCTTCGCCCCTGACGCGGCGCGCGGTGTCCGATGGGACGATCCCGCCTTCAACATCCACTGGCCCCGGCCTGTGCGCGTCATCAAAGACCGCGACGCGGCCTATCCAGACTTCGTCCCAGAAGCTCCCCTCCGCCGCACGCGCTCAATGCTACTGCCGCCCAACCATCGTGTTGCCCACGGAGGCGACGGCGCAAGCGTACGCGATTCCATGGCGGCTGCCTCCTGATCGAAGTCTGTCCACTCGTCTCCGTTCAACGGACTGAGTACGACCCAACAAGAACGCCCCGCCGTTCGGAATGGAAGGCGGGGCGTTCTGTGCGGTGGAGCGCTGGGGAAGTCCCTGGTGGGTTACTTCACGAGGGTGACGCGACCCGTCGCCACAGCAGATGCTGCACCGAGGTCGGCGCTGAGGCGGTAGACGTAGAGCCCGGATGCCAGCCCGCGCCCGTCGAGGCGGAGCGTCTGGCCGAAGCCGGGCGCGAGGTCCTGCCGCGACATCGACACGACCTCACGGCCGAGCATGTCGTAGACCTGCACCGTCACGTCGGCGCGCTGCGGCAGATCGAAAGCGATCTGCGTGCCCGACGAGAACGGGTTCGGGTACGCTCCCACGAGCGCGAAGGCGTCCGGCAGCTCGACCGACGACGCCGCCGTACCGCCCTGGACGCTGTCGCCGTCCAGGATGTCTTCGTCACGCGCGCCGAGGTTCTGGATGCGGGTGTCTTCTTCGACCGGCGTGTCCGCTACGGCGAACGGCGTCTCCGAGAAGTTGGCCGCGAGGAACTCCGCGAGGGCGTCTTGCTCCGAGCCGGCTGGCGCGAAGCCCGCGAGCCCGGAGAAGTCCTCCTCGTCTTCGAGGTCGACGCGGCTGAGCGCGTTGGCGAACTCCTCGTAGCCGTCGCCGCCGCCTGCGAGGAAGTCGAGCGTGACGATCTTGACCACGCGGCTCGGGTCGCCTTGCAGGACACCGTCCTGCGCGATCACGTCCGTGATGGCCCCCTCGTCGTCCACGAGGGCGACAGTGCGAACGCGGCTCTCTGCCTCAGCGGCGGGGTCGAAGCTGAACTGCACGCCCGCCACTTGCGGGAAGCGCCCGCCGACGAACTCAACGCTGCTGACGCCGTTTTCAAGGGCGTTGACGAACTCCTGCGCGGTCAGTTCAAGGATCGAGAGGCCGTTGTTGAACGAGAGGGCGCCCTCGATGTCGAGCTGCGCGATTTCGCCCTCGGCACGAAGCCCCGGGATCTCCTGCGGCGGGAGGCGCTCACCCGTCTCCGAGTCGATGTCGCCGATCGGCGCGCGGATGCCGCCGCCGTTCTTGAACGACACCTGCACGCCCGCGTCGACGGTCCGGGCAAAGTCCAGGTTGGCGTCGGCGGTGAGGTTGCCGAGGTTGGTTTCCTCGGTGCGCACCTCGCTACGGAGCCCGTCCAAGAACACGTCCGTGGAGCCGAAGATGGTGGAGAGCTTCGCGTCGAGGACGGTGTCCACAGCGTCGATGATCGCCACGACCGTCTCGTCCGGAGCCGGGTTGCCGAGGCGGTCCACGCCCGCGTCGTCCGTGGCGAACGCACCGCTTACACTGGGGTCCACGCTCGGGAGGATCACGTTGCCGAAGGCGTCGAACGCGATCACGAGGCGGCCGACGTAGGTGTACTGCCCGTCCGTGGTGACGACCGGCACGTCCTTGCCGTCCGCGTCCTGGAAGAGCGTCGGGTAGGGCCCGGCGGCCTCGTCACCGGCGCGGAGGATGTCCGTTTCGTCGGCGAGGAGCCGGTCCGAGCCGCCCGCGATGGCGATGTCCACGCCGGAGAGCCGCGAGACCAACTCCTGGTCGATGTTGAACTCCTGGAGGTGCGAGACGACGATGATCTTGTCCACGCCCGCCGCCGTGAGTGCGTCGACTTCGGCTTGCACGATCGCCGCGAGCGCGTCGAAGTCGTCGGGGTCCTCGGGCTTCACAATCACGTTCTCCGACGACGTGATGATCGGCAACAGCGGCGTCGTTGCACCCACAACGCCGACCTGCGTGCCGTTGACATCCAGGATCACGCTTGGCGCGATGCTGTTTGGCTGCGCCGGCTCGGCCCCGGGCACGACGAGGTCGGCCAGGTCGCCGTTGGGCGAGACGTCGAGGTTGGCGCTCAGGTAGGGGAAGAGCGTCCCGTCGTAGCCGTCCGAGTCCGGCTCGATAATGTCCTCGAAGCGGTCCGTGCCCTCGTCAAACTCGTGGTTGCCAATCGCCGACGCGTCGAAGCCGATCTCGTTCATGAGCGCGATGTCCGCGAAGCCGCGGCCTTCTTCGCCCACGACAGCACCGACTGTCCGGTCTGCGCCTGACGAGAAGAACGGCCCGGGGATGTAGTTATCGCCTGACGAGATGAGGAGCGTGTTCGCGAACTCGGGGCGCAGCGCATTCACGACCGCCGAGAAGCGCGGTGCGTCTTCGATGGTGTTGACGTTGCCTTCGAGGTCGGAGGCGTGCAGCAGTTGGAGCGTAAACGCCGGCGCGCCCTGGCCGAGTGCCCAGATCCCCACCGAGCCGCTGACCTCGTTCGAGACGACGAGCAGCGCCTGACCGACCGGGCTGTCGCCTGCCGGGATAAAGACGAGGCCTTCGGGGCCGAGGTCCTGGCCCGGCGCTTCGGCGTCGGCGCTGAAATCGCGGTTGATGAGCAGGCGCTCGAAGACCACCGGGTTCGAGCGGTCGGCCTGCACGCGGAAGACGGCCACGCCGCTGACGCGCTCCAGCCCGACGAAGATGTAGTCGGTGCGGTCCACGCGCCCCGTGACGATGCCCTCGGGCTCCGGGCCGCCGTCGTCGGAGCGGTTGTCGAAGGAGTCGTTGTCGTCGTTGTTGGCATTGAACGCCGCCATCGGCAGGTCGCCCGCTGCGATCAAGTCGGCGATGGCGCGCTCGATGTCGTCGCCCGAGTCGTAGACGAGTTCGCCGTCGGGCGTGAACGCGGAGAAGGAGCGCGCGCCGAATGCCACGAGGCGGTCAAAGTCGCCGTCGCCGTCGGTGTCGCTGAAGGCTTCGGAGACTTCGATGCGGCCGAGGTTTTCGTCGTCGAGCAGCGTCGCCGTGTCGAAGCCCGCGAAGAAGTCCGAGTCGGGGTCGAGCGGGAGGTCGCCACCCCGCACCTCGTCGAAGCCGCGGCCGTCTCCCTCGTTGGCCGTGAGGATGTAGTCCTCGCCGAACGCATTGAGCATCGCCATGCCGTCCGGGTGGCGCAGCGCGAGCAGCGGCCAGTTCCGGATGTTGATCGCGTCGTCGCGGTTGGAGGCGTCGAGGCCGGGCCCGGTGCGGTAGTCCTGGAGGCCGACGGTGAAGACCGACGCGATGGTTTGCGTCTGCAGGTCCACCACGGCGATGGCGTTGTTCTCCTGAAGCGAGACGTACGCCTCCTGGCTGTTCGGCGCGATGGTCACGAACTCCGGCTCGATGTCCTGCGCGACCGAGACATCAGGTGTGACGAGGTAGAAGTCGTCGGCAAGCTCGCCGTTGCGCGGGCCGCCTTCGTTGAAGTCGGTGAAGTCGAGCGTGGTGACATCGAAGACGATGCCACGGAGGCCGGGGCCGTCCTGCATGCCCGTGATGATGCTGATCGAGCCGAGCGGGTCGATACCGTCGTCCGCTTCGCCTTCGTTGGCGACGACAAGCGCCTGCCCGTCCGGCGCAAACGCGAGGCCGTCGGGCAGTGCGCCGACTGCGACTTGGTTGACGAACCGGCCGAGGCCGTCATAGAACGCGACCGCGCCCGGATCCGTCGAGGGGTCTGCCTCAACGGCCACGGCTATGAGCGTTTGGCCGCCGTAGGCCCGCACGTCGATGCTGTTGACGCCGCCGATATTCGCGATATCGGCGCTCACGTCAATCGCGAAGAGTTGGGTGGGGTTGGCAGGGTCTGAGAGGTCGAGCGCGACCACCTCGTCGGCGTCGGCATTGACGAAAAAGAGGCGTTGGGTGCGCGCATCGTAGGCGGCGATCTCGGCCGCGCCTTCGTCGAAAATGCCCGTCTCGAAACGGCCGACAAGGTCGGCTTGTAGCTGCGCCTGCGTCAGCGGCGCTACGAGCAGCGCCAGGAGAAAGAGGGAGGGTATCCTGAACATGGAGTAGAGGAGAGAGATGAGAAGAGTCGAGATGGGAGGGGGGACCTCAGGATACCAGTCACAGGCATTTTGCTAGGGCTTATCTACATTAAATAGCAGTTGCATAGGGATTAGCCCTGTATTACCAGATTCCGGGGAGCGGACACAAAAAAACGCCCCACAGCGCGTAGCCGTGGGGCGGTCGGTCTGAGGCTGGAGTGCCTGGGCTAGTTCATGCCCAGCATCCGGTCAAAGCGCTCCTGCTGGTCGGTGCCGGGTGGCACGTCGTAGGGATTGGCAGGCAGGTTCACCATCCGCAGCGTGGGGTACGAGGCGCGGCGGAGGAACGGGTCCGGCTTGCCGCTGATGTCCTCGCCGATCACGAGTACCATCGTGCCCTGGTCGGTGATCGTCGCGCCGGCGGACGAAATGTCGGTTCCGCCCGTCTTGTCCCAGGTGTCTACCCAGTAGAACATCCATTTCGCGTCCGGTTCGAGCAGGCGCACGCAGCCGTGGGAGGCGGGGCCGCCCGTGGGGAGCGCATACTGGTGCAGGTGGATGCCGCGCCGCTCGTGGATGTTGAGCACCCAGTACATCTCCCACAACTCTGCGTCGGGCGCGTCCGAGCCGAAGTCGGGGCTGAGCGTGGAGATGCGGTATTCCTGCTTCCAGTTGATGTTGAAGCGCCCCGAGGGGGTCACGCTCGACTCTGCCCCCGTATTGATGATGCCCCAGCGAACAAGCCGACCATGCTCGTAGGCGCCGTAGGCCTGGATCGATTTGTCGAGGATGACGAGTTGGTCGAGGTCGCGTGCGCCGGGGTAGTAGCGCGGGAACGGCGAGTAGGCGCGGAAATCGAGGCCGAAACGGGTCGGGACGATCAGCGTGTCGCCGGGGCGCAGGTCCTCGAGCGTGTTGCGGTTGAGAAGCTGGATGAGCGGCTTGTTTTCGCGGCCGTATTCGCGGTAGAGATTGAGTCTCGCCTGGAGTCGCGAGTCGTTCCGGACGATGTGGTAGTTGTAGAACACCGGCGGCACCTCGTCCAGGTCGGGGCTGCGCCGCTCGATGACATCAACGAGCCAGGACTGGCTGAAGTAGTTGGGACCCTGGTCGGCGTCGCCCTGCTGTGCGCGGACGGGGGCAACCGCGAGGACGAGGGCGACGAGAAGGAGAAGCAGCGTGCGCATGGATCCGAAGGCTAGTCGAGCGGGCGCGAATATACGGGGAGCGTCCAGAATCACGTACCGTGCGCGCGGCCCACACGCACGAATACCCGCGCAAACGGGAACGCGGTGAGGGGCACAGCCGGAATTAAACGCACACGGGGAGGGGGTCAGTCCGCGTCGGCGTGCGCCGCGCAGCCTTCGCGCCTCAGTACGTCAATGGCCGTGGGACTGCCCAACACAATCAGCACGTCGCCTGCGCTCAGCAACGAGTCGGCCTGCGGGTTGAACTGCCAGGCCATGGACGCGCCTACCTCCGGCGTGTCCAAATCGGCGTCCACGCTAGCTGGCTGGCTCGACACAGCGACTACGATGACGTCAAAGCGGCGTCGAAACTGCGACGCGGCGAGCGTCATCCCGTCCAGCATCGCCCCGGCCTCGATCTCGACTTCTTCCATGTCTAGGTCGAGCGCGGAGACGTTCATGACCTGCTCCATGAAGCGGTCAACGTTGGGCCGGAGGATCACCTGGGCCATCCGATCGGCACCGATCTCGTAGGGAGAAATCACCTTATCGACGCCGGCGCGCAGCAGCTTCTGGATGTTTGGGTGGTGGTTGGTGCGCGCCAGGACAAAGAGGCGGGGCTGAAGCCCTTTGGCAGTCAGCGCCGTGAACACGTTGGACGCATCTTCGGGCAGCGTGAGCACGAGGCCCCGAGCCCGGTCGATGCCGGCCTCGATCAGGGTGGCTTCGTGTTCGGCATCGCCGTGGACGTAGAGGAAGCTCGCTTCCTGAAGCTCCAGGGTCCGCTCGACGCTGTGGTCGATGATGACGACATCGAGCCCGGCCCGGCGGAGGTCTTCAGCGATGCGCTGTCCGAGGCGCCCGTAGCCGCAGATCACGTAGTGGTCCGAGAGAGCATCGATGCGGCGTTGCATCCGTCGTTCGAGGTAGCGTTGCGTGGCGACAAGGTACTGGATGCCACGCGACGCCATGAAGGCGACGACGCCGATCCCTACCAGCGCGATGGCGACCGTAAACAGGCGGCCTAGAGGCGAGAGCTCGCCGACCTCGCTAAAGCCGATCGTGGAGAGCGTGATGAACGTCATGTAGAACGCGTCTAGCCACGACCATCCCTCAATCAGGACGTAGCCAACCGTACCCACGAGAAACATGCTCGCCAGCAGCAACGCCCCGATGACCACCTCCGCATGCCGGTCGTCGAGCCGGGCGATGCGCTTCTCCAGGGGCGTCGGTAGGCGAGGCAGCATGCTAGGCCGTCACGGCGAGCCGGAACACGCGCGCATGCCACGTCTCGGACGCACGGCGGCGAAGGCCGTCGGTACGGAGCGCGCCTACTGTTTCGAGCGTCGTCACAAAAACAGGGGTCGTTCCATCCACAGCCCCCTCACGAACGAGGGCCCGGAAGACGCGACGCGGAACCACCTGAACCGCACCCGTCGGCTGTTCATAGACGACGTGCAACCCGTCGGCCCACGCGATGTCCAGACGAGCCGCTGCGCTGTCCACCGCATGTCGCATTGCGTCGATGCCGCAGCCTGACACGCCCGCGTTGGGCGCGTTCTCTTCGATGTGAGCGCCGACTAGCAAAAACCGATCGTGGACCAGCGCCGAAGCCGCAGGCACAGGTCGCCCGTGCGACGTCCACGCGCTCAGGAACGGCTTAAGCGAGCCAAGGAGGACGTCGGCGTCGGTCTGCGTGACGGGTCGGTCCGCGACGAAGGTCCAGAGGCGCGCAGAAGGCGGGAGCGGGGCGAGCAACATCGAGGCAGCACAGGTCCGATGGGGAGAAACAGGAGGGCCAGAACCCGAGCAGGCTCGTGGAGATCCGCGATGGATCGGGGTCACAGGCCCCGGCGCAGGCGCTGGCCGAGGCGAGCCGGAAGCCCTGCGTCCTTGATGCTGCGCACAGCGCCTTCCACATCGTACCCGACGCGGTCAAGCCGATAGTCGTACGTCTCCGTGTCGAAGAACGCGACGCAAGCCCGCGGATTGCCGTCGCGCGGCTGCCCCACGCTGCCCACGTTGACGAGGTACCGAGGCCCTCGTTTCACCGTCAAGACGCCCAGCTTGTCAGCGACGATGCCAGGCAGGTGCGAGTGAGCCACAAAGCAGATGGACGTGTCGAAGTGCGCGAACTGGTTCTTGACTTGCCAGAATGACTCAAGCCGCAACCAGTCCTCGGGACGCTCGGGGGAGGCATGGACGAAGGTGCAGCCGTGCTCCACCTGGCGTAGGGGAAGGTGAGCCAGGAAGTCGAGCTCGCTCTCGCTTAGGAGCGTGCGGTGAAGCTCCGCAGCGGCCTGACCGTCCCGCGGCAAATTGCCAACGTAGGCCCCCGTTGCAATGGCGAGATCATGGTTGCCCTGGACGATCACCGCGCAGCGTTCCCTCAGGAGCTCGACGCAGGGCTTGGGGTCCGCATTGTAGCCAACCGAGTCGCCGAGGCACACAAGCAGGTCTGCGCCTTCGCGGTCGATGTGAGCGAGGACGGCTCGAAGCGCGTGTAGGTTGGCATGGACGTCGGAGAGGAGGGCAAGACGCACAGATCCGCATGTCGTTCGGGGGAGTAGAGGCGTAAATTACGAGCGCTCTGCCACGTACAGTCGTCCTGCCGGTGAACCCTCAGCCTCGTGTCCTCCTCCTTGGCCATGGCTATTGGGGAAAAAACCTCGCTCGTAACCTCCACGCGATGGGCGTGCTGGAGGGCATCTGCGAGCCGGATCCAGCCCAACGTGCTGCCGTCGCGCTGCGGTATCCAGGCGTGCTTTGCTACGCGACCCTTGAGGAGGCGCTCGCATGTTCTGACGCGCCAGCCGTAGCGATCAGTACACCCGCAGCCACCCATGCCGCGCTCGGGTTGCGCTGCCTCGAAGAGGGACGCGATGTGTTCGTAGAGAAGCCGCTCGCCTTGACGGTCGCCGAGGGAGACGCCCTGGTTGAAGCGGCTCGCAGGCACCAACGTATTCTGATGGTGGGGCACCTCCTGGAATACCATCCGGCCGTGCTGGCATTGCGATCGTTGGTGGAGCAGGGCGACCTGGGCACGTTGCAGTATCTGTATTCGAACCGCCTCAACCTCGGGCGATTCCGGCGCGAGGAAAACATCCTGTGGAGCTTCGCCCCGCACGACATCGCTGTGTTGCTGCGGCTCGTCGGAGCGGATCCTGTAGAGGTCAAAGCGTTTGGCGGAGCCTATCTCCGGCCGGAGGTGGCGGACACGACCGTAACGCACCTACGCTTCCCTGACGGCGTCCGAGCCCACATTTTCGTGTCGTGGTTGCATCCCTACAAGGAGCAACGACTGGTCGTTGTCGGCTCGGACCAGATGGCGGTGTTCGATGATCGTCGCCCGTGGCCAGAGAAGCTCATCGTGCACGACAAAGGAGCAGACTGGCAGGCGGCTGAGCCGATCCCGCGGGCTGGCGAAGGGCGCCCTGTTCCGTTGTCAGAGGCCGAGCCGCTCCGCGCAGAGCTGGACCACTTTGTCGCATGCGTCCGGGATCGATGTACACCCCGGACGGATGGCGAAAGCGGGGTGCGGGTGCTCCGGGTGCTCGAAGCGGCGCAGCGCAGCCTGCTCGCCCCACCAACTTCCGCGCCGTAGCGCCCACTCCACCAACGCAACTGTTCCCCTTCGATCATGCAGACGCCCAGCGATCTCTCGACCACCGCGCACGTGGCTTCCTCAGCAGCGATCGGAGCGGGCGTTTCAATCGGCCATTTCTCAGTCGTCGAAGACGGTGTCGTCCTCGGAGATGGCTGTGTGGTGGGGCACCATGTCGTCATTCGCTCGGGTAGCCGTGTCGGTCCAGGCTCGCGC
>JBCDFF010000032.1:0-19487 GCA_039178415.1 Bacteroidota bacterium
CGGTTGTAGACCATCGCGTTGGTGCCGTCCTGGGAGTGGACGGTCGCGTTGACCGGGCAGACCTGCTCGCACGGGGCGTACTCGCAGTGCTGGCACATCATCGGCATGGACACCATCTCGGGGTTGTCCATGTCGCCGATGTAGTAGCGGTCCATGCGCATCCAGCTCATCTCGCGGCCGCGCGAGACCTGGTCCTTGCCGACCACCTGGATGTTGTTCTCGCTCTGGCAGGCAATCACGCAGGCGTTGCAGCCCGAGCACGTGTTGAGGTCCACCGAGAGCGCCCACTGGTTCTCGGCGTACATCGCCTCGGCGATGCGCGGGTCCGACGCCGCTTCGGCCTCCTCACCCCAGATGGGCGGGTAGTCCTCCCACGGCACGCCCTCGATGAGCGGGACGGTGTCGTAGGACGCGTCATTGCCCTGCTGGTAGGCGGCGAGCGTCGACTGGCGGATGATGCCGCGGTCTTCGACGGCCGTCGTAGCGTTTTCGACGTTGAGGCCGCCGTGGTCCTGCGTCGTGGCGATGAGGTAGTCCTCGTCGACGATGGCCGGGCGCTCTTCCAGGGCCGTGACGCGGCCGCCGAGCGGGCGCAGCGGCGCGACGTTGGTCCCGATGCCGTTGGCGAGCGGGCCGTCGTCGTAGATGTCGTTGTCGAAGTAGCCGAACTTGAAGCGCTGGAAGAGAGGCTTCGGCGGCGAGATGCGGTCCGAGGCGAGGGTGCGCCCGTAGCCCACGACGACGGTGATCGAGTTGTCCGGGTGGCCCGGCTGGACCCACGCGGGGATCTCGATGGTGGCCCCGCCCGCCTTCAGGCTGACGACACTCACGTATTGCTTGCCCTTGCGCAGGACCGAGTTGACGCCGAGCGCCTCGGCCGTGCCGTGGCTCATGATCGCCACGTTGTCCCAGGTGATCTTGGTCACCGTCTCAGACGCCTCCTGCATCCACGCGTTGTTGGCGTAGCGGCCGTCGTAGACCTTGCCGGAGAGCCGGACCACGAGTTCCATCGCGTCGGGCGCAAGGACGGGCAGGCTGCTCAGGTCGGGCACCGCCGCGGTGGTCGGCTGGACGATCGGGTAGGCCGTGTCGCGCAGCATGCCGTCGTGCAGGACCGTGCGCCAGCCGTCCTCGAACGCGCCCGTGAGTTGGCTGCGCCACGTCGTGCGGACGAGGTCGTAGCCGCTCGTGTCGCGGCCGGTGGTGAGGACGTTGACGATCTCGAGGTCGGAGTGGGCGTCCTCGTAGAGCGGCGCGATAGTCGGCTGGATGGGCGAGAGCGTGCCGTCGTAGGCCCGGCCATCGCCCCACTGCTCGAGGTAGTGCGCCATCGGCACGTGCCACGTCGCGCGCTGCGCCGTCTCGTCGATGTGGAGCCCGGCGTGGATCGTAACGGGCACGTTGGCCATCGCGTCGGCGAAGCCGAGGGCGGCGGGCGCGCTGTAGACAGGGTTGGCCCCGAGGCAGACGAGCGCGCCGAAGGTCCCGGCGTTCATGTCGGCGACGAGCGCCTGGAGCGCCTCGTCTTGCGAGGTGACGGTGCCTTCGCCGGTGTCGTAGTAGCGGACGACCTCCTGGCCGTACTCCGCATTGAGCGCGGCCACGAGCGCGTGGACCTCGGGGGGCAGCGTGCCACCCGCCGAGAACACCACGCGGCCCTGGGCGGCCTGCACGTCTTCGAGGAGCGCTTCGAGGATCGGCGTGCCGTGGTCGTCGGCGGTCATGAGCGCTGTGCCCGCCGCAGTAGCGCTGCCCACGCCGAGGCGCGCGGCGACGGCGCTGACGAGGTGCGGGATGTCGGCGGCGCGCATCCGGACGCGGTGGTCGGCCATGCCCGCCATCGGCGACATCTGGCTCTCGACCAGGTAGATGCGGCTCATCGTGCTGCGGCGGCCCTCGGTGATGCGGCGGCTGGCCGCGATCCCGCGCTGGTTGGCGATCGTGCCGAGGTGCTCCGCCCCCATCTCGTCGCTGTCGAAGCTGACGATGATCTCGGCGTTGGCGTAGTCGTAGTTGGGGCGCAGCGGGCGACCGAACGCCTGCTGGGTGCCGAACGCGCTGGCGTCGTCGCCGAGGGCGCGGTAGGTGATCCAGCGGAGGCCGGGGTAGGCCGCTTCCATCTCGCGGCGCAGCCGGGCGAGCGTCGGCGAGTCGTTGGGCTCGGCCAGGACCGCTACATCGCCCTGCACGCCACCGTCGCGCATCTGGCGCGCGAACGCCACGAAGTCGCGCCAGGACGACGACGCTTCGCCTTGACGCCGCACGACGCGGGAGCGGTCGGGGTCGTAGAGGTTGAGCACCGACGCCTGCGCGAAGACGTCCGTCGCGCCCTGGTTGTAGGGGTGGGCGGCGTTGCCCTCGACTTTCGTCGGGCGGCCTTCGTTGGCGCGGATCAGAACGCCCTGGACGGGGCCCCCGAGCGGCATCGAGGTGGCGTAGTAGTTCGGGACGCCGGGGATGACCTGCTCGGGCTTACGCGCGTAGGGCAGGATCTCCTCAGCGGGGCGGCGGCAGCCGGTCAGGCCGGCGAACGCCATCGAGGCCCCCATGATCTTCATGAAGGACCGGCGCGACGTGCCGCTGGCGAAGTCGTCCCCGGCGCGGTCGTCGAGCTTGAAGGCGTCTTCCCCGGTGAACGCGTCCGGGTGGAATTCGCTCTGCTGGAGCGCGCGCGCCTCGGCCGTGCGGGCCTTGTCGGCGGGACTACGCCATGCCCGGGTCTGCCCGTCGAGGTTCACGTCCGCTTTCGAGAGAATGTCGAGTTCAATCATGGAGCTTGGTCCTTGGTCCTTTGTCATTGGTCCTTAGCGAGGTTTGATCGCTGAGTATGAAGGCTCGAGCTGACCTCAAAGGACAAATGACCAGGGACCAACGTCTCTAGTAGTGGCAGGCGGAGCAGTTCTGGGGCGGCTTGATGCCTTCGAGTTCGATGCGCGCGAGGTTGGCGGCGATGTAGGCCTGGTAGGTCTCCTCGTCGGCGCGTACCATCTCGCTGTAGCCCATCGTGGTGACCTCTTCGACAGGGCGGAGGTATTGCTCGGGGGCGCGGTGGCACTCCAGACACCATCCCATGGAGAGCGGCTCTACCTGGTAGACCACCTCCATCTGGTCGATGCGGCCGTGGCAGGTCTCGCAGCCAACGCCCACGTTGGTGTGGACGGCGTGCGAGAAGTGCGCATAGTCGGCGAGGTGGTGCACGCGCACCCACTCGACCGGCTCGCCTGTAGCCCAGCTCTCACGCACGGGGAGCAGCTTGAGCGACTGCGCCTTGATGAGCGTGTGGCAGTTCATACAGGTCTGCGTGGCCGGCACGTTGGAGTGCTCGCTCGCCATGACGTGGTTGTGGCAGTAGGTGCAGTCCATGCCGAACTCGCCTGCGTGGAGGCGGTGGCTGTAGGGCACCGGTTGGTCGGGCATGTAGCCGACCTCGTAGAACTCGGGCGAGAAGTAGTACCACACCGCGCCGATGACAAACACAGCGCCGAAGATCAGCCCAACGAGGCTGAGGGCGGGTAGCTTGTTGGCACCGCGCTGGAATATCTGGGGCATAACCGCAGTCGGGGTGAGGGGTCGGGACACACCGGCAAGGCGCGCCCGGGACGAGGGAGCCCCCCGCTGGCACGCCAAGAAGATCAGCGGGCTAATGTAGAGGGTGCCCTTTCGAGGGAGGGTCGAAGAACAATTGAAAAGGTCTCGTCTGCCAGGTTCCCGCTGGCTGCACGGAGCCAACCGGCAAGACGGACTCAGGCCCTACGCTGCCCTGCAAGCGCTAGCCATCCGGAAGCGCTTCGCGGCAATATAGGCGACGGTGCGCCGCGCGTGTCTGCGTCAGGCTGGCATCAGGTAGCGCACATATCGGTTGGCCAAGGGTAGGGACCGAGGCGCGCCAAAGCAAATGCTGAGCCTGTCACTTTCAGTGGGAAGTGAAACTTCGTCAAGGGTCCATATCGGCCGCGCCGTCCACCCCAACCGTCTCGGGGCCGCTGGCGAGCGCGCGGCGCACCCGTCGGCGAAAACGCCACGATAGCGCCACCGCTGCCGCTGCGAGCCCGGCTGTCAGGCCCCACCACACCCCGGTCGCCCCCAGCGGCCGCGCACCGCCCACCCCGTAGCCGAGCACGACGGCCAGGGTCAGCCCGACGCCCCAATAGGTGGCTAAGGCGATCCACATTGGAACGCGGGTGTCCTTCAGCCCCCGGAGCGCGCCGTTGGCAGTCACCTGCAGGCCGTCCACGAACTGGAACACCGCCGCGATGCCGAGCAGGGCCATCGCCTGCGTCGCCACCGCCGCGACGCCGGGGTCACCGAGGTCGAGGTAGGCGGCCACGACCCAGCGAGGGCGCAGCCAGAAGAGCGCCGCCGCCGCGAGCATGAAGGTGCTCCCGAGCAGCATCGCGGCGTAGCCGGCGCGCTCGGCCGCCGCCTGATCGCCGCGTCCCACGGCCTGCCCCACGCGTGGCGTCGCGGCCAGCGCCAGCCCGAGCGGCACCATGAACGTGATCGAGGCGGCGTTGAGCGCCACCTGGTGCGCGGCCAGCGCCACGTTTGCGGCCTCTGCCGATCCCTCGACCTGCGTCCCAATGCGCCCCACGAGCAGCGTCGAGATGGTGAAGAGCCCGCCTTCGATGCCGAACGTGATGCCAATCGGCCAGCCGATCCGGACGAGGGCGCCGAGCATGGACGGGTCGGGACGCCGCAGGTGGGTGAACACCGCATAGCGCCGCGTGAGGGGCGAGCGCGCCACGTAGAGCGCCATCGCGGCGAAGAGCGCCCAGAAGACGAGCGTGCTCGACCACCCGCAGCCGGGCAACCCCAGCGCGGGGAAGCCCCACGCGCCCACCATCAGCGCATAGTTGCCGACGATGTTGAGCACGACGGCTCCCAGCGTGACAATCAGGATGATGCGCGGACGGCCTAGCCCCTCCACGAGGCCGCGGAGGGACGCGAACCAGAGGTTGGGCACCGTCCCCCACAGGATCGCGCGGATGTAGGCGGCCGCGAGCGATGCTGTCGCCTCCGGCTGCCCCACGGCGAGGAGGAACGGCTCCACGTTCCACAGCAGCACCATCATCGGGACGCCGAGGAACGTCGCCAGCCAGAGCCCCTGCCGGGCTGCCCGCCCGATGTCAGCCTCGTCGCCTTCGCCGATCTCCACAGCGCCGTAGGCCTGCGCCACCGTCGGCCCGACGGCCAGCACCACCCCGATGCCGATGAGCATCATCGTGAAGAAGATCGTAGCCCCCAGGACGCCTGCCGCGAGCGCGTCCGGCCCGAGGTAGCGCCCAATCATGAGCGTGTCCACAAAGCTCGTCGCCATCTGGGCGAGCTGGGCGAGGATGAGCGGCACCGCCAGCCGCAGCGTCGCGCCGAGTTCGCGGCGAAAGGAAGAAGAGAACACGGGCGCGCGGGAGCGGTGGGGGCAGCGGAGCCTGAAGGATCGGACTCGGCGAGCACTTCGCGATGCGGAGAATCGAGGGAAACCGTGCAAGTCCTGCGGTGTCGCGCTTCGCACCGAGACGTTAATGCGGACCGAATGAAGCGCGCGCTGGGGCGTCGCGGGAAACCTCGCATGGCCCGCCGGAAGTAGCAACGTCGCTGCTCCCACCTGCGAGCCCGGGCGCTGCCTCGAGACGAACGAACCGAGAACAACCGTTCTGTCCCGTGGCAATCTGCCCGCTGCGGACTATCTTGCGTGCCTATGCCCCCAACCGCTACGGTCCTCCCCACCACGTCTGCCCCCCCCCGAGTCGCCGCCGGCTCGGGCACGGCTGTGGACCACCGCGCCGATACGCTCGACGTGTCGGTGGTGATCGTCAACTACAACGTCCGGGGCTTTCTGGAGCAGGCGCTCTCGTCGGTCCAGCGCGCCGTGCGCGGGCTCCGCGCCGAGGTGTTCGTGGTGGACAACAACTCTGTGGACGGCTCCGTGGCCATGGTCCGCGAGCGCTTCCCAGACGTGCACGTCATCGCCAACCGCGAGAACGTGGGGTTCGCCCGGGCCAACAACCAGGCTATCCGCGAGGCACGCGGGCGCCTGCTCTTCATCCTCAACCCGGACACGCTCGTCCAAGAGGACACCATCGAGCGGATGGTCGCGTTCATGGACGCCCACCCCGACGCCGGGGCGGTCGGCTGCCGCATCCTCAACCCCGACGGCACGTTCGCGCCGGAGAGCCGCCGCGCCTTCCCGACCCCGTCGGTGGCGTTCTACCGGATGACGGGCCTCGCGCGCCTCTTCCCACACAGCCCGACGTTCGGGCGCTACAACCTGACGTACCTCCCGAAAGACGAGGTCTGCGAGGTCGATGCCCTCTCCGGGTCGTGCATGCTCGTGCGCGCCGAGGCGCTGCGCGGCGCCGGACCCCACGTCGAGGACCCGACCCGCACCGAGGGTGCGGGACTGTTCGACGAGTCGTTCTTCATGTACGGCGAGGACCTCGACTGGTGCTACCGCATCCAGCAGGCCGGGTGGCGCATCTACTACACGCCCGACACGCAGCTCATCCACTACAAGGGCGAGTGCACCAAGAAGGGCGAGCTGCGCTACGTGCGCCTCTTCTATGGGGCGATGATCAAGTTCTCGGAGAAGCACTTCTCCGGCGACACCGCGCTGAAGCCCCGCGCGCGCCTCTCAGGGGCGGTCTTGCGCTGGGCGATCCGCCTGGCCGTGACGCTCCGCGCCGCGCTGAGCCTGGCGGTCCGCGCGGTCCGCGCTACCGCAGCGCCCGCGTTTGAGTTTGCCCTGGCCTGGGGCGCGATGGCCGCCGCAACCGGCCTCTGGAGCACCGCGCGCGGCGTCGCCTTCGAGGCAACGTTCTACTTCTCGGTGCTCCCGCTCTACGCGCTCGGTGCCATCGCGGCCATCGGACTGGCGCGCGGCTACGGGCGCGGGCGGCACCGACTCCGCCCGCTCGTCACGGGTCTGAGCAGCGCCTTCGTGACGGTGGCGACGGTTTCGTTCTTCCTCCCCGCGATCCAGTTCTCGCGCGGCGCGGTGCTCTTCGGCTTTGCCGCAGCCGCGGCGTTCCTCCTCGTAGGACGCCTCGCGCTGCATCTGCGTGCCCGCGAGGCCCGCAGCGTGCTCCTCGTCGGCGACGCGGCAGAGGCAACGCGCCTGCACCGCATGCTCGCCGGGCGTCCACGCTCCCGGCTCAAGCTGCTCGGCTTTGTGGCCCGCGAGGAGAACGGCCCCACAGACAACGGCCCTGCGAACGACGGCACCGTCCTTCGCCTCGGTGCGCCGCACCACCTCCGCGACCTCGTGCGGCTGCGCGGCGTCCACGAGGTCGTCTTTGCCGCCGACAGCCTCACCAACACGGGCATCCTCCGGCTCATGCGCGACCTGCGCCACCTGCCGGTGCAGTTCAAGATCCTCGTCCACAACCACGACCGCCTCATCGGCAAGGCCTCCGTGGACGATTTCTCGATGCCGCTGCTCGACGCCGAGCGCACCATCCCGCCGCTGCGCTCGGGAAGCCGCCGCCTGCTCCTCGACGTGCCCGTGGCGCTCGTCGGGACGGCGATGCACCCGCTGTGCCGCCTCCTCGCCCGCCTCCGCCCCACCGCGCGGATGCGCAGCCTCGCCTGCGCCACGGCGATGATGCCGTCGGTGCTGGCCGGCCGCCGCGCGCTCGTCGGCTACGACGCCAGCATTGCCACGCGCCCGCCCGAGGCTTGGGCGCTCCAGCCGGGCCTCGTCTCCATTCTGGACACGCTCCCGACTCGCCCCACCGGCATCGTGGAGGTGCACCGCGCCTACTGGTTCTACGCGCGTCACCAGTCGTTCTGGCTCGACCTGGAGATCCTCGGCCGCGCGCTCATCCGCACCCCGAAAGGCTGCTGAACCCCGAAGGGCTGCCGAACCCCGCTGGACTGCGGGCACGAGGTCGTGCTGCAAAGGAGCCCTCCCCTGGAAATGCCCCAGCCCGGAATCTAGGGGCACCCCCCAGCGTATGGGGGGCACGGCGTATCTTTTCGATCCGCCTCTCCCCGCCCTTCCCGTTGCCTTTCGCCTCTCTCGACGCCGCGCCCCATGCAACTCCTCGACTTCGAAAAGCCAGTCGCCGATCTGGAGCAGAAGCTCGACGAGCTGCGCCGCTATGACGCGGAGGACGCCGAGGTCGATCTCACCGAGCAGATCGCGGCGCTCGAACGGCGCGTGGAGCAACTCAAGCAACAGGTCTATACCGGCCTGACGCGCTGGCAGCGCGTTCAGCTCGCCCGCCACCCCGACCGCCCCTACACGCTCGACTACGTCCAGGCGCTCACGCGCGGCTTCGTGGAACTCCATGGCGACCGCCTCTTCGGCGACGACCCGGCCATGATCGCAGGCCTCGGCACCTTCGAGGGCCGCCGCTTCGGCGGGCGCGACCAGACCGTCGCCATCGTGGGCCACCAGAAGGGGCGCGACACCAACCAGCGGAAGTACCGCAACTTCGGGATGCCCAACCCCGAGGGCTACCGCAAGGCGCTCCGCGTGATGAAGCTCGCCGCCAAGTTCGGCAAGCCCGTCGTGGCGCTTCTCGACACGCCCGGCGCGTTCCCCGGCCTCGAAGCGGAGGAGCGCGGCCAGGCCGAGGCGATCGCGCGCAACCTGCTGGAGATGGCCCGGCTGCCCGTGCCCATCGTGGTCGTCATCATCGGCGAGGGCGCGTCCGGCGGCGCACTCGGCATCGGCGTGGGCGACAGGCTACTCATGCTAGAAAACGCCTGGTATTCCGTGATCTCGCCCGAGAGTTGCTCGTCGATTCTGTGGCGCTCGTGGGACTACAAGGAGGAGGCCGCCCGGGCGCTCCAGCTCACCGCGCCCGACCTCATCGAGCAGGGCATCGTGGACGAGATCGTGGCCGAGCCGCTCGGCGGGGCCCACCGCGACCCTGAGGCTACGTTCGACGCCGTCGGCCACGCCATCGCCCGGACGCTCGGAACGCTCACGGCGATGACCCACGACGAGCGCTTCGTCGCCCGCATGGCGAAGTACGACAGCATCGGCGCATTCGAGATTGCGTAACCTTTTCCTCTGACCGCCATGGCTGAGACCTCTCCCGAAGCTGAAGATGCTCTGGCTCGTCTGAAGCCCCTACTGCCGTACAAGCAGTACCAGCAACTCAAGGCAGGGGACTACGCGCCAGTCCTTGCGCAGATGCAAGCTCGCGTCAAGCGCAATAGGTGGATCGCGTCGGGCGCAATCGCCCTCGCCGTCTGCTACATCGTCTGGGTACTCTTCGACCGATCGCAGCTGCTCAATGCAACGGTGATGGCTCCAGTCTTCCTGGCTATGGGCTTCTTCACTCGCCGGGATGCTTCGAAGTACGAAGCACTCATGATGGACCTCGAGCAGGCGATTGCTAGCGGAGATCTGCCTTAGGACTCGGTCTCCCACAACGCGGGACGACACGCCTAGATGGACCAGAACCGTATCCCTTTTCGCGGATTAGTCTTCGCCTTCTGACCAAGGCAAGCACTCTCTACGTCTTGTCCCTGCAGTTGGGGAGCAGGCCGCTGAGAGCTGGTAGTCCAGATCCAAGGAGCACGTGGCGACGCTGGCTTATACCATTTTGACGCGATGTTGGTGCAAGCTCATGTCCGCGTCCTTCCCGCGAACGCGCCGGCCTTCGGCTCTGAAACGAGTTCAGCATGACACCGAGACCGACTTACCGAGTAGTCGTACTTTACCAAGTAGTCGTGCTGTCAATCACGACGCCTCTCTAGGCCTCCACGTTCACGTTGCGCATGGCAGCGAGGGCATCGAGATCGTGGGCGCGGAGGAGGGCCTTGATCGTGTCCATTGGCACGCGGCCTTCGGCGGAGGCGAGGAAGCGCCCCGCGACGATCACCTGCACCTCGGCATAGTCCCCGCGCACTTCCTCGTAGGCGGGCTGCCCCTCGAAGTCCGTCGTGCGCTCGTAGCCCGTGCTCGACTCGCGGTCGATGGTGACGCCGGCCCACCCGACGCCGAACATCGTCACCTGCGGAAACGTGCCGAGGTCTACGATGTCGACCTCCACGTCGGTGCCTGCCTCGTTCTCGAACGTGGCCTCGATGCGCGAGACGGACATGCCCATCGCGCCTTCGGTAGCGCCCTCGATGTCGGTACGCGTGAGCCCAGCCGCCTCCTCGGGGACGAGGGCGCGTAGGTCCCGGAAGTTGACCGGTGCCGAGGCGCGTTTGCCCGCCTCGCCGAGCGCGTCCTGGATCTGGTCCATCGCATCGGCGAGGGCCTCGTCGGGCGCAGGGGGCACGTCCGACGTCGGACTGCCTGACGACGGTACCTCGGCCGGTGCCTCGCCGCCCCCGCAGGCCGCAAGCAGAAGGACGAGCGCGACGAGCAGCGCAGAGGGCCGCAACACAGAGAGAGGGGGCATAGAGACAACCGGGCGCGCGTTGACAAAAACGGACGGTGCAACCTACGCCACCCCGCCCCCACGTCTCTCACCCCACGATGTGATATCTGCTACAGTCCCAAACGCTTGTGGGCACGCTCGGGGAGGTGGCTCAGCACGCTCATGATGGGCCGCCACCACGACGGCGTGTGGACGATGTCGCGGCCGCGTGTCATGGCAGTGTAGATGCGGTCGGCCACGTCCTCGGGCTCGGCGAAGAGCACGCCTTGCTCCATGTGCGCCGTCATCGGCGTCTTGACCGGGCCCGGCTTCACCGTCAGCACGGTCACGCCTGCCGGGGCGAGACGCACACGCAGCCCTTCGAGGAACCGCGTCACCGCCGCCTTGGCCGCGCCGTAGACGTAGTTCTCGCGTCGCCCCCGGTCGCCCGCCACCGACGAGAGCACCGCAATCAGCCCCCGCCGCTCTGCCTCGAAGTAGGTCGCCACCGGCGTCAGCAGCGCCAGCACGCTCGTCGCGTTGACCTCGAACGCATGCTGCATCGCCTCGACGGAGCGCTCGGCCTCGGCTTGGTCGGGCAGCATCCCATGCGCCACCAGCACGGCGTCGATGCGGCCGAGGTGGCTCACCGCCGCGTCGAGGAGCGCCGGGTGGCGGTCGTAGTCGGTTGCGTCGAGGACAAACGGCTCGGCGAGCGCGGCCCCACGGGCCCGGAGGTCGGCCGCCACGGCGTCGAGCTTGACGGGATCGCGCGCGGCGAGGACGAACGACGCGCCCTCCGCGGCGAAGCGGCGGCACGTCTCGTGGGCGATGCGGGACGTGGCCCCCACAACGAGCAGGCGGCGGACGGTGAGACGAGGCATCGTGGAGGTGTGGACGTATGCAGGTGTGAACGTGTGGACGAGTTCGTCGCTGGACGCTGCGGCCTTTCTGGTGCGCGACGTTATCGCTCTGCAGTCGTGACGCGCCGCCAGAAGGACGACGAGAACTGCGGATCGACGTGCGCGGCGAAGGCCTCCCAGTCCGGGAACGAGGCGCGGAACTGGGCGGGCGTCATCACGGCGTCTTTCGCCGGGTAGAGCGCCCCGCCCGCCTCGATGGCGATGGCGTTGAGGCGGCGGACGAGCGCAAGCGTCTCCGGGCCTCGGTGCGGCAGGTCGAGCGCGAGCGTGATGCCGGGGCGCGGAAACGAGAGCAGGCCCGGCGAGGGCACGTCGCCGAACGTCTTGAGCACGGCCAGGAACGAGGCGGCCCCTGCCGCGCTGATCTCGGCGAGCAGCGCCTCCGTCACGCTCACGCCGTCGGAAAACGGGACGACGCACTGGTACTGCAAGAAGCCGCGCCGTCCGTAGATCCGGTTCCAGTCGCCGACGGCGTCGAGCGGGTAGAAGAACGGCTCGTAGTGCTTGCGCGAGCGGACCACGTCGCGAAGCTGCGCGCGGTAGTAGACCGCGTTGAAGGCGCGCACCGTGAGGGCGTTGAGCGTGCCCGAGGGCGCATCGAACGGGGCCGCGAGCTTCTGCCTGAAGCGCGACGGCGCGGGCAGGCTGCCTGCTACGTGGTGGCCCTGCATGAACAGCCCCCGCCCCTGCGGCGAGAGCGCGTCGATCCAGGCGACGGTGTAGGGCTCGTCGGCCGCCGCGTCGGCGAGCGTCAGGAACTCCGGGAGCGAGCGGAAGCGCGTACTCGTCACGGCGATCTGGTCGCTCTGGATCGGGATGGCCTGGAACTCAGCCCACGTGATCAGCCCCGTCAGCCCTAGGCCACCGATGGTCGCGCGGAAGAGGTCGGCGACGGCGTCGTCTGGGTCTCCCCCACCGAGCGGGCGGCCGTCCGGCGTGAGGACGAGGCGGTGGTCACCGCCTGCGGCATCGGAGCGCACCAGTTCCATCGCCGTGACAAAGCGGCCGAAGGTGCCTGCGACGTGGTGGTTCTTGCCGTGCACGTCGTTGGCGATGGCTCCGCCGAGCGAGACGAACTTCGTCCCCGGCGTGACGGGAAGGAACCAGCCCGCTGGGACGAGCACGTCGAGCAGCTTGGCCAGCGTCACCCCGGCTTCGGCACGCACGCGGCCCGTCGTCTGGTCGAAGGCGATGAGGCGGTCGAGGCCGTCTGTGTCCAGCAACACGCCGCCGTTGTTGAGACACGAATCCCCGTAGGAACGGCCCTGCCCGTAGGCCAGCACCGGCTGCGCGAACGCGTCGAGGTCTGGGAGCCGCGTCCGCCAGGCAAGCCGCTCGACCCCAGCGGGGCGCGCCTCAGGGAAGCGCCCCCAGGAGGCGTAGGCCTTGGACAATGAGGAGGGCGAGTCAGCCATAGAAGAGCGGCGCTAGACGTGAACGAGCGTAGCCGCGACGAGGAGGGCCGCGATGCCCCCGAAGACGAGGTAGCTCGCGGGGTCCTTGACGGTGAACAGGATGGGGTCGTCGTCCATCTGACCGCGATGGGCCAGCAGCCAGATCCGCATCTGCCAGTAGATCAAGAGGGGGCTGAGCAGCCAGAGCAGCGCAGGCATCTGGTAGAGCACGGTCACCTCGGGGCTGGTGAGGTAGAGCGCGAGGACGAGCACGGCGAGGTAAGCGCTCGTGGTGCCGAAGTTGCGGAGCATGCTGAGGTCGTCCACCTGGTAGCCCCGCTTGTTGGCCCGCGCCTCGATGTTGGTTTCGAGGATGCGGAGCTCGGCGTAGCGCTTGAGGAGGGCCAGGGAGAGGAAGAAGAAGAGCGAGAAGCTCAGCAACCACTGCGAGATCGGGATGCCCGTGGCCGCGCCCCCGGCGAAGACCCGCAGCGCGTAGAGCCCTGCGAGCACGAGCACGTCCACGAGCGGCATCCGCTTGAGCACGTAGGAGTACGCCACCGTCGTGAGGAGATACAACCCCAGCACCGCCGTGAAGGCCGCAGGAAGCTGCCACACGGCCAGCGCGAATCCCATGGCGACGAGCGCTGGCGCGAGCACGTAGCCGACTTCCGGGGCCAGCGCACCCGAAGCGAAGGGCCGGTGGCGCTTGGTCGGGTGCAGCCGGTCTGCCTCGCGGTCGAGGAGGTCGTTGAGCACGTAGGTGCCGCTCGCGCACAGGCTCAGAGCGAGGAACGCCAGGCCTGCGCTGAGCCACACCTCGGCGTCCAGGAGCCGATGCCCCATCAGCATCGGCAGGAAGATCAGGCCGTTCTTGACCCACTGGTAGAGCCGGACGGCTTTGACGAGGGCCCGGCCCCGAGAGCGGGTCGCGGCAGACAGGGTTGTCTGGGACATACGCTACGGGCGAGAGGCGATCGGGGGAGAGGGACCTGCGGCGCGGCCGGAGACACGCTGCTGCACGTAGGCGAGCGCCACGCCAGCGAAGAGCAAGAGCACCGGCAGAATCGCCAAGCGGTAGCGCGGCAGCACGAAGAACGCGACCACGATGGCCGTCTGCCCGAGCAGGTAGAGGTAGAGGAAGCTGGAGCGCCGCCAGTCGCTGCGCGCGGCGCGCACGATCCCGAAGAAGGCCAGCGGCAGCAGCAGCAGCCACGGTCCCCAGAACAGCGGCGAGTCGGCACCGGGGTAGTTGATGTCGTCCCCCCCGAAGTGGACCCAGTAGAGCCAGAGCTTGCGGACGCCGAGCCGCGCCGCGCGCTCGGGGTCGCCCTGCAATGCATCGAGCGCGAAGGCCCGATACACGCTGTCGCGCGCGATCTCGAGGCGGTCTGTGCGGGGCACGCTGGCCAGCGCCAGGTCGAGATCGATGGGCAGCGGACGCGGCGGCACCGCATACGAGGCGTGCGTGCCCACGGCCTGCGATCCGTACGCCTGCCAGAGGTTATGCCCCCCACTCGTGGCTAGCGGCGTCGCCACCCCCAGCGCCTCGGCGTTGCGCAGCGTCCACGGCGTGAGCACCAGCACACAGGCGACGGTGAGCACGGCGGCTCCCGGTAGCCAGCGCGGGCTGCGCAGCAGCGCCAGCCACGCCCACACCACCGGCACAAACGCGATCAGCTGCGAGCGCGAGAGGACCACGAGCCCCAGCGCCGCACCTGCGAGCGCGTACTGCAGCAGCACGCGCCCACGCGCCTCTTCCTTCTCCTCCGTCGCGCGAACGGCAACCCGTGTCAGCAGCCAGAGGAACAGCAGCAGGAGCGCGATGAAGTTGCTCCCCGCGCTGATCTGGGAGGGGGTGAGGATCAGCAGGGGAAACAGCGCAAACCCCAGCGCTGCCCACAGCGCCGCACGCCGGTCGAAGAGCCGCACGCCGAGGACGTAGAGGAGCGCACAGGAGACGACCGAGAGCACGACCTGCAGCATCGTCACCACCAGAATCCCGCCGGTGCCGATGCCCACCCACGAGGTGACGGCCCACAAGAAATAGGGGTAGGCGGGCGGCATGTAGGCCGATGGGAAGACCCGAGCCGGGTCCTCCACATAAGCCTCGACCAGGGTGCCCTCTTGCGTCTCGCTGAGGTAGGCGAAGCCGCGCTCGTCGAGGAGGTTGCGCGTCAGCACCTCGAACTCATAGACGAGCGCACGGTCCCCCACGGCAACGACCGCCAGGAGGCGCAGCAGCGCCGCCAGCGTCAAAATCGCGGCGAGCGGACGGGCCTGGATGAATCGGAGCAGAAACATAGGGCGTGGCGGGGATGGGGCCCGAATATCTGACGGAACGGGCTACAAGGGCGTTTAGCCTCTGCGAAACTCACGCGCCTTCGCCTACGACGAGCGCCGGGCTGCTCCGGGCGGCCCGACGAAACGCCCGGCCGCTGCCCAGTGCCATCGCCAGTGCAAGGGCGACGAGAATGGCGAAGGACCCGCGCAGGCTCGTCGCCTCGGCCACGAAGCCGAGCAGCGGGGGCCCGAGCATAAAGCCCATGTAGCCCACGCTCGTTACGGCGGCGATGCCGACGCCGCCGGCCAGCCCCGGCACGCGCCCGGCCGCGCGGAAGAGCGACGGCACTACGCCCGCGAAGCCGAGCCCCACCAGCCCGAAGCCGACGACCGCCAGCGGCAGCACCGGTGCCCCGAGGCACAGCACGAGGCCGACCGCGCCGAGGAGCGTACCACCGCGCACGAGGCGCTGGTCGCCGAAGCGCGCCGTGAGCGCGTCCGCGGCGAAGCGTGCCGCGGCCATGCAGCCCATGAACACGCCGAAGCCGAGCGCAGCCAGGCTCGCGCTCGCCCCGTGCACGTCCTGGAGAAAGAGCGCACTCCAGTCCCCCATCGCGCCCTCGACGATGAGCCCGCAGAACGACAGCCCCGCGAGGCCCACAACCGGCCCCCGTGGAAGCGTAAACGTGGGCCCGTCCGACGCGGCGGCGGCCTGCGTCGCCGTGTCCGGTTCACGCTGCCGGACGCGCGCCCCCTGCGCGATCGTCAGGCTCGCGAACACGACGCCGGCCGCGGTGAAGTGGACGAACAGGGAGACGCCGAGCGCCGCCATCGCCGCGCCGAGGCCTGCGCCCAGCATCCCGCCGAGGCTGAACACGCCGTGGCACGCGCCGAGGATCGGCCGTCCGCCGCGCGTCTCGACCTCCACCGCCCAGGCGTTCATCGACACGTCCACGAGGCCGCTCGCCAGACCGATCAGCACGAACGCGCCCGTGAGCGGCCCCAGGCTCTCGGCGAGCCCCGGCCCAGCCTGCGACACGCCCATCACAACGAGGCCGATCAGCAGGATGCGGTGCGCCCCATGCTTCGCCACGAGGCCGCCCGTCGCCGACGCTGAGATCACAAGGCCGAGTGCCAAGCCCAGCAGTGCGCCGCCGAGTTGCGCTTCGTTCAGCCCGGTCTGCGCCTGGATCTCGGGGATGCGCGCCGCCCAGCTTCCATAGAGCACCCCGACGGCTCCGAACGGGAGCACGGCCGAGCGCAGCAGCGGCGTCGAGAGGAAGTAAGGCACCATGGACGGCAAGCGTGGGAGAGCCTGCAAGATCCGACACAGCCCGGTGTCTCGCAGGCGTGCGTCACACCCCGCCTAGTCCCTCGGTGCGCACGAGCGTATCGAGGCCGTCGCAGAGCACATCAACGGCGGCAAGCCGCTCGGCGGGCGGTGCAACGAGGGCGGTGCGTACCTCTGCGTCGAACGCGGCGGGGACGAGCGGAAGGTGCGCAGCGTGGCGCAAGAGCCGCTTCTCGCCAGGGTGCGGCGTGCGGTTGAGCGCGAAGAGCACATCGAAGACGCTCGCGAGGAGCGCGGCCGTGCGGTGGTTGACGCTCACCGCGTCGTCTCGGTCGAGGGCGCGAGCGAGCTGGTACCGGAACGACGCGGTCGCGGTGCGGAGCAGCGGGTGGTTCTTCGCCACGATGGCCCGGCGCAGCGGCTCCGGATAGGGCTGCTGCGCCCGCGCGTGCAGCGCCGTGTACCACCCGTCGCGGTCGAAGAGCACGGTCGAGGTGCGGACGTTGTGCCAGAAGCACGTCGAGTACCCTACCGACGCCTCGTGGCGCACCAGCACCCGATCGAGTTGGTCCTCGATCCACAACGGCGCGCGAAACATCGCGTCGAAGCGGCGACCCTGGGTGTCGGTCCACTCGTCGCCCGGCTCGAAGAACGTGTTGCCGACCTCGGCGTGGCGCGCATCGGCGAGAACGACCGCGCAGCGTTCGTCGAGCGAGAGCGGCGAGTCAGTGTAGACGTAGAGGTCGGCGTCGGCGTCTGGGCCACCTGCACCAGTCGCCAGAGAGCCGCCCAGCGCCACGGCGCGGACGTTCGGAAAGGCCGCGTAGCGGTCGGCGACCGCCTGGATGACATCGAGCTTCATCAGGACCTCAGGCGATGAACGGGCGCTCGGCCTCGGCTTCCTGCACCGCGTCGCGCTCGGGTGCCCGCTGTCCCGACCACCAGCCGTGGAAGCCGCACAGCGGCCCGAGCAGCGCATAGACAAAGCCCGGCGCTCCGAGCGTGAGCCCCCACCCCAGCACCGCCAGCGCGATGGACAGCAACCCGACGAGCACGAACAGCCCGTAGTGCCGAGCGAGCGTTGCGGCCTCGTGCTGCTCGTAGGCGCTCAGGCCCAGCGTGTCGCGGCGGCGGTAGGCGTGGCTGTAGAGCAGCGTCACGCACGCGAAGATGGCGACGAAGCCCGCGCTGTAGAGCACGAACAGCAGTTGGAGGTCGCTGGCCGATTGTAGGCCGAACTGCGCGCCGCCGGTGCCCATCACGAGGGCCGCCTGCATCTCGGCCATGAACTTGAGCGGGTAGACGTAGAACAGCACCACGAAGAGCAGCGCCGTGTTGAGCACCACCGTCAGGCCATCGTCGAGGCCGTAGCGCCGGAAGAAGGCGTTGTGGACGCTCCAGATCAGCACGAGGGCGAGAAAGCTCACACCGAACGCGCCGAAGCCTTGGAGGTCGGCTACGAGCTCGGGGAACGTCTGCGGCACCTCCAGCGAGACGACCAGCAGCGTCGCCGAGAAGGCGAACACGGCGTCGCTGAAGCCTTCGAGGCGGCTCACAGGGCGGGTGCGCTTCCAGGGCAGCATGGTGCGGCGGCGAGTGGAACGGAACCCCGAAGGATAGCACGCCGCGCCGCATTAAGCTTCCTGGCGGAGTGACGTCGGCGGGAACGCCCGTGACCGGCTTGCGTGATACGCGCCCGGTTTCGCCCCTCTCCGCGCGCCGCTGACCCGCCGTTGGCACCCATCGCGCCCTAGAGCCTATCCGAATAGCCCTCGTGGCTTCGCCTGGCTGCACGAACGCTGGACAGCGTTGCGTTGCATCGCCGATGCTTTTGCATCGCCTGCTTCACGCGCCTTGCCCATCGCTCGTTCGCTCAGGCTCCGCTGCTCAAGACGACTCTCCGGATAGACTCTTCGGTTGGGCGGCTCCCGCGAGCCCATCCGCACACGCTCACCCTCGCCCCTCTATGAAGCGCCTCGTCGTCGTCGAATCGCCGACCAAAGCCCGCACCATCCGCAAGTTTCTCCCGGCCGACGCCTACCAGATCGAGGCGTGCATGGGGCACGTGCGCGACCTCCCCTCGTCGGCGGCGGAGATCCCGGAGTCGGTCAAAAAAGAGAAGTGGAGCCGCCTCGGCGTCAACGTCAACGACGGCTTCACCCCGCTCTACATCGTCCCGCCGGAGAAGAAAAAGGTCGTCCGCGAGCTAAAAAAAGCGCTCAAGGACGCCGACGAGCTCTACGTCGCGACGGACGAAGACCGCGAGGGCGAATCCATCGGCTGGCACCTCTTGCAGGTTCTAGAGCCCAAGGTGCCCGTGCGGCGCATGGTCTTCCACGAGATCACCCGCGAGGCCATTGAGCGCGCCGTGGAAGAGACGCGCGAGATCGACCACCGGCTCGTGGACGCGCAGGAGACGCGCCGCATCCTTGATCGCCTCGTCGGCTACACGATCTCGCCGCTGCTCTGGAAGAAGATCCGCCCGAAGCTCTCGGCGGGCCGCGTGCAATCGGTCGCCGTGCGCATGCTCGTCGGCCGCGAGCAGGAGCGCCTCGACTTCATCCCGGCGGGCTACTGGGACCTGAAGGCGACGCTGGCGCAAGCCAACAAGAATGGTGATAGCCAGGCGTTCGAGGCGAAGATGACGCACCTCGGCGAGGAGCGCCTCGCCACCAGCCGCGACTTCGACGAGAACACCGGCAAGCTCAAGGACGGCACCGACGGCGTGCTCGTCCTCCAGGAGACCGACGCCCGCCGCCTCGCGCAGGCGCTGCCTGGGGCCGACTGGCGCGTCGCCGAGGTCGAGACGAAAGAGCGCACGCGCAAGCCCGCCGCGCCGTTCATCACCTCGACGCTCCAGCAGGAGGCCAACCGTAAGCTCGGCCTGAGCGCCCGCCGCACGATGCAGATCGCGCAGGCGCTCTACGAGCAGGGCCACATCACCTACATGCGTACCGACAGCCCCACGCTCTCCGGCGAGGCCATCGGCGCGGCCCGCGCAGCCGTCGAGAAACGCTACGGCAAGAACTACCTCAGCCCGAGCCCGCGGCAGTACGGCGGCAAGGTCCGCAACGCGCAGGAGGCCCACGAAGCGATCCGTCCTGCCGGTACGGCGATGAAGACGCAGCGCGAGCTCGGCCTCACGGGCCTCGACGGCAAGCTCTACGACCTCATCTGGAAGCGCACCGTCGCCAGCCAGATGGCGAACGCGAAACTGCTGGCCACGCGCGCGGACATCACAGCGACCGCGGGCGACGAGGTCGCGACGTTCCGC
>JBCDFF010000033.1:0-19444 GCA_039178415.1 Bacteroidota bacterium
AGCGGGCCGGTCGGGATACCCGCGCGGTACGACTGCGTCCACACGAAGCCCTCGCGCGATACCTCGACGGTGAGCAGGTCCGAGAGCGCGTTCACGCAGCTCACGCCGACGCCGTGGAGGCCACCGGAGACCTTGTAGGTGTCCTTGTCAAACTTGCCGCCCGCGTGGAGCACCGTCATCACGACCTCGACGGCCGGGAGCCCCATCTTCGGGTGGATGCCGACGGGGATGCCGCGCCCGTTGTCCGTGACCGAGATCGAGTTGTCTTCGTGGATCACCACGTCGATGTGGTCGCAGTAGCCCGCGAGCGCCTCGTCGATGGAGTTGTCGACGACCTCGTAGACGAGGTGGTGGAGGCCGCGGGTGCCCACGTCGCCGATGTACATGGCGGGGCGCTTGCGAACGGCTTCGAGCCCTTCGAGAATCTGGATGTTGTCCGCGCCGTAGTTGCCGTTGGAGGCACCATTGGAGGCCGAAGCCGCCCCGTTCGCGGTGCCGTTCTCGGCAGGGTCCGTGGTCGGCGTCTGGAGGTCGGGCGTGTTCTGCGCCATGCTGAAGCGTGTGAGCGTGAGGGTCGGCGGTGGGGCTCGGCCGGATTGCGTGCCGAACGGGCCATCGGGAAAGGTACCAAACAGCGGTGCCTTCTGGGGGTGACGGCCCGCTGTCAACACCCGGAAAATCGAACGCGAAACCTGCCCCGAGGTTCGATTTCGCTCGGTCTGGGGCCTACGTGGCGTGGGGGCTCAAGCCACCGGTGCGATGGCGTCGGCGAGGCCGTCGAGCAGGTCGGCGAGCGCGGCGGTGAACGGGCCAAGGTCGCGGGCGAAGGCCGCCGCGTCGTCGCTGGCGAGCCGGGCGGCGTTGGCCTGCACCCGACGGGCTAGCTCGACCGTGGCCTCAGGGACGCCCGCCTCCGGTGACGGGGCGTAGAGACTCAGCAGCTTCTGGTGGACGACGTGCAACTCGCGCCCGAGCCGGTTCATGAGCAGTCGGTCCTCGAACGCCTGCACGAGCGCAGCGCGCGCGTCGAGGTCGTCGTCTGTCGCGAGCGTGGCGAGGCGGACGCGCAGGCGCTTCACGTCGTCGGCGAGGTCGCGGGTCAACCGGGCGAGGTCGGCGCGGGCCGTCCGGGCGGCCTCTTGCTCCGACGGGTCGCGCCCGGCGAGCCGGTCGGCGATGGCCTCACGCACTACCGCCGCCGTGCGCAGCGAGGCGACGAGCGCCATCGCGCGGAGCGCGCCGCCAAGGACGGGAGCGTCGTCCGGGGTTGAGTCTGGGGTGTCAGGCATAGCGCGCCTCGCACCCGCAGAGCCCTGTGTCCGTTCCAGCCCGGCTCTCGCCCGGTCGTTCCTGCTAGGTCCCCGTGGTCGTGCCGCTACGCAGGCGCAGTGCCCAGGGAGGGCAGACGGGTCGTGAGGAAGCTGCTCACTGCATCCAGACCGTTTTGACGTTGACGAACGCATGGAGGCCGTGGCGCGCGAGTTCGCGGCCGTAGCCGCTGTCGCCGATCCCACCGAAGGGGAGGTTGGGATGGCTCTGGCTCATCTGGTTCACGAACGCGCCGCCCGCGCGCAGGCGCCGAGCGATGGCTTCGCCCTGCGCGCGGTCCTCCGTGACGACGACGCCTGACAGCCCGAAGCGCGTCGCGTTGGCGAGCCGTACCGCGTCGTCCGCGTCCTCGGCGACGGTGAACGCAGCGACGGGGCCGAACAACTCCTCTTCGAAGGGCACCATGCCTTCGGAGACGCCAGCGAGGACGGTCGGCGGGTAGAAAAAACCAGGCCGGTCGGGTAGGGTGCCGCCCGTGAGCCGCGCCGCGCCCTGGGCGACAGCGCGCTCAACCTGGTCGTGGAGGCCGTCGCGGAGGTCGGCGCGCGCCATCGGGCCGAGGTCCGTCGCGGGGTCCATCGGATCGCCGAGGGTGAGCGCCCGCACGCGCTCGACGAAGCGCGCTGTGAACGCATCGGCGATGGGACGCTCCAGGATGAACCGCTTCGCCGCGATGCAGCTCTGGCCGTTGTTCTGCATCCGCGCCGTGACGGCGAGGTCAAGCGCGCGGTCGAGGTCGGCGTCGGCGAGGACGATGAACGGGTCAGTGCCGCCGAGTTCGAGGACCGTGGGCTTGAGCGCCTGCCCGGCCTGGCTGGCCACGGCGCGGCCCGCGCGCTCGCTGCCGGTGAGCGTCACGGCCCGTATGCGCTCGTCCGCGATTACGCCGCGGACGGCATCCACCTCGATCGGTAGGTTCTGGAAGACGCCCTCCTCGAAGCCCGCCTCCAGAAAGAGCGCCTCGATGGTTTCGGCGCAGCCCTGCACGTTCTCGGCGTGCTTGAGCAGCCCGACGTTGCCCGCCATCACCGCAGGCGCGGCGAAGCGGAGGACCTGCCAGTATGGGAAGTTCCACGGCATCACCGCGAGCACCGGCCCGAGCGGCTCGTAGGCCACGAACGCACGCGCGGCCTCATCGATGGCACGCGGCTCGTCGGCGAGAAAGGCGGCGGCGCGGTCGGCGTAGTAGCGGCACACCCAGGCGCACTTGCGCGCTTCGGCCTCGGCCTGCCCGATGGGTTTGCCCATCTCGCGGGTCATCGTCTCCGCGTGGCGGCGCGCATCCCGCTCCAGAGCCTCGGCGACGCGTCGGAGCTTGGCGGCGCGGTCAGCGAACGTCGTGGCTCGGTGCCGCTCGAACGCCCGAGCGGCCTGCGCGAGCCTCGCGTCGAGGGCGCCGGGCGCCAGCGCCTCGTACGTGCGGAGGGGCTTCCCCGTGTTCGGGTCGATGGAGCGAAGCATCTCAGTGGGTCGGTGTGTCTGTACGTCGGAGAACGGTGCCACGGCAACACGGCCGCACTGCAACACGCTCCCAAACGCACCCGCGCGGCCTCCGGGTTCGGAAGCCGCGCGGGCGAGAAGCCGACCGCTGAGAGCAGGGGGCGAGCCACCCTACATCAGCTCGCCGCTCATCGGGTCGGCTTCGAAGCGCTCGTCGTCGATCAGGATCACGACGGTGCCGTTCTCGAAGGTGACGGTGAAGGTGCGGTCCACGGCGGTCGTCTCGCCATCGAGCGCGGTGAATGTGGCCTGGTAGCGCCCGGAGATCGTCCCTGAGACGGCGTCGCGCCAGTCGTCCCGCGCCGCGCTTGGCCCGGTGACGTCGGTGAGCGTGAACTCGATGCGGTGGTCGAGCGAGCGGGTGCCCGCGTCGGTAGTCCACACGTCGAGCGCGGCGCGGGTCTGTGCCCCGTTGACGGTCACGAGGTCGGTGTTGAGGCCCGTGACGGTGAGGCTGCCGTCGATGTCGGTGAGCGTGTGGGTGAAGCGGGGCCGGGCGCGCGTGCCGGTGCCGTCCACGAGGTCGTAGGTCGCAGCGTCGGCGTTGCTGGGGAGGAGTGCTGGGGTGCCGTCGCGGAGGAACTGCACGGTTTGGGCGCGGCTGTAGCTGGCCGCGTAGAGGCCGTTCTGGCTCTCCCAGGAGCAAGCGAGGGCGCGATCGTAGCGGACGGCGTCGGCGTCGAACTCCAGGCCGTACGTGCAGCCGTTCTCGGACGACGCGTTGGCCGTCGGAGCGTCGGCACCAGCGAGTCCAGCGCTGAAGGCGGTGGCGAAGGAGGCCGCGTCGTCGAGCGCGCCGCCGCTGTCGAGCGCGATCGCGTTGGCGATGGAGGTCGCCGCGTTGGCGGTGATCTCGGCGGCGTCGACCGAGCCGGTCAGATCGTCCGTGGCCGCATCGCAGCCGACGAAGGCGAGCAGGGCAAGGAGGCCGAAGAGGCGGGGGTAGCGTGTGGTCATGGTGCTGGGGTAGCGTTGCGTGTGTGGGCGGCCGGGCAGCGTGCCCGGAGCCGTGTTCCGGGTGACGCTTCCAGTATCGCCGAGCCCCGGCCCTGATCGATCGCAACCCTGTCACGATTTCCCTGCAGATCGTTCGCAATCCCGCAGCACATGCGTATAGAAAACCTGCACGTAAACGCGGCTTTACGGTAACGCGGCTTTACGGCAACGCGGCTTTACGGTCTCGGCTACCGCCCCCGCAGCCGCCGGGCGAGGCGAGCCGCCTCTTCGGCGCGTGCCGCGTCCTCGGCCGTGTGGGTGTCGGCGAGCGGGTTCTCCTGGAGGTCCTCGTCCAGCAGCGCGGCGTCGAGGCGGGCCGCGACGCGCTGCACCTCCTCGGGCGTCGGGTCCGACTTCAGGAGGTCATAGGTCTCCGTCGTGACGATGGCTTCCAGGTTGCGGACGCGCTCGGTCAGCTTGGCCCGCTCGGTCAGCGCCTCCTCGAGCGCCGCGTTGAGGTCGGCCATCGCTCTCTCGAGTTCCTTCGGGTCGATGGTGCCGCCCGTCTTCCTCTTGTGGTCGAGGTAGACGTTGAACGCAGCGAACGCAATCCCCGCGAGGACGATGAGGAAGATGGGCAGCGGCATGGGAGGAGCGGGCTGGAGGCGACGGAGCAAGGGGGGAGCCCCTGCTCCCAAGATCGCGGTTTTGACCACCACGATGGCTTAAAACGAGACGAGTCGCTGCCGATACCGGAGGTACCTCAGCCACCGCCGCCCCATACCGTTCCCCATGTCGTTTGACACCGCCCTCGGAACGCTCTTCAGCACCCTCGGGACCGCTCTCGGGGCGCTCGCCTTCGCCGCGTGCGCGCTTGTGGTGGGCTACCTGCTCGTGTTCGCCCTGGCGAGCCGCCGCCTGCGTCCAACGCCGTCCCAGATCGCCCCGTCGCAGCGCCTCGCGGTCTTCATCCCGGCCTACAAGGAGGACGCCGTCATCGTAGACGTGGCGCGGCAGGCGCTGGACCAGTCGTACCCGCAAGACCTCTACGAGGTCATCGTCATCGCGGACTCGCTGCAACCGGCGACGCTCGCGGCGCTCGACGCGCTCCCGATTCAGGTCGTCGAGGTGTCGTTTGAGAAGAGCACCAAGGCGAAGGCGCTCAACGCGGCGCTGAGCCTCCTCGCCGCCCAGAAGCAGGCGTTCGACGTAGCCGTCGTCCTCGACGCGGACAACGTGATGGACCGCCATGCCCTCGCGCACCTAGCCGCCCACCTCGACCCGGACCGTCTGGAGCAGCGGGCGCTCGTCGTCCAGGGCCAGCGCGTGGCGAAGAACCTCGACACGCCGATGGCGAAGCTCGACGCGCTCAGCGAGGGCATCAACAACCAGATCTTCCGCGCTGGGCACGCCAACCTCGGCCTCTCCGCCGCGCTGATCGGCTCTGGCATGGCGTTCGACTACGCGCTCTTCGACCGCTGCATGAACCGCGCCGAGGCCGTCGGTGGCTTCGACAAGGAGTTGGAGCTGATGCTGCTCCGCGAGGGCCTTCGCATCGCGTGGGCCCCCGAGGCCGTGATCTACGACGAGAAGGTGAGCGGCGGCCAGACGTTTGAGAACCAGCGCACGCGGTGGCTCTCGGCGCAATTCCACTATCTCCGCCGCCACGCCGCGCGGGGCTTCGCGGCGCTCTTCCAGGGCCGCTTCGACTATGCCGACAAGGTCTTCCAGATGGCCCTCCCGCCACGCGCGCTGCTCATCGCGGGCGTGCCGGCGCTGACCGTGGTCGCGTTCGTGCTCGGCGGCCCGACGGCGGGGCTACCCTGGGCGGTCCTCACGCTTGCGCTCGTGCTCGCGCTCTTCATCGCCATCCCGGCCAGCTTGCTGCGCAGCGACATCCTGAGCGCGGTGCTGCACCTCCCCGGCGGCATCTGGCGCATGGTCCGCGCGCTCTTCCGCAGCCCGAGCGGCAACCGCACCTTCATCCACACGCCCCACGGGGCAGGGTCGCAGGTCACAGGTCCCGCGTCGCAGGTCCGCACGAGTGCGGCACCCGAGACCACCGCCGACCTTCGACCTTCGACCTAAGACCTTCGACCCCATGAGAATCGGCATCGAAGCCCAGCGCATCTTCCGGCGCAAGAAGCACGGCATGGACATCGTCGCGCTCGAATCGCTGCGCCACCTCCAGCAGCGCGATGATGGCCACGAGTACGTCGTCTTCGTGAAGCCAGGCGAGGACCCGTGCCTGGCGTCGTCGAAGAACCTCTACGTCTACGAACTCGACGCGCCAAGCTACCCGGTCTGGGAGCAGATCGCGCTGCCGCAGGCGGCCAAGAAGGCGGGCGTGGACGTGCTCCACTGCACGAGCAACACCGCGCCCCTCAACAGCCCCGTGCCGACCGTCGTGACCGTCCACGACGTGATCTACCTCGAAGGCCGCGCCTCGGCGATCCTGCGCGGGAGCGGGACGTGGTACCAGCGCCTCGGCAACCTCTACCGCCGCCAGGTGGTCCCGAGCGTCGCGCACCGCGCCGCCAAGGTGCTGACCGTGTCGGAGTACGAGCGCCGCCGCATCCTCGACACGCTGCCGATGCCATCGGAGAAGCTCGACGTGGTCTACAACGGCGTCGGCGCGCACTTCCGCCCGGTCGAGAGCGCCGCCGAGCAGCGCCGCGTGCGCCAGCGCTACGGCCTGCCCGAGGACTTCCTCTTCTTCCTCGGCAACACCGACCCGAAGAAGAACCTCCCCGGCGTCATCACGGCCTACGTCGAGTACGCCCGCAGCGTCGCTCTGGACGATAGGGCTCCCACGCCGCTCGTGATTGCCGACTACGCCCGCGAGGCGCTCGACGTGCACCTGCGCGCCCTCGACGCGCTCGACCTCGCGCCGCGCTTCATCCTGCCGGGCTACATGGCCAACACCGACCTCCCGGCGATCTACAGCCAGGCGGCGCTGTTCCTCTACCCGTCGCTGCGGGAGAGCTTCGGCATCCCGATCCTCGAAGCGATGGCGTGCGGCGCGCCCGTCATTACGTCGCGCGCGGCGTCGATGCCCGAGGTGGCGGGCGACGCCGCCGTGCTCATCGAGCCGACGCAGCCGTCGTCGCTCGCCAGCGCGATCCGCCACGTCCTCGCCGACGCGACGCTCCAGGCCGACCTCCGCCGCCAGGGCTTCGCCCGCGCCGAGCGCTTCTCGTGGGCGCGCACCGCCGAGCGCCTCGTCGAGATCTACGAGGAGGTCGCGGGTGCCCCCGTGCCTGCTGTTGTGCCAAACCCTGTCGTCGCCGAGCCCGCCTTCCGCCTCGCGGCCTAGCCCACTGTCTCCATGCCTCGCCCCACCCACCTCCTCGGCGCGGCTTACCGCGTTGTGAACGCACGTCTCCGTCTCTGGCGCTGCCGCCTCGGGCGCTTCGTCACGCTCGACGGCGCGCCGCGCGTCAACGCCGCCGGGACCATCGAGATCGGCGACCGCGTCGCGATCCGCTCGCGCGTGGCGACGACGGAACTGTCGGCGGGGCCGGGCGCGACCATCCGCATCGGGGCGCGCTCGTTCATCAACCACGGGACCTCGCTCTCGGCGCGGGCGGGCATCACGATCGGCGAGAACGTTCAGATCGCGCCCCACGTGGTGGTGATGGACTCCGACTTCCATGCCGTCGGCGACCTCTCGGACGCGGGCAAGCAGGCCCCTATCGTGATCGAGGACGACGCCTGGCTGGCGATCCGAAGCACGGTGCTCAAAGGCGTGACGATTGGCCGCGGGGCCGTCGTGGCAGCGGGGGCGGTCGTGGTCAAGGACGTGCCGCCCTACAGCGTCGTCGCGGGCGTCCCGGCGAAGGTCATCCGCACGCTTAAGGACGATGCAGAGGGTGCAGGTCAGGGCGCGCAGGGCGATGGCGCGGCATCGCCGGTCACGCTCGACGCCATCGTCACCGCCCCGAGTCGCTAGTCCCCATTCGCCCCCATTCACCTGCTGTAGCCACCCAGCACGTCGTCTCACCCCCGCCATGCTGTCCCCCCTCGACCTCGCCTTCTGGCTTGCCGTCGCCGTCATCGTCTACACCTACGTCGGCTACGGTGCCGTGCTGTGGGCGCTCGTGAAGGTGCGCGACCTCCTGGGCCTGAGCCCGCGCCAGCCGGACCTCGCCGATCCCGCTGTGGCGGCCTACGAACCGGAGGTCACGCTCGTGGTGGCGGCCTACAACGAGGAGCGCGACATCCTACAGAAGCTGGAGAACTCGCTTGCGCAGGACTACCCGCAGGACAAGCTCAAGCTGCTGTTTGTGACGGACGGCTCGACGGACCGCACGCCGCAGCTGCTGCTCGGCTACCCCGGCGTGAAGCTGCTCCACCGTGCGGGCCGCGCGGGCAAGATCGCAGCGATGAACCGCGCGATGGCGCACGTCGAGACGCCAATCGTGATTTTCTCCGACGCCAACGCGATGCTCAACCGCGACGCGGTGCGCAACCTCGTCAAGCACTACGCCGACCCGACCGTGGGGGCCGTCTCGGGCGAGAAGCGCATCCGCTCCGCCGATACCGACGCCGCCTCGGGCGCGGGCGAGGGCCTCTACTGGCGCTACGAGTCCGCGCTCAAGCGCCTCGACGCGCGGCTGCACACCGTCGTGGGCGCAGCCGGCGAGCTGTTCTCACTCCGCACCGAGCTCTTCCACCCAAGCGAGCCCGACACGCTACTCGACGACTTTATGCTCACACTGCGGGTGGCGCAGCAGGGCTACCGCGTTGCCTACGCCACCGACGCCAACGCGACCGAGCTACCCTCGGCGACGGTTGAGGACGAGTTCAAGCGCAAGGTGCGCATCTGCGCGGGCGGCTTCCAGAGCATGGCGCGGCTGCGCGGGCTGCTCCACCCCCGCCACGGCTGGACCACGTTCCAGTACGTCTCCCACCGCGTGCTCCGCTGGGCGGTTACGCCGCCGCTGCTCCTGGTCGCGTTCGCGCTCAACTTCGTGCTGGGCCTGTCGAGCCCGTTCTATGCCGCGCTCTACGGCGCGCAGACGGCGTTCTGGCTGCTCGCCCTCGCGGGCTGGCGCTGGCAGGACCGCGAGGTGAAGGTCAAAGGCTTCTTCGTGCCGTTCTACTTCGCCGTGATGAACGTGGCGGCCTTCTTCGGGCTAGCGCGGTGGCTGCGCGGCCAACAATCCGTCAACTGGGAGCGGGCCGCTCGCGCTACAGCCTGAGACGCCGGCTGTCCATCTAGGCGTAGCGACACAGCGGCGTACCGAATCGGGACCCAGAAGCGGACACGGTGAGACTGGCCGTTTGTTTGCCCCAGGAAAAGCGTCCTTCTCCCTGCTTCCACCCCGTACTCCGCCCCGCCATGCAACAGACGCTGCTCGCCGTGCTCGCCATCGTGGTGGTGGGCTTGTTCGCTCTCGGGCAGCAGCAAGACGTCGCGCGTTCGGAGCGCGCCGTCTACGACCGGGAGATGCAGGAGCGCGCCGCCGAGAAAGTGCGCGAGCTCCTCTACGAGATCCAGGCGCTGCCGTTCGATGAGGTCGACATCGGTAGCCCTAGCATCCGCACGAACACGTCCGGGCTGACTACCAACCTCGGTCCTGGGAGCGACGAGCCCAACCGCTCCTACTACGACGACGTGGACGACTTCAACGGCTACGTCACCGTGGCAACGGTCAACCACGACACCGCCGAGGGCGGAGACTATGCGCACCAGGTTTATCTGCGCGTGGCCGTGCGCTACGTCCGCCCCGAAACGCCTGACCAAGCGGCGACGGGCGCGAGCCTCGCCAAAGAGATCATCGTCGAGGGCTTCTACGGGGGCACGGCCCCAGCGCCCGGCGAAGAGCCCGACGTGCGGCTCTCGCAAGTCGTGACCCCGACCTGGCACCAGATCCACGGCTAGTCTCCCCCGGCATACCCCGCCTCGCCCTCCTTGCCCCCATGACATTCATTCTCGACCACCTCGCCGCCATTCTCGTGGGCACCACGCTCCTGGTGGCGCTCGTCACCGTGCAGCAGCGCGCCCGCTTCGAGGCGGCCGACGCCACCTCGCGCTACGCCATGGAGCAGCAGAACCAGGGCTTCATCGAGACGCTGCGGCGCGACTTCGAGAACATGCGTACGCGCACCCAGGCCATCGACTCGCTGGGCTACTACGACCTCCAGCTTCGCCGGGGCACGCCGATGAACGGGGTCACTCGCACATTCACGTTCCCCACCCTCGCCGACCCCACGCTGGGCGAAGCTTCCCCGGTGATGCAGGTCCACTACCGCATGGAGCACACCGGCATCTGGCTCGGGCCACACGACACCGGCCGCTGGCTCTACCAGATGGTCCGCTACGTGGACGCCGGCTCGGGCTTCGTCCGCACGGGCGGCAGCGCTCCGAACATCTGGGACTTCCGGGTCGACCTCTGGCGGCGCGACGGGACCCAGTCGGTCTACGCCAACGATGTGCCCGATCCGGTGCGCATCAAAGTCGACCTGGAGACGGTCAGCACGTTGCCGCCGGAGCAGATGACCACCGATCAGACGGTGATAGCGCAGACCGACTTCCAGCGCCAGTCGTACACGATTCGCCCGCTCAACATCGCGTTCAACGCCTCGGACGAGACGCCGCCGCCTACGACGGGCGCGCCGCCGCCGCTGCCGCCTGAGCCGCCGGTGCCCACCCCGCCGCCGCCGCCGCCGGTAGAGAGCCTGCCGGGCTCGGGGATGCCTGGCTCTGCGGGCCCCGGCTCTGAGGCGCCCGGCGCAGGGTCCCCTGGTTCCGGATCGCCCGGCTCTGGGGCCCCCGGCCCGGGAAGCCCAACCCCAGGCACGCCGTCCCCAGGCGCGCCGTCCCCAGGCACGCCGTCCTCGCCGCTCCTGCCCGGTGCGCCGGGTGTAGGCGGCGGTGGATCCCCGGGAACGCCAGCACCGACCTCCCCGGCTCCCCCCACGCTCCCGGGCACGCCGCCGTCGTACCCGAGCCCCGGTACGCCGACGCCCGGCACCCCAGGTCCCGGCACGCCGACGCCCGGCACGCCGGCGCCCGGTGTTCCGTCGCCGGGTGGCCCCCCCACGTTGCCGCCGCCCGCCCCGCCCGAGATCTAGACCGGCACGACGGTTGCGGACGTCCTCGCTGGGAGCGTACCCACCCGTTGCTCTTCTCCATCGTTGTCCCCCCCTCCCTCAACGTACTGCCCCGGTCCTCATGGGACGTGCCCTGCTGCTCGCTGTCGCGGGTACGATCATCTTCAGCACCACGCTCTCCTTCAACACGATGGAGACCCAGATGGGGATGGCGCAAAACCGCTTCGAAGCGCAGTCGAGCGAACTGGTCCGCGAGATCGCCACGAGTGGCCACAACCTCGTGCTCACCCAGGTGCTGCAGGACGATGGTTTTAAGAACACATTGGGCTACACGTCCTTCGACTACCAGGGCGGCCGCATCGACGTGGCCTACGTTCCGTCGATGGATCGCTCCGAGGCGGAGCTGGAGCTGACGGCGTTCTACGGCGGGAGCGCCCACCGCATCAAGAGCCAGTACGGCTGGCTCGGGCCCGACTTCCCCGGCCCCATGTGGCTCGACGTGCCCTACCTCAGCCTCGATGTGGACCCGCTCGCGGTGGTGCGTGGCACCATGGACGCCGACACCCGCCCCACCTACTACGACCGGCGCAAGTTCGACGACCTCCGGCTCGGCGACCTGCTCTCCTACCCGGCGATGGAGGACTCGGCGAGGAGCGCCCTTTCCAGCGACGCTGGGCCCGGCGGCGAGCTTCAGGTAGAGTACGATATGGCCCAGATGCTCCCCGCCTTCCGCGCGCCCACCCTCGACGACCTCTACACGCGTGCCCTCTCCAACATGAACGCGACCGACCGCACCCTCAACGGGAATACGCTGGTGTCGCTCTACCGGGCCTACGGGACCGTCGCGCAGCCCCGCATCGTGCGCGTCACGGGCGACCTGCGCGTGCTCTCCGGCGGCACCGTCAAGGGCCACGGCATTCTCATCGTGGAAGGCTCCCTGGTCGTGGATCCGGGCGGTATCCTGGAGTGGGGTGGCCTCGTCTTCGTGAGCGGTCAGCAGGAGTTCATCTCGATCCAACTCGACGGCGAGACGACCATCAACGGTGCGCTGCTCGTGGACCAGGAGGCCCTTCCGCCGGGCGGGCACCTCGACCTCACCGTCAACCGCGACCTCTCCGGCAACTGGGCCGACAACGCGGGCGACAAGAGCGGCTCGTCCTGGCTCACGTTCGGCAACGGCTACCCGTGGTACGAGCACACCCACCGCTTCAACGACGAGGAGCCGGAGGGCACGCAGGTCTACTTCGCCGAGGGCGGCGCGGACCGCCACGAGCACCGCACCCGCTTCCGCGAGACGCTCGACGCGCTCGGCACGGAGGAGGTCTACCTCGAGTTCGCCGACCACATGTACAGCGGCTATGCCGACTTCGAACTGAGCGTGGCCGGGCAGCCGACCTACCGGCGCAGCGTCTACAACGGCTTCGGTCCGTTCCGGCGCGGCAACGGCGATGCGCGCATGCAGTCCAAGACGTTCCAGGCCGACCAGCTGCAGGACCTCATCGTCAACGTGCGGAGCCTGCGGCTGCTGCGCCCACGCTTCGACGCCGAGGGCTGCGCCGAGTGGCCGCGCTGCATCGGCCAGGACCGTGACCGCGGCGGGGCCTTCCGCGTGCAGCTCCGCCGCGACGCCGACGGCGCGCTCCTCTACGAGGCGACGTTCTACTGGCACAAGCGCCAGGACGAGGAGGCCGAATACCAAGCCGAGGAGCAGGCGCTCCGCGACCTCATCCTCAGCGGGGCTGCCTTCGGCACCCGCATCGATATGAACGACCAGACCGACATCGGCTTCAGCATCGACGACATCGAGGGCATCGGCAGCCGCCTCGGTTTCGCCCTGCCGGACGTGGACCACCAGGGTACGGTCGTCCGGCACTGGGCCGAGGGCGACGCCGACATGCCGACGCCGTAGCGCTGCGCTGCTCGGCGGACGAGTCGGCGACGTCGGGACGATGCACTCCCCACACTGCTTGCGAGGTGTGGACAGGCAGCTGCAGACGTGCGGACAAGGACGATCTCCTGCACGCGGGCACCCCCGCATACGGTCGCACCCATAGCTAGCTGTGCCGGTCAGGTAGGCTTCGTGGCCCTCCGGGTTGGTCGTAGTTCCGGCTCCGCCTGATCGTGAACGGCCCGGTTCGGAGTGGGCGGCCCGGCGGGTAAGAACGGATACGATCTGGGTAGCTACGGTATCGAAACGAAAGCCCTGTGGAGGCGCAGCAAAAACAGACGCTCAGGGCTAGGCACTTAGGTTACAAATCGTCTCGGCGAAGCGGAATGCAGGGCCGATGGCGGGGCGGTTGTAGAGAATGCCAATGTCTCTCGTTCACCTACCCTGGCCTCACCATGCCGCAGACCCTGGCCGCCTTGCTCGCCGTCCTCGTCCTCTCGCTCTACGCGCTGGGACAGCACCGCTCCGAGGCGGCGCTCGAGCGGGGTGCCATCAGCGGCGAGATGGAGATGACCGTTGCCGAGGTAGCCCGCGAGATCCTCACCGAGGCCTCGCAGCGCGCCTTCGACGAAGGCGACCTCGGCCGCGAGGACCTGCGCTTCGACACGCGCGGCCTCTCGGTGGCGCTTGGCCCCGAGGCGGGGGAGAACGTGATGGTCGACTTCGACGACGTGGACGACTTCGACGGCTACAGCGCCACCGTCACCCGCCAGCGCAACGGCCAGCAGCTCGACGTGCGGGTCCTTGTGATCGTGCGCTACGTCCAGCCGGACGCGCCCGGTACGGTTTCTGCCGTGCCGACGCTGGCCAAGGAGGTCGTGGTCACCGCCACGGATGCGCTGACGGCGTATGGCCGCGCGCCCGTCGGCGTCACGCTCAACACCTTCGTGACGCCCTCGTGGAAGACCATCCACGGCTAGGCCCTGCTCGCCGCCTTGTAACTCCCGGCCTCTTCCAGTTCGCCTGATGGCCTTCCTCCTCGACAACCTCACCTCGATCCTCGTCGGCGCGGTGCTGATCGTGGTCTTCGTGTTCGTGCAGCAGCGCTCGAGCCAGCGGACCACCGACATTGCCGTGAACCAGCTCGCACAGCAACGCACGCTCGCGTTCATGGACGTGCTGGAGCGTGACATCGAGAACATGCGCACCGAGCGGCAGGCGGTGGCCGCGCTCGGGAGCTTCACCAACCGCCTCGAGTCGACGGCGGGCCGGACCACGCGCTACAGCTTCCCGACGCTGGCCAACCCCAACCTCGGCGCGGCGGCGGTGACCGCGCAGGTGAGCTACGAAGTGACGGAGCTCCCGGACAGCGTCCGCGTTGGTGACCGCACCTATCCACTGCTCCGCGTACAGCGCTTCGAGAACGGCGTAGCCCGCGGCGGCAGCTCCGAGTCGATCGTGGGCTTCTCGGTCGAGGTGTTTGAGCGCGGTAGCACCACGGGCCGCCAGAGCGGGGCCGTGCTGCGCAACCTCGACCGCGTGCGGGTGGAGGTGACGACCGCGCTGAATGCCATCGAGCAGCGCGCGGGCGACCAGGCTGCCACCTCGCAGACCAACGCGATGCGGCACGGCTATGTCTTCCGCCCGCGCAACCTCTCGGTCTCGGAGGAGGGCCGGGGCCCGATGCCCGCGCCGCCGACGACCTTCCCGCCGGAACCGCCGCCGCCCCCGCCCCCACCCACGAACCCGGGTGGCAACAACGGAGGAGGCAACAACGGAGGAAATAATGGCGGCGGCAACAATGGGGGAAATAATGGCGGCGGCAACAACGGAGGAGGCAACAATGGGGGGAATGGCGGCGGCGGCAATAGCACCCCCTCACCGCCCCCGCCTCCGCCCCCACCCCCGGTGATCTAGCTCGGCCGTCGTCCTCGCATCGCCTCCGTCTCGTTTCTGAATCCCCATGGGCAAGCTCACCCTTCTTATCGCCTTCGCCACGGTGCTCGGCAGCTCGCTGGTGGTCTACACCGCGCGCACCAATGCCTTCGAGGCGGCCTCGGACCGTGCCGACGCCCAGGCCGACCTGATCGCGCGCCAGGCTGCCCAGGCTGGCCACAACCTCGTCATCGGGGCGATGCTCGACGACGACGGTTTCAAGAGCCAGCTCGACTTTGAGCAGCAGGCCTTCCAGGGCGGGGCCTTCGAGGTGGACTACCGGCCGTCCTCCGACCGCCAGTCGCTCACCTTCGAGGTCACGGGCGTCTTCGGCGGGGCCACCCACCGCGTTAGCAGCCGCTACAACTGGATCCCGGCCGACTTCCCAGGCCCGCTCTGGATCGACGCGCCCTACGTCTCGGCCGACCTCGCCGGGAGCAGCATCTCCGGCGGGCCGACCCAGAACAACGTCTACTACGCCTTCGACCGCTTCGAGCGGGCGCGGCTGAGTCCGCTCGTCTCCTTCCAGGACATGCGCGACGCATTCGCGGCCGAGCTCGACGCCGTGCGCACCTCCGGCGCGAGCCTCCGCCTCGAAGACACGATGGACGCCATCATAGACTACACCGACGCGCTCTCGCTCGACGACCTCTACATCACGGCGCTCGGCGCCATCGACGGCGGCGACGTGGTGCTCGACGCGGCCTCGCCCGCGGTCACCGGCACGGCCACCTACGGCACCGCGACCGACCCCGTGGTCGTCTACAAGGAGAACAGCATGGCGCTCTCAGGCACCCTGCGGGGGCATGGGCTGCTCATCGTCGATGGCACGCTGGAGGTCACCGGCACGCTAGAGTGGAACGGCCTCGTGCTCGTGCGCAGCTTCGAGAGCTTCCTCCCGATCCGCTTCCCCGGCCGTGCCACCATCAACGGTGCCCTGCTCGTGGACCAGTATGGCGCTCCGCCCGGCGGCCACATCGACCTGACCGTCTTCCGCGACCCTCTAGGCAACTGGTCGCAGCCACAGGGCGACCTCTCGCAGAGCCCGTGGCGGCAGTTTTGGGCAGACTTCGGCGTCTACCCCTGGCACATGCACACGCATAAGTTCAACGAGAGCGTGCCGGAGCAAAACACGATCTACTTCGCCGAGCGCGGGCGCGACCGCCACGAGACCCAGACCACGTTCCGCGCCGAGCTGGACGCGCTCGGCAGCCAGGAGGTCTACATCGAGGTCGCCAACGCGGACAACGCGAGCGGGCTCGCCGCGTACACGCTCAATATCCAGGGCGAGCCGTCGCGGACGGGCCAGATCAAGCTCGGCTTCGACGGGGCACGGCGCAGCCCAGCCTTCCGCGCCGACCGCCTCGACGACTTCATCCTCGACGTGCGCAGCATGCGCCTCCTCCGCGAACTCGCCGACGACGACGGCTGCGCCGAGTGGCCACGGTGCGTTGGCACGCAGCGCAGCCGCGGTGGGGCGCTCTCCGTCCGCCTCCGCCGCGCCAGCGACGACGACATGATCTACGAGGCAGCCATCTACTGGCACCGCCGCGGGGCCGAGCGCCAGAGCGACGCCCAGCAAGAAGCCCAATTGCGCCAGCGCATCCAGAACGGCCAGGACCTCGGCACCCGCTTGGAGATGGACGCCAACGACGCGCTCACCTTCGACATCGGCGCGCTCATCCCCATCGGCCGCCGCCTCGGCTTCGCGATTCCCGACGTGCAGCACCTCGGCACGAACGTGCAGCACCAGACGCCGACCGAGCTCCGCAGTGCCGAGATCGACGACCCGACCTCGGAGACGCGCACGATCTGCGTCAGCGGCACCACGCGCGAGGTCCTCCGCAGCGTCGTGCAGACCTACCTCAACCAGGGCGCTACACTTGGCGCGTGCGCAACGCCGTGAGGCCGTTGGAGAGGGGGCGTGGGCTCACACGCCAAGCGCCGCGGCATAGGCCGCTTTCAGCAGCGTCTGAAAGTGGTAGACGCCGCGCTCGCACTCGACGGAGAACCGTCCTCGGTCGTAGCCCGCTGAGGCGAGCCCGCGCTGGACGTGCTCGCACACGTCGATGTCCTCCTGCTGCACGGCGTCGCTGAACGCGAGGTCTTCCGCGATGCGCTGCTGCGCCGCAGGCGTGTCGAGGTCGGCATAGACATAGTCGAACAGCACGCGGCACGAGGCCGGACCCGTCGGGAGGACGCTGTTGACCTGGAGCCGCCCCGGCAGGATGTTGAGCATCGTGTTGGGGAAGGCGAAGTAGTAAAACGCCTCGCCGTCGCCGTAGGGGTTGCCGTCGCCGTCGCGGAGCGGGCTGTGCTGGAGGCTGTGGTAGGCGAACGTCTCCGTGACGTAGGCACGCACGTCGAGCGTCTTGCACAGATCGGGGTGGACGAGCGGGAGGTGGTAGCCTTCGAGGTAGTTGTCCACGTAGACCTTCCAGTTGCACGCCACGTCATAAGCCACGCGGCCGTGGAAGCGCAGCCCGCCGAGGTGCAGCGGCGCGATCCGCTCGGCAATGCCGTCGAGCAGCGCGTCCAGCGACGGGCCGCCCGCCTCCAGCCGCACAAACAGCAGCCCGTCCCACGCCGCGACCTCGACGGGCACGAGGCCGTAGTCGCGCTTGTCGAACAGCTCCGTGCAGTCGAAGCGCGGGACGCCGCGCAGCATGCCGTCGAGCGTGTACGTCCAGCCATGGTACTGGCATTGGAGCATCCGCGCGCAGCCGCGGTCTTCGGTCGCGAGGGGCCCGCCTCGGTGGCGACACACGTTGTAGAAGGCGCGAACCTTCTCGTCTTTGCCGCGGACGACCACGAGCGGCTCGCCCGCCACATCGGCGCGCAGGAAATGGCCCGGTCCCGGTAGCTGGCTCGCGTGGCCGACGTAGTGCCAGGTCTGCCGGAGCATCGTCGCCTGCTCAAAGTCGAGCACGCGCGGGTCGGTGTACCACCGCGACGGGATCGTCTCGGCGCGGGCCAGCGGGGCCACCGCCAGCATCTCCGGCGTCATGTCCGGCAGCGCCTCGGCGTTGAAGCGGCGTGGCGTAGGCTGGGGCAAGGCCGCGAGCGGGGGGGAGGGTAAAGCAGGCACGGGCAAAGCAGGCACAGGCAGCAACGAACTGGGACGAGCTAGCCCCGCTTGAGTACGAGCGCGGTGAGGTCGTCGGAGAGCGGGGCGTCGTCGGTGTAGGCGCGCACGTCGGCGTGGAGCGCGTCGAGGATGGCCCCAGCGGCCTCGGCGTGGTGCGCGCGGAGGACAGCTTCGAGGCGGTCCTCGCCGTAGTCCTCAGCCTCGGTGTGGTCGCCGTCTAGGGTGAGGCCGTGCGCCTCGGTGACGCCGTCGGTGAAGAGCGCGAGCACGTCGCCGGGGGCGAGCGTCGTCGTGCCCTCGTCGTAGGTGAAGTCGGCGAGGACGCCCAGGATGAGGCCGCCGTCTTCGAGCAGGTCGAGCGTGCCGTCGGCGCGGAGCAGCATCGGCGGGTTGTGGCCCGCGTTGACATAGTCGAAGCGACCGGTGGCGGGGTCGTAGATGCCCCAGAAGAACGTGATGAACGACGCCGCACCCGTGTTGCCGTGGACGACGCGGTTGATGCGCGCGGTCGCCGAGGCGAGGTCGAGGCCGGAGCCGCGCAGCACCTGCAAGCACGCCTGGAGGTTGGCCATCAGGAGCGAAGCGGGCATGCCCTTGCCCGATACGTCCGCGATGGCGACGAGGAGGGTGCCGTCGTCGAGCGGGATCAGGTCGAAGTAGTCGCCTGCGACGTGGCGGCTCGGGAGCGCAAGGGTGGCAATGTCGAGCTCATCGGTGGTCGGTGGGGCCGTCGGGAGCAGCCGCTCCTGGATCGTCCGCGCGAGCCGCATCTCTTCCTCCAACCGCTCCTTCTCCACGCGCGCCTCGACGAGTTCCGCGTTCTCCAGCGACGTGAAAGCCAACGTGCCGAGCGACGTCACGAACTCGACTTCGCGGTCGGTGTAGGGCCGGTTGGTGGCGTGCGTGAGCGCGAAGACGCCGCGCGTGACGTCGCGCCCGCCGATGGGCACGAGGACGCGGAAGCCCGCCTCGCGCAGCGCGATCCAGTCTTCGGCGCAGTGCTCGTCTAGGAAGACCGGCGCGTGGAGCGTCGAGAGCTGCGCGAGGAGGTCGGCAGGCAGGTCGGTCGTGCCGCCGCGTTCGATGGCACGGGTGAGCTGGCCGATCTCGTTGCGTACAAGGATGAGGTGGCGCTTAGCGAGGAGCTGCCCGAGCAGCGAGAACGACACCAGCTTGACGGCCTCGTCGCGGTCGAGCGTACGCCCAAAGCGCTGCGAGAGGTCGAAGAGCGTGTTGAGCTCCTGCACCCGCGCGGCGAGGTTCTGGTTGGCGGTCTCCAGTTCCTCCGCCACCCGCGCGTTGTGCACCGCCGGGGCCGCCATGTTGACGAGCGAGCGCACGAACGCGACCTCGCCCGCCTCGTAGTCGCCGCCGCGGGCGCGCTTGCCGAGGCCGAGCAGCCCGATCACGTCGTCTTTGTAGCGGAGCGGCAGCGCGAGGTGCAGCCCCGCCTCGCGGAGCGGCAGGGGCACGTCGTCGCCGACCCAGGCTGCGCCCTCGGCGGCGTCGAGGTGGACGGTCTGCCCGGCGATCAGTCCGCCGGGGTCGCGCGCCATGCCCTTGGCCGCGGCCACGCGGTAGTCGCGGTCGGTGTGGGTCGTGCGGTGCTCGTCGAGCAGCAGCGCGCCGCGCGTGGTGAGCAGCTTGCTCATCGCCACGAGCAGCAGGTTGTTCAGGACGAAGTCGAGGTCGAGCGATGTTAGGAAGCC